>CALKHV010000057.1 GCA_937988865.1 uncultured Propionibacteriaceae bacterium | reverse complement strand
GCGTCGAAGACGCAGGACGCCGGGTCGGTCTCGATGTCCTTGGAGACGATCGGATCCTCGGTGTAGACCAGGAAGCCCTTCATGGGGCCCGACTCGGCGGCAGCCTTGACGAGTGCGTTGACTTCCTCGACCGTGGTCTCGCGGGAGGCCTCGAAGGTGAGGTCGGTCGCGGAACCGGTGGGGGTCGGGACGCGCATGGCGTAACCGTCGAGCTTGCCCTTCAGCTCCGGGAGCACCAAGGCCACAGCCTTGGCCGCGCCGGTGGTGGTGGGAACCATGTTGAGGGCGGCTGCGCGCGAACGACGGAGGTCGCTGTGCGGGCCGTCCTGCAGGTTCTGGTCCTGGGTGTAGGCGTGGATCGTGGTCATGAGGCCCTTGACGATGCCCAGACCGTCGTTCAGCGCCTTGGCCATGGGGGCCAGGCAGTTCGTCGTGCACGACGCGTTGGAAATGATGTTGTGGGCAGCCGAGTCGTACAGGTCGTCGTTGACGCCCATGACGATCGTGATGTCCTCGTTCTTCGCCGGGGCAGAGATGAGGACCTTCTTGGCGCCGGCGTTGATGTGCGCGACGGCCTTGGTGGCGTCCGTGAAGAAGCCGGTCGACTCGATGACGATGTCGACGCCGAGATCGCCCCAGGGCAGGGCGTTGGGATCGCGCTCGGCGTAGGCCATGATCTTCTTGCCGTCGACGGTGATGGACTCGGCGTCGTAGGAGACCTCACCGGGGAAGCGACCGAGGATCGAGTCGTACTTCAGCAGGTGCGCGAGCGTCTTGTTGTCAGTGAGGTCGTTGACGGCCACGACCTCGAGGTCGGCGCCCTGAGAAACGAGGGCGCGGAAGTAGTTGCGGCCAATGCGGCCGAAGCCGTTGATACCAACCTTGACGGTCATCTGGTGGATTCCCCTTCGAGATGCTGGGTGCCGAGCACGGGTGGGACTCAGTCGTGCGACACGGATGTGTGGACACCCCAAGCGTAACGAACTCGCTGGCCGAGCACGTGGGGGGTGGACATTCCATGTCCCTGCCGAACGACGGGCGTCGTGGGGCGGGACGCCGGCAAGGCGCGCGGGTCAGTCGTTCTCGTCCAGCAACTCGGGACTCAGGTTCGCGTCCGTCCCCGGGATCCCCTGGTCGGCGGCAGCCTTGTCGGCGGTCGCGAGGAGACGACGGATGCGGCCCGCGACGGCGTCCTTGGTCAGGGGTGGCACGTGGTGCTGGCCCAGCTCTTCGAGGGAGGCGTTCTTGTGTTCCAGGCGCAGCATCCCGGCCACGCGCAGGTGCTCCGGGACGTCCGGGCCCAGGATCTCAAGCGCACGCGCAACACGTGACCCGGCGGCCACCGCGGCGCGCGCCGAGCGACGGAGATTGGCGTCGTCGAAGTTGGCCAACCGGTTCGCGGACGCACGCACTTCGCGACGCATCCGGCGTTCCTCCCAGGCCATGCGGGACTCGTGCGCACCGAGGCGGGTGAGCATGGCCCCGATGGCCTCACCGTCGCGGATGACCACCCGATCCACGCCGCGGACCTCGCGGGCCTTGGCGGTGATGCTGATGCGGCGCGCCGCACCGACCAGAGCGAGCGCAGCCTCGGACCCGGGGCAGGTGATCTCCATCGCCATGGAGCGTCCGGGTTCGGTCAGGGAGCCGTGAGCGAGGAAAGCGCCTCGCCAGGCGGCCTCCTGGCAACACAACCCACCGCTGACGATCGCTGACGGCAGCCCCCGGACCGGGCGTCCATACGAGTCGATGAGGCCGGTCTGACGGGCCAGCGCCTCGCCGTCCTTGGCCACACGGACGGCGTAACGGGTGCCACGCCGAATGCCGCTGCCCGAGATCACGATCAGGTCGCTGGCCAGCCCGAACGCTTCGGTGATGGTGGTGCGCAGGCGACGCGCGGCCGCCCCGGTGTCGAGCTCGGCCTCGATCACGATCTTGCCGCTGACGATGTGGATCCCGCCGCCGAAGCGGAGCAGCGAGGCCACCTCGGCGCGGCGGCAGCAGGGCTTGGTCACCTTGATGGTGGCAAGCTCCGACTTCACCTGCTGCGTCATGGCCATTGCTGCATCCTGCCACACCCCGACGACGCGGCTACAGCCCCATGACCTCTGCGTAGACGGCACCGAGCCTCAGAGGATCGTGGCGGGCCGTCCCGTCGCGCATCGCCACGTCAGCGACCACCAGCTGGGCCCCGAGACTCCGCACGTAACCGGCGAGGTGCGGATCGGTCGCGGCGAAGTCTGTGTCGGCGATCACGTGGTCGAGTCGCAGCCTGGGGGCGTGCTCGGCCAGGAGCTCGATGTGACGAGATGCACTGACACCGTCGGTCTCGTCGGCCGGCGCGATGTTGAGCGTGAGGATGCGCTGGCGGGCGCCGGCGATGGCGTCCATGAGTTCGGGGACCAGCAGGTGCGGCATCACCGACGTGAACCACGATCCTGGGCCCACGACGACGAAGTCGGCCTCGCGGATCGCCCGGGCCGCCTCTGGGCAGGCCGGTGCGTCGGCCGGCACCAGGCGGATGCCCAGCACGTGGGCACGCGTCTTCGCCACCGTCGACTGTCCGACGAGGGTGCACATCTCATCCGGGTGCAGGGGGTCGAGACCGATGACGTCCGCCTCGATGTTGAGTGGGGTGAGGGCCATGGGCAGGACGCGTCCGCGGGTGCGCAGCAGTCCGGCGACCATGTCGAGCCCCGCCACCGGGTCGTGGAGTTGCTGCCAGGTGCCAGCGATGAGCAGGTTCCCGATCGCGTGGCCGGCGAGGGGTCCCTCGCCCTCGAACCGCGACTGGAGGACGTCGGTCCAGGAGCGGCCCACCGTGTCGTCCCCGCACAGTGCGGACAGGGCCATCCTGAGATCGCCGGGGGGCAGGCAGCCGAGTTCCTCGCGCAGCCGTCCCGATGAGCCCCCGTCGTCGGCGACTGTCACCACGGCGGTCAGCCGGTCGGTGACGCGGCGCAGTGCACTGAGCGAGGCGTAGAGGCCATGACCACCTCCGAGGGCAGCCACCGCGGGCAGCCGCCGCCGCTTCATTCCTTGCCCAGGTCCCTGTGCATGACAGACACGGTGACACCGTCGACGCGGAGCCGGCGGGCCAGTTCCTCGGTCATGGCCGTCGAGCGGTGCTTGCCTCCCGTGCAGCCGATGGCGACGGTGGCCTGGCGCTTGCCCTCGCGCACATAACCGGGCTTCATGGTCCCGATGAGAGACTCCACCAGGTCGAGGAACTCGGACGCCCCGTCGGCCGAGAGCACGTAGTCGCGGACTGCGTCCGACAGGCCTGTCATCGGACGCAACTCCGGCACCCAGTGCGGGTTCGGCAGGAATCGCACGTCGAAGACCAGGTCGGCGTCCAGGGGGACGCCGTTCTTGAAGCCGAAGCTCATGAGGGTGACGCGGAGGTCGGAACCGCTGACGCCGCCGTAGGCGTGTCCCACCCGCTGCGAGAGTTGGTGGACGTTGAGCTTCGACGTGTCGATGACGATGTCAGCGGCCGCGCGCAGGCTCGAGAGCATGGTGCGTTCCTTGGCGATCCCGTCCGTCAGCCGGCCGTCGCCCTGCAGCGGGAGCGGACGCCGGGTCGACTCCTGACGCTTGACGATCGCGTCGTCGTCGGCCTCGATGTAGAGGACTTCGGGCTGGACGCCGTTGCTCGCGAGTTGTGCGAAGACCGAGGGCAGCTGGTCGAAGAGCGCCCGGCTGCGGACGTCCAGGCCGACGGCCAGGCGTCCGATGGAGTTCTCGGCCGCCAGGAAGACGAGCGCGGGGAGCATGCTGGGGGGAAGATTGTCGACCACATACCAGCCCAGGTCCTCCATCGCGTGCGCGACCGTGCGGCGTCCTGCGCCGGACATGCCGGTGATGATGACGACGCGTGGAAGTGGTGCGCTGACGGGAGAGGTCACGCGCCCATTATCGCTGTTCGCGCTGACGTCGCTCGGCGAAAGCGGTCGGCGCCGCATTCCCATCACTCATGCCTCGATGATCTCGCCCGTGGTGAGGTTCACCGCGGCGGCGGACGGCTGCTCGTCGAGTGCACCCTTCACAGCCTGGGCCAGCCGTGGCCCGAACCCCGGCACCTGGGCGATCTCGTCCACGGAGGCGGCGCGCAACTTCTTCATGCTCCCGAAGTAGGTGAGGAGCGACTTGCGACGCACCTCACCCAGACCGGGGACGCTGTCGAGGAGCGACTCGACCATCGCCTGGCTCCGGCGTCCGCGGTGGTGTGTGATCGCGAAGCGATGGGCCTCGTCGCGGAGACGCTGCAGCAGGTAGAGGCCTTCGCTGGTGCGGGGCAGGATGAGGGGGAACTCCTCCCCCGGCAGCCAGACCTCCTCGAGGCGCTTGGCCAGACCGCACAGCGCGATGTCGTTGAGGCCCAGGTCGTCGAAGACACGCTGGGCCGCGGCCACCTGGGGGGCGCCACCGTCGACGACCACCAGGGCGGGTGCGTAGGCGAACTTTCTGGGGACGCCGGTCGAGGGGTCGATGAGGGCTGCGTCCGGGCCCGACTCGGCCAGGCTGGCGCGGTCATCGATCAGCCTCCTGAAGCGCCGACGCAGCACTTCGTCGATCGCTGCCACGTCGTTCGACCCTTCGAACCCCTTGATGATGAACCGTCGGTACTCCCCTTTTCGCGGCAGCCCGTCCTCGAACACCACCATCGAACCCACCACCTCGGTTCCCTGGAGGTGCGAGATGTCGTAGCACTCGATACGCAGCGGCGCGAGGGGGAGCCCCAGCGCCTGCTGGACCTCCTCGAGGGCGCGGTTCCGCGTCGACAGGTCGGACGCACGTCTCGTCTTGTGCAGGGCGAGTGCCTCGGCGGCGTTCCGCTGCACCGTCTCGAGCAGGGCGAGCTTGTCGCCCCGCAGGGGCACCCGAATGGTCACGTTGGTGCCACGAACCTCGCTGAGCAGTTGCTCCACCAGATCACCGGACGCTGGAAGCACCGGCACCAGCACCTCACGAGGGATCCCCGAAGCGGTCTCGGTGTCGGCCGCCTCGGCGTCGGCGTACAACTGCAGCAGGAACGATTCGACGAGATCAGCCGGCCCCCCGTCGTCGGCACGGTCGGCGACCCACCCCCGCTCGCCACGGACGCGTCCGCCCCTGACATGGAAGATCTGGACGGCAACTTCGAGCGGGTCCTCGGCAATGGCGATCACGTCGGCGTCCGTGCCGTCCGACAGCACGATGGCATTCTTCTCGGTGGCCTGCCGAAGGGCCTGCAAGGAGTCGCGCAGGACTGCCGCGCGCTCGAACTCGAGCGATTGGGACGCTTCCTTCATCTGCCGCTCCAGCTTGCGCGACAGCTGGCCCGACTGACCGGCCATGAAGCTCGAGAAGTCAGCCACGATCTCGCGGTGCTCGTCGGCGGTCACCCGTCCCACGCAGGGCGCAGAGCACTTGCCGATGTAACCCAGCAGGCACGGACGTCCGGAGGCCGCCGCCGACCTGAACACCCCGGACGTGCACGAACGCATGGGGAACACGCGCAGCAGCAGGTCGACGGTCTCGCGAATGGCCCACGCCTGACCGAAGGGTCCGAAATAGCGCCAACCCTTGCGCTTGCTCCCGCGACCCACGAAGACCCGCGGAAACTCGTCCGACCAGGTGATCGCCAGCCAGGGGTAGGACTTGTCATCGCGATATTTCACGTTGAAACGTGGGTCGTACTGCTTGATCCACGTGTACTCCAGCTGGAGCGACTCCAACTCGTTGCGGACGACCGTCCACTCGACGCGGGACGCGGTGCGGACCATAGCCTGCGTCCTGAAGTGCAGGGACGCCGGGTCTGCGAAGTACGAGTTGAGACGTTGGCGAAGATTCTTCGCCTTGCCGACGTAGATCACCTGGCCATGGGCGTCCGAGAACCGGTAGACGCCCGGACCCGTCGGGATCGAACCCGGGCGGGGGCGGTAGGTGGATGGATCGGCCATGCCAAGCAGTCTAGGGATCGCCACTGACAGGTAGGCTCGGCCCGGGTGGCACACCGATCGCCGCCCTGCCGCACCAGACCCAGGAGCCTCCATGACCCCGTCACGTCGCGTCGTCCTCAAGGCCGTCGGCATCGCCGCAGCGCTCACTGCCACGGGCTGCTCGCAGCCCGAGAACGTGGCCACCGGGGCTGTCACGGTGGCGGCGTCGCTGGTGCCCGTGGGAAGCGGCTACGTGATCCCCGACTCGAACTTCGTGGTCACCCAGCCGGAAGCGGGCACCTTCGTCGCCTTCTCACGTGTGTGCACGCACGCTGGCTGCCTCGTGTCGTCGGTCGACACCAACATCGTCTGCAACTGCCACAACTCGCGGTTCTCGATCCAGGACGGATCGGTTGTCTCCGGCCCGGCGACGGGCAGCCTCACCCGGGCGACGGTCACCACGAAGGGCGAGGAGCTGACGATCAGCGCCTGAGCGGCTCACACGGCGCTGCGACGCCCTCGCCGAGGGGTCACATCGACCGTTTTCGCCTTCCGTGAGGCGCGGGCGGCCGGCGCGGTCGCAGCCTTCGCCACCGGTTCGACCAGAGGTTCGATCACCGCTTCGATCGGCACTTCGCGTCCCGCGATGACCGGAGCAAGGAATTGGCCGGTGAACGACTCAGAGCACGTGGCGACCACCTCGGGCGTGCCCTCGATGATCACATCACCACCACGGTTGCCGCCCTCCGGCCCCAGGTCGATCACCCAGTCAGCGGTCTTGATGACATCCAGGTTGTGCTCGATGACCACGACGGTGTTGCCGGCGTCCACGAGTCGACCCAGGACGGTCAGGAGCTTGCGGATGTCCTCGAAGTGGAGGCCGGTCGTGGGCTCGTCGAGGACGTACATCGTGCGTCCGGTTGACCGCTTCTGAAGTTCGGACGCCAGCTTCACGCGCTGGGCCTCGCCACCCGACAGGGTCGTGGCCGGCTGGCCCAACCGGACGTATCCGAGCCCGACCTCGTTCAGGGTGACGAGGTGGCGCGAGATGGCGGGGATGGCAGCGAAGAAGTCGGCACCCTCCTCGATCGGCATGTCGAGGACCTCGGCGATCGTCTTGCCCTTGTAGTGCACCTCGAGCGTCTCGCGGTTGTACCGCGCGCCGTGGCACACCTCGCACGGCACGTACACGTCGGGCAGGAAGTTCATCTCGATCTTGATCGTGCCGTCGCCCAGGCAGTTCTCGCAGCGTCCCCCCTTGATGTTGAAGGAGAAGCGGCCGGGCTGGTAACCACGGATCTTCGCCTCGGGCGTCTGGGCGAACAGGGTGCGGATCTTGTCGAACACGCCCGTGTAGGTGGCCGGGTTCGAGCGTGGCGTGCGTCCGATGGGTGACTGGTCGACGTGGATGATCTTGTCGATCTCGGACGCACCGGTGATCGTGCGATGTCGCCCTGGCACGGCCTTCGCGCCGTAGAGCTGCTTCGCCAACGAGGTGTACAGAATGCCGTTGACGAGGCTGGACTTGCCCGAACCCGAGACGCCGGTGACGGCGATGAAGGTGCCCAGCGGAAAACTGACGGTCACGTCGCGCAGGTTGTTCTCGCGCGCGCCGTGCACCGTGACGTGGGTGCCCTTGCCGCGCCGTCGATGGGCAGGCAGCGGAATCGAGCGGCGTCCCGACAGATACGCACCCGTGAGCGACTCCTGGCTGGCGAGCAGCTCACTCACCGGGCCCGAGACGACGACGCTGCCGCCGTGCTCCCCTGCTCCGGGACCGATGTCGACGGCCCAGTCAGCGACGCGGATCGTGTCTTCGTCGTGCTCGACCACGATGAGGGTGTTGCCGAGGTCTCGCAGTCGCACGAGCGTCTCGATGAGGCGATGGTTGTCGCGCTGGTGCAGCCCGATGCTGGGCTCGTCGAGCACATAGAGCACCCCGACGAGGCCGGACCCGATCTGGGTGGCGAGCCGGATCCGCTGGGCCTCACCACCCGAGAGCGTGCCTGCGGGGCGGGACAGGCTCAGGTAGTCGAGACCGACGTCGAGCAGGAATCGGAGGCGCTCGTTGATCTCCTTGATGACGCGTTCGGCGATCTGGAGCTCGCGCTCGGTCAGGGAGATGTCGCGCAGGAAATCGGCGGCCTCCCCGATCGAGAGTCGTGAGATCTCCGAGATGTTGCGTCCGCCGACGGTGACCGCGAGGGTGGTCGGCTTCAGTCGCGCGCCATGACAGACCGAGCACGGGATCTCGCGCAGGTAGCCACCCCAGCGGTCGCGGGCCGAGTCGGACTCCGCCTCGTCGTACCGCCTGCGGACGTAGCGCAAGGCCCCTTCATACCGCTGTGAGAAGGTGCGTGACCGCCCGAAGCGGTTGCGGTACGAGACGTAGACAGGGTCACCGACCCCGAGCAGGACCACCTTCTTCGCGGACGCCGACAGGTCGCGCCACGGCGTGTCGACCGAGAATCCCTTCGACTCGGCGAGGGCTTCGAAGACGTGGGCATAGTGGGCCGCCACCTGCGGTGACGTCCACGGCTGGATCGCCCCCTCTGACAGCGACAAGGAGTCGTCGGGGACGACGAGCTCGGGATCGACCTCGTGCTGCGTCCCGAGACCGGAGCAGGTGGGGCAGGCTCCCCAGGGGCCGTTGAACGAGAACTGTCGGGGTTCCAGTTCTTCGATCGAGATGTCGTGGGCGTTCGGGCACGCCATCTTCTCCGAGTAGCGACGCTCGCGACCGGGATCATCGGCAGGGAGGTCGACGAAGTCGATCCCGACGACCCCCTGGGCCAGGTGGAGTGCCGTCTCGATCGAGTCGGTGAGCCTCTGCTTCGCACTGGCCTTCACCGCGATCCGGTCGACCACCACGTCGATGTCGTGCTTCTTCTGCTTGTCGAGCGTCGGCGGGTCGGTCAGCGCGTGGACCGTCCCGTCGACCCGAACTCGACTGAGGCCCTCTGTGGCCAACTCGTGGAACAAGTCGTGGTACTCCCCCTTGCGCCCCCTCACGACCGGGGCAAGGACCTGGAAGCGCGTCCCCTCGGGCAGGGCAAGGATGCGGTCGACGATCTGCTGCGGCGACTGCCGGCTGATCGGCTCACCACAGATCGGGCAGTGGGGATGGCCGATGCGGGCGAACAGCAGTCGAAGGTAGTCGTAGACCTCGGTGATGGTGCCCACCGTCGACCGGGGGTTCCTGCTGGTCGACTTCTGATCGATCGACACGGCCGGCGACAGGCCTTCGATGAAATCGACGTCGGGCTTGTCCATCTGGCCGAGGAACTGACGGGCGTAGGCCGACAGCGACTCGACGTAGCGACGCTGACCCTCCGCGAAGATCGTGTCGAAGGCAAGGGACGACTTGCCCGAACCGGACAGTCCCGTGAAGACGATCAGTGCATCTCTCGGAAGGTCGACCGAGACGTTGCGCAGGTTGTGTTCCCGCGCACCGCGCACCACCAGCCGTTCATGTGTCAGCCGCTCTCTCACCCGGATCATGCTAGATGCTGCCCATGACAGTTTTCGCCGCCCTTCGGCCGGGGTGGTTCGGCCCGAGACCGTACCGAGCGCCGCCGCGGCCTCGCGATGTCACTAAGTTGGTCACATGGCGCCGCACTCGCTTGCAGGTGACCGCCCGGCGGTGGGCGGCCCCTTCCTCGACGTCCGCCACCGCAAGCTCGAGGCGACGCAGGCGCTGCTGGGTGACACCATCAGGATCGCCGAACCTGCCTGGCATGAACCCTCCCGGCTGCCCGGATGGACGCGCGGTCACGTCGCGACACACCTCGCCCGCAACGCCGACGGATTCGTCAAGGTGGTCCAGGGTTTCCTCAGCGGTATCCCTTCCCGGCTGTACGCGAGCGACGCCGAGCGCGACCGCGCCATCGACCTGGGCGCCGAGCGCGACGGGCTGGCCCTGCAGATCGACCTCGACACCTCCGCCGGTCTGCTCAACAAGGTCTTCGACCTGATCGACCCCGAGGATGACGGCATGGTGCGTCTGCGCAGCGGCATCCGCGTCCCCCTGACGCTCCTGCCGCTCGCACGCCTCAACGAGATCGTCCTCCACCACATCGACCTCGACTGCGGCTTCGAGATCGACGACGTGGACGCAGAGATCGCCCGCTGGTTGCTGGAGTGGCAGGCCTTCCGGATCGGGGCCGACCCCGACCACCTGGCCTTCCGGGTGCGCTCGGCGTCCGGGTTCGTCGCCGAGATCGGTGGACAGGGCGAACCGACAGACGTCTGGGGACCCGACAACCGCCTCCTCGGCTGGCTCAGCGGACGATCCGGGCCCGAGGGACTCGAGAACGCCCCCGACGTGACCTTCCAGCCCCATGGCTGACCTCGAGCTCACCCGCCTCGTCGTGGGCGGCATGGACAACAACTGCTTCCTCCTGTCACCGGCCGACGGTTCCCCCTGCCTCATGATCGACGCGGCCGCGGAGGCACCACGACTGATCGGCATGCTGGCCGGACGCAGACTGGCCACCGTCGTGACGACGCACCGCCATCACGACCACGTCGCCGCCCTGGCGGGCGTGGTGGCCAGCACGGGAGCGACAGCGCTGTCGGGCACCCCTGACGCCGCGGCCATCGAATCGCTGACCGGAGTCCCCCAGACACCTGTGTGGACCGGCGACGTCGTCAAGCTCGGTCTGGAGCAGCTGGAGGTCATCGGCCTGGTCGGCCACACGCCGGGATCGATCGCCCTTGTCTGGACGCCCGCCGCCGGGCCGGTCCACCTCTTCACCGGGGACGCACTCTTCCCCGGTGGGGTCGGCCGGACGCAGACACCCGACGACTTCGCGTCCCTCCACCACGATGTGACGACGAAACTGTTCGCTCGATTCCCCGACGACGCGATCGTCCACCCGGGACACGGGCTGGACACGACGCTTGGCGCCGAGCGCCCGCAGCTGCAGGAGTGGCTCGCTCGCGGCTGGTAGGCCTCAGAAGTCCTGGACGGTGACCTCGTCGGTGACGGGATCGACGGTTGTTCCGGTGGCGGCATCGCGCCTCGACTTGAGGAGGCTCGCCACTGTCGTGACGGCCATCGTGACGATGATGACGAGAAGGCTCAACGTGGTCGGGACCTCGATGTCGATCCAGTGATAGTGGTGCGCGGCGTGAAGCACGAGCTTCACGGCGATGAATCCGAGGATGAACGACAGGCCGAGTGAGAGGTAGACCAGCTTCTTGAGCAGGTTGCCGAGCAGGAAGTAGAGCTGGCGCAGGCCCATCAGCGCGAACACGTTCGCCGTGAACACGAGGTAGGGCTCCTGGGTCAACCCGTAGATGGCGGGGATCGAGTCCAGGGCGAACATGATGTCGGTGCTGCCGAGCGCCACGACGACGAAGAACATGGGCGTTGCCACACGCTTCGCGTCGATCTTCACGAAGCTCTTGGTCCCGTGCCAGATCGGGGTCGACGGCACGACCTTCTTGATCCAGACGAGGACGCGGTTGTCACCCTGGTCCTGGTCGTCGTCGTGCTGGCGGTAGTCGATGACCAGTTTGATTGCGGTGTAGAAGAGGAAGGCTCCGAACAGGAAGAACACCCAGGCAGCGTTGGCGATGGCTGCCGCGCCCAGCGCGATGAAGATGCCACGGAGGATCAGGGCCAGGATGATGCCCACCATGAGCGCGTACTGCTGCAGGTGCCGCGGCACGCGCATGGCGCCCATGATGATGAGGAAGACGAAGAGGTTGTCGATCGACAGGGAGTACTCGGTCAGGTACCCGGCGAAGAATTCACCGGCGAACTTCCAGCCGGACACCACGCCGATGCCCAACCCGAACAGCACGGCCAGCGAGATGAACACGCCGATGGCGATCCCCGCCTCTTTCATCGAGGGCTCGTGGGGCTTGCGGCCGAGGATGAAGAGGTCCAGAGCGAGCACGAGCACCAGGACGGCGATCGTCGCCACCCAGGTGATGGCGTGAATGTGCATGAGTGTCCTTACGGATCGGTGGCATTCCGGAGGTCCCTTCCATCGGGCCCGGGACGCAGTGTGTCGGCTCGACCGAGGCGCCGGAAGCGGTCTGCTACGTGTTGACGACACCCTCGCGGGAATACTCCCCTCCGGAGTCCAGTGTCCCACGCGGGTTGGAACGGCTCCAATCCACGGACTCCACGCCTAGCGATTGGCCTCGATCATCTGGCGCAGCTCCTTCTTGAGGTCGCTGATCTCGTCGCGCACCCGTGCCGCCACCTCGAACTGGAGCTCGGCCGCGGCCGCGTGCATCTGCTCGGTCAGCTCGGTGATGAGGTCGGCGAGTTCCGTGGCGGGCAGTCCCGCTGCATCCAGAGCCCTCTTCTGGCCCAGCGAGGGAGTCGGCGAGACCTGGCGACGGCCGCGCCCGGGCGCCTTGCTCATGAGGGCTTCCGTGTCGGCATCCTCGCGCGCCAGCAGGTCGGTGATGTCAGCGATCTTCTTGCGGAGCGGCTGGGGATCGATCCCCCGCTCGGTGTTGTAGGCCACCTGCTTCTCACGCCGGCGGTTGGTCTCGTCGATGGCCTGCGCCATGCTCGGGGTGATCTTGTCGGCGTACATGTGCACCTGACCTGCGACGTTGCGGGCCGCGCGTCCGATCGTCTGGATGAGCGACCGGCCCGAGCGGAGGAAACCCTCTTTGTCGGCGTCCAGGATCGCGACGAGGCTCACCTCGGGAAGGTCGAGGCCCTCACGGAGGAGGTTGATGCCGACCAGCACGTCGTACTCACCCAGTCGCAGCTCGCGCAGCAACTCGATGCGACGAAGGGTGTCGACCTCCGAATGCAGATAGCGCGTCCGGATGCCGTTCTCCATGAGGTAGTCGGTGAGGTCCTCGGACATCTTCTTGGTCAGCGTTGTCACGAGGACGCGCTCATTGCGCTGGACGCGGGTGCGGATCTCGCCCATGAGGTCGTCGATCTGGCCCTTGGTCGGCTTGAGGATCACCTCGGGGTCGACCAGCCCCGTGGGGCGGATCAGCTGCTCGACGAAGCCGTCCGACTTGGCCAGCTCGTAGTTGCCCGGCGTCGCGGACAGGTACACGGTCTGGCCGATCCGCTCGGTGAACTCCTCGAATCGCAGGGGGCGGTTGTCCATGGCGCTCGGCAGGCGGAAGCCGAAGTCGACCAGCGTGCGCTTGCGACTCATGTCGCCCTCGTACATGCCGCCGATCTGCGGGACGGTCACGTGCGACTCGTCGATCACGAGCAGGAAGTCTTCAGGGAAGTAGTCGAGGAGGCAGTGCGGTGGCGTTCCCTGACCACGACCGTCGATGTGGCGCGAATAGTTCTCGATACCCGAGCAGGAGCCGATCTGCCGCATCATCTCGATGTCGTAGGTGGTGCGCATCCGCAGCCGTTGCGCCTCGAGCAGTTTGTTCTCGCGCTCGAGCTCGACGAGCCGCACCGCGAGCTCGGCCTCGATGTCATTGATGGCTCGCTCCATGCGCGCCGGCCCGGCGACGTAGTGGGACGCGGGGAAGACGTACACCTCACGATCCTCACTGATCACCTCGCCTGTCAGCGGGTGCATGGTCGTCAGCCTCTCGATCTCGTCGCCGAAGAACTCGACCCTGACCGCGTGCTCCTCGTAGACGGGGAAGATCTCGAGGGTGTCGCCGCGGACGCGGAAGGTGCCCCGTGTGCCGGCAAGGTCGTTTCGCGCGTACTGGATGTCGACCAGCCGTCGGAGGAGCTTGTCGCGCTCGTGCTCCTCGCCGACCCGGAGCGTGACCATGCGATCGAGGTACTCCTGCGGCGTCCCGAGGCCGTAGATCGCGCTCACCGTAGCCACGACGATGACGTCGCGCCTGGTCAGCAGCGAATTGGTGGCCGAGTGGCGCAGCCTCTCGACCTCTTCGTTGATGGACGAGTCCTTCTCGATGTAGGTGTCGGACTGGGGCACGTAGGCCTCAGGTTGGTAGTAGTCGTAGTAGCTGACGAAGTATTCGACGGCGTTGTCGGGGAAGAACTGCCGCAACTCGTTCGCGAACTGGGCCGCGAGTGTCTTGTTGGGCTGCATCACGAGCACTGGACGCTGGAGTCGCTCGGCCAGCCACCCGACGGTGGCGGTCTTGCCCGTGCCGGTCGCGCCCAGGAGCACCACGTCTTGCTCGCCGGCGCGGAGGCGGCGCTCCAGATCGGCGATGGCGGCCGGTTGATCACCGGCCGGCTCGAAGCCCGCCTGCATGTGGAAAGGGGCCACGCGGCGCTGGAGTGACTCGATCGGACGCATGGATGAGAGGCTACCCGGCCCCTGTGACACACATCCGCGTCAGCAGCCGCACCCCAACGGAGGGCCGTTCCCGATCGACTGCAACTCGTGCCACACGGCGTGCACGCGCTCGACGAGGTCGTCACGAGTCGAGTCGTTGCGAATCACCCACGTGGCCACCGCCAGCCGCTCCTCCCTGGTCGCCTGGGCCTCGATCCGGGCCCGGGCCTCGTCGGGGGTGAGTCCGTTTCGCTCCCTGAGCCGGGTCAGCTGGGTGCCGGCGTCCACGTCGACGACGACGACGGCGTCGAAGGTGTGTTCCTGACCGGTCTCGACGAGCAGCGGGATCATGTGGATCACCACGGTGTGCGGGTCGTCGATCGACTCCTCGATGGCCTTCGCGGTCGCCCGCACCCACGGGTGGACGATGGCGTTGAGATCGCGCCTCGCTGCGTCGTCGGCGAACACGATGCGTCCCAGGGCGGGGCGGTCGAGCGTCCCGTCAGGAGTGAGCACTCCGGGGCCGAAGCGGGCCAGGATGTCATCGAGTGCCGGCGAGCCGGGTTCGACAACAGCGCGGGCGAGGGCGTCCGAATCGATGACTTCGGCACCCAGACGCCTGAATTCGTCGGCCACGGTGCTCTTGCCGGAGGCGATCCCGCCTGTCAACCCGACGCGGATCATGCGGTGGGTCCTGGTTTCCTGGGCACGAGCTCAGCCTAGGGCCCCCACCTGCACAACGGGGAAGGGCCCCGACCGGAGTCGGGGCCCTTCACCTGTGACCTGGGTCGTGACGACCTTGATCAGTTGTTGCCGCTGGTCAGCTTGTCGCGCAGGGCCTGGAGCGCCTCGTCGGACGCAAGCGCGCCCTCGGTGGGCTCGGGAGCTGCGGAGTAGCTGGTGCCCTGGCCGGCCTGCACGGCAGCGGTCTTGTCGGCGGCGTCCGCCTCTTCGACCTGCTTCTTGTGGGCCTCCCACCGGGCGTGTGCCTCGGCGTACTGGAGTTCCCACGCACGCTGCTGCTCTTCGTAACCGGGCTTCCACTCGTTCGCCTCGGGGTCGAAGCCCTCCGGGTAGATGTAGTTGCCCTGGTCGTCGTAGCTGGCGGTCATGCCGTAGAGCGACGGATCGAAGTCGTCGGACGCTGCGTCCATGCCCTCGTTGGCCTGCTTGAGGCTCAGCGAGATGCGGCGACGCTCGAGGTCGATGTCGATGATCTTGACCATGACGTCGTCGTT
>CALKHV010000056.1 GCA_937988865.1 uncultured Propionibacteriaceae bacterium | reverse complement strand
ACCCGAACCGGGTCGCTCCCGGCAAGCACGACGTCGACACCGCGAACGGTCAGCGTCCCGCCGTCGCCTTCGACCAACGTGAGCACCAACTCGGACGCGGTCAGCTCGGCGCGGACGTGCGAACCGTTGAGCTGGAACCCGAACCGCAGTCCACTCCAGGTCTTCGGCAGGCGAGGGTCGAGCGTGATCGAGCCCCGGTGGTCGCGCAGGCCACCGAACCCGTAGACCAGTGCGTTCCAGACGCCGCCTGCGGACGCGATGTGGACGCCGTCCTTCGTGTTGTGGTGCAGGTCGGCGAGATCGACGAAGATGCCGTCCATGAAGGCTTCGAGCGCGCGGTCCTGGTAGCCGATCTCGGCGGCCATGATCGACTGGACGACAGCGGACAACGTTGAGTCGCCCGTCGTGATGGGGTCGTAGTACTCGAAGTCGGCCCGCTTCTGCTCGGGCGTGAACTCGTCCCCCGCCATGAAGAGGGCCAGCACGGCGTCCGCCTGCTTGAGCACCTGGTGTCGGTAGATGACCAGCGGGTGATAGTGCAGCAGCAACGGATGTTGCGAGTGAGGTGTGTTGGCGAGGTCCCACACCTTGAGTTTCAGGAAGTCCGCGTCCTGGGGATGGACGCCGAAGTCGTCGTCGAACGTGAGCGTCATGCCCGCGGCCGCCGCCTCCCACTCCGCGATCTCCACCTCCAGCAGGCCGAGTTCGTGGGCCATGGACGCATACGCGTCCGGGTCGTCGGCTGCCACCCGGCGCACGACCTCGGCGGCCCGCTGCAGGTTCGCCTTCGCCATGACGTTCGTGTACAGGTTGTTGTTGACGACGGCGCTGTACTCGTCAGGGCCGGTCACCCGATGAAGGTGGAAGCTCTTCTCCGGGCCGCGGAAGAAGCCGAGATCGGCATAGAGGCGAGCCGTCTCGACGAGCACGGGGAAAGCCTCGCCACTCAGGAACCCGGGGTCGGCGTTGACGTCGGCGTACTTGCACAGGGCCCAGGCCACGTCCGCGTCGATGTGGTACTGGGCGGTGCCGGCGGGGTAGTAGGCCGATCCTTCTTCGCCGTTGATGGTGCGCCAAGGGAACAGGGCTCCCCGCTGCGACATCTCCCGGGCGCGCTGTCGCGCCTTGTCGAGCATGGCGATGCGGAACCGCAGGGCCTGCCGCGCGAGCTGCGGGTTGGTGTGGGCGAGGAAGGGAACCAGGTACACCTCGGTGTCCCAGAAGTAGTGCCCCTCGTAACCCGACGCGGACACTCCCTTGGCTGCGATGCCGCCGCCGTCCACGCGTCCGGCCGCCTGGGCCAACTCGAACAGACACCAACGGATCGCCTGCTGCAGCTCGGGCTGCGCGTCCACCTGGACGTCGGCGCTGGCCCAGTAGTCGGCCAGCCACGCCTTCTGCTCGGCCTCGAGGGACGCGACCCCGCTCTGCCGCGCAGCGGCCACATCGGCCTCCGCGGACCGGACAAGCTGACTCACGTCGCCCTCAGGGTCGCAGTCTGCGTAACCGACCCACGTCACCAGCGTGATGGTTTCGCCCGCCGTAGCGTCCGCTGTGTAGGTGCGCCACGCCAGGTCGGCGTCGCCCCCGAAGGTCACCACGGTGGACGCGGGGCCGCCGAACTGGTGGTCGGCGACCACCGCCAGACCGAGCTGGGACGTCGCGGCGCGATAGCTGGATGACACGCGAGCGTCGACCTGGTCGTGACTCTGCGGAATGAGCACCCGGTGATCGAACTCGGCGGCCGTCCGGGGATCGAAGTCAGCGCCCTCTGCGGCCACGTGGGTCGCGTCCTGGCGGTTGCGCACCTCGGAACGCAGGCTGACGACGGCGTCGGCGTCCACCGTGACCGCGTACGTCATCACAGCGACGCTGCGCCGGGTGAAGGAGACCATGCGGCTCGACGACACCTCGACGCGCTTGCCTGACGACGTCCGCCAGACCAGGTCGCGACGCAGGACGCCCTCGCGGAAGTCGATGCTCCGGCGGAACGACTCAAGGGTGGCGGTGGCAAGGTGCAACGCCTCACCATCCACGCTCAGGGCGATCGTCTTGGTGTCGGGGACGTTGATGATCGTCTGGCCGACCTTCGCGAACCCGTACGCCGCCTCAGCATGCCTGATCGGCCACGTCTCGTGGAAACCGTTCAGGAAGCATCCGTGCGCATGGGCGTCGGCGTCGCCCTCCTCATAGTTGCCCCGCAGGCCGAGGTAGCCGTTCCCCACGGCGAAGACGGTCTCGCGTTGGCCAAGGTTCGCGGTGTCGTAGCGGGTCTCCGTGAGACCCCACTCCTCGATGGGGAACCGGGTGCGGTCGATGGGATCAGGCGTGGTGAGCCCGGGGCTGGTCATGAGTCAACGGTAGTCAGCCGAGCCGGGGCTGGACGAGGGCTGTGAGAGACTCGTGGGATGCGCGCCTACCGAGACATCCTCACCATCCCGGGCGCGCTGAGGTTCTCCGCGGCCGGTCTGCTGGCACGTTCCGGCGGGGCGATGATGGGACTGGGCCTCGTGCTCATGGTGTCAGCGCTCTATGGCAGCTACGGCCTCGCCGGTGCTCTGGCTGCATCCAATGCGGTGGCCTGGGCCGGTGGCACCGCCGTGTTGTCGAACCTGGTCGACCGGTACGGGCAGCGCCGCGTGATGTACCCGGCGACGGTGGTGTCGGCGTCCGTGTTGGCCCTGGTCGTTGCGCTCGCCGTGCTCCAGGTACCGGCATGGTCGCTGTTCCCGCCGGTGATCCTGAGCGGCGCGACCGCTGGTGCGCCGGGTGCCCTCGTGAGGGCGCGGTGGAACCATGTGACCTCCAACCCGCAGCAGCTACACACCGCATTCTCGCTGGAATCGACGCTCGATGAGATCACCTTCGTGGTGGGTCCCGTGGTCGCGACGGCCCTGTCCATCGGGGTCCACCCCGCCGCTGGTCTTGCCGCCCCCGTCGTGCTCGCGCTCGTGGGCGCGAAGCTGTTCTACTCCCAACGTGCGACGGAGCCCCCGGTGCCGCAGAGACCGCGCGAGGGCGGCGGGGAAGTCTCGAGGCGGTTCATCCTGCTGACGCCTGGTCTGGCGTCCGTCGTGGCGGTCAACCTGCTCATCGGCTGCGTGTTCGGCGCGATCGACCTCAGCGTGGTCGCCTCGACCACCGAGTGGGGCGTCCGGGCATCGGCCGGCACGGTGTTGGCGGTGTTCTCGTTCGCGTCCGGTGTCGCCGGATTCGTCTACGGTGCCCGGACGTGGCACTCGCCGGTCAGACAGCGTTTCCTGATCGGTGTGGTGGCCATGTTCCTCAGCACCCTGGGGCTGCTCCTCGCAGGTTCGCCGCTCGTGCTGGCCGGAGTCGGCATCCTGATCGGTGCCACCATTGCGCCCACCCTGATCAACGGGAACACCCTGGTCGGACGCCTCGTGCCGCGCGAGCGCCTCACCGAAGGCCTGTCCTGGATGGGTACGGGCCTGGGCATCGGTGTGGCGATCGGCTCCAGCATCGCGGGCCCGGTGATCGACGCGCGCGGCTACGCGGCGGGCTTTGCAGTGGTGGTCGTCCTCGGGGGTGGAGCAGCCTTGATAGCGATGGTCGGGAGGGCGGGCCTTGGACGCGCTGACGCCGCAGCACAGGTCAGCACGACGGACGACCGTGACGAGATCTTCGACTAGCAAGGTTCGCTGTCGCCTGGTGCCGAAGAAGGGACTCGAACCCTCATACCCAATGGGCACAGGAACCTAAATCCTGCGTGTCTACCAATTCCACCACTCCGGCGCTCGCACGATTGTAGTGCGGACGCCGGGGTTGCTCAGACGCCGAGTTCCTTGCGCAGCTTGGCCACGTGCCCTGTGGCCTTGACGTTGTGCTGGGCCAGGGCGATGGTTCCGCGTCCGGCGTCGTCGACGTCGATCACGAAGGTCGACCGGATGACCCCCACGATCTCCTTGCCGTAGAGCATCTTGGCTCCCCACGCACCGTAGGACCGGAGGGTCGCCCGGTCAGGGTCAGCCAGCAGGGTGATGGCCAGCGAGTCGTGCTCGCGGAACTTGGCCAGCTTCTCGACGGTGTCGGGCGAGATGCCGATGACGTCGAGCCCGGCGGCCGACAGTTCCCCCAGCGCCTCGGTGAAGTCGACCGCCTGAATCGTGCACCCGGGCGTCATCGCGGCAGGGTAGAAGTAGACGATGACGCGGCGTCCGGCGTAGTCCGAGAGCGACACGTGGGTGCCGTCGGCGTCGGGAAGGTCGAACGCGGGGGCTGCGGAACCGGGCTCGAGGCGGGTCATGGGAATCACTCTAGGGCCTCGGTTAGGCTGGTCCCACACGCAAGGTTCACACCGCGTGACCGACCGAGGAGGACGCCGTGGCCACGACCACCCAGGATCATCGCACCGCAGCCCAGATCAAGGCTGACATCGCCGCCGCTCGTGCCCGCATGTCCGCGAACATCGAGGGACTCGTGGCCGAGGTGCACCCCACGGCCGTCAAGAACCGCGCCGTCGACGACGCGAAGTCGTTCGCGGCGATGGAGTTCGCCAACGCGAAGTCCCAGGTCAAGGACGAGGCCGGCTGGCGTCTGGACCGCCTCCTCGTCGTGGGCGTGACCACGGCCAGCGCGCTGGCTGTCCTTCTGACACTCCGTGCCCTCATCGCCAAGGGACGCGGCCGCCGCGCCAAGTGACCCTCTGAGTTGGCGAGGACGCTACTGGTGTCAATCTGAGTCGACCGACCGGTCAGAGTGTGGGCTTCCCCCCGCTCGACCGGGCGGTTTCGGGCGCGTCCCCACACGTTCATAACGTTTCGGTACTCATCGCCTGTCCTGCATGCGCGGACGCGTGGTCTGGTCTAGATTCAAACTCGCCCGACACCTCGGGATTCCACAAAGAAGTGAGGTTTCAATGACTTTCCACCACTCCATTCGTCGTCTGGCCGTCCTCGGCGTCGGCCTCGGCGTCGCACTCTCGGCAGCTGCCTGTGGCAGCTCCGACACGACCGACACGGGCTCCACGTCCACCGCTGACTGGACCAAGAAGGGCCCGATCAACTACGTGCAGGGCAAGGACACGTCGGGTTCGGTCCAGAAGTGGATCGACGTGTGGAACAAGGATCACCCCGACGAGAAGGTCACGCTCATCGAGCTGTCCGACAAGGCTGACGAGCAGCGCGCGTCCATGATCCAGAACCACAACAACAAGGGTGCGTCCAAGTACGACATCATCAGCGTTGACGTCGTCTGGACCGCGGAGTTCGCCGCGACGGGCGTCGTGATGGAGCTCCCGAAGGCCGAGTTCGACACCACCGGCTACCTGCCGGCCGCCGTCGATGCCGCGACCTACTTCGACAAGCTGTACGCGTTCCCGTCGACCTCCGATGGTGCCATGCTCTACTACCGCAAGGATCTCCTGGACGCCGCGAAGGTCACGGCGCCTCCGAAGACCTGGGACGAGATGAAGGCCATCTGCAAGACGGTCATCGCTGACAACCCCGGCATGACCTGCTACGGCGGCCAGTTCCAGAAGTACGAGGGCTTGACCTGCAACATCGCCGAGTGGATCAACTCCGCCGGTGGCCAGTTCCTCGACAAGGACGGCAAGCCCCAGGTCAATTCGCCCGAGGCCATGGCCGGCGTCAACGCCCTGCTCGACTCGTTCAAGGACGGGACGATCTCCAAGGAGCAGCTGACCTGGCAGGAGGAGCCCTCTCGTCAGGCGTTCCAGGACGGCAAGCTCGTCTTCCTGCGCAACTGGCCTTACGTGTACGCCAACGCACAGAAGACCGACGGTTCGTCCAAGATCGTTGACAAGTTCGCCGTCGCCCCGATCCCCGGCCTGACCGACTACGGCGTCTCGACGCTCGGTGGCCACAACATGGGTGTCCCGGCCGAGGCGTCCAACCTTGGTACTGTCAAGGCCTTCACCCTCTGGTGGAACAACCAGGAGCAGCAGAAGGTCCACGTCATCGCGACCTCCAACGCGCCGACGATCGAAACCCTCTACACCGACCCCGACCTGGTGAAGCAGTTCCCGTACCTCACCACGCTGCACGAGTCGATCCTGAAGGCGCAGTCTCGCCCGAAGGCCGTCAAGTACGGCGACGTGACCGCTGCCATCCAGGACGCGACCTACTCTGCGCTCAACGGTTCTGACGCCAAGGCAGCGTTCGACACCCTGCAGACCAAGCTCGTCGAGCTGACCAAGTAACAGCCACTCGTCGAGGTTCGCTGGTGTGGGCACGCCCGCACCAGCGAACCTTGCCGTAACCCCCAAGGAGGTGCGAATTGTCCACAGCTGTTGCGCCCAAAGACGTCAAGATCGACCCCAACAAGAAAGTCAAGAAGAACGTTCTGAGCGATGGTCAGGGTCGGCTCGCGGCGATGTTGGTCGCTCCCACCATGCTCGTCATTCTGTTCGTCGTCGGTATCCCGATTCTGATGACCATCCGCGAGGCGTTCTTCCTCAAGAACACCGGCATCGATCCCACGACGGGCCTGGTTGGCGCGGGTGAGAAGTTTGTCGGCTTCGGCAACTTCACGAACGCCATCACGGGCAAGAACGAGGTCGTCCCGGGAGTCTGGGGCCAGTTGCCCCGACTCGTCAACGCATTCCTGAACAACATGTTCTTCACCGTGATCTGCGTGGTCATCGAGACCATCCTCGGTGTGGCGATGGCCCTCATCATGGCCCGCGCCTTCAAGGGAACCGGCCTCGTCCGTGCCGCCATCCTCGTGCCCTGGGCGATCCCCACGATCGTCTCGGCCATGATGTGGAAGCTCATCTTCAACTCAGCCGGTGTGGCCAACAAGATCCTCGGGCAGACCGTGCTCTGGCTGGGCGATGGAGCCCCGTCGCAGTACGCGATCATCATCGCCGACGTCTGGAAGACAGCCCCCTTCATCGGGTTGTTGACACTCGCCGGCCTGCAGACCATTCCTGCTGAGGTGTACGAGGCCGCCAAGGTCGACGGTGCGTCCGCCTGGCAGCAGTTCACCAGGATCACCCTGCCGATGGTCAAGCCCTCGCTGGTTGTCGCGGTCCTCTTCCGCACCCTTGACACCATGCGCATGTTCGACCTGCCCTACGGCATGATCGGGCCCCGCAAGTACTCGGTCGAGACCCTCTCGATGTTCGCGTACGACGAGGCCAACAACGTCCGCTACGGCCCTGCCGCCGCGTACTCCATCCTCCTGTTCATCCTCATCGTCATCGTGGCCTTCCTCTTCGTGAAGTTCCTCGGTGCCGACGTCGTGGGCGACGAGGAGGTCAAAGCGATCAATGACCAGCGCAAGCGAATGAAGAAGATGCACAAGGACGCCGCCAAGGCACGCACGACCGTCACGAGTGGGGAGGGAGTCCAGTGAGCACCACAACCGGTTCCATGGCTGCTGTCCCGACCGAGGGCAACCTGCTCTCGACCGAAGAGCTCCAGACGCTCAACAAGCCGGGCAGGACCCTTGGCTCGCGCATCGGTGGCGTCGCGTCCATCACGGGCATCGTGTTGATCATCCTCTACTGCATCATCCCGTTCTACTGGATGGTGGTCTCGAGTCTTCGCCTGCCCTCGATGGGCCTCTCGAACGACTTCTGGCCGAATCCGATGTCTATCGAGAACTTCAAGGCAGCGTTCGAGGCGAAGAACAACTTCCCCCGAGCCCTGCTCAACTCGGTCATCGTTTCGGGAACCACGACGGTCCTCACGTTGCTGTTCGGCATCGTGGCCGCGTATGCACTCGCCCGTCTCCGGTTTGCGGCGAAGGGCATCGTGCTGGCGATCATCATCGGCTGCTCGATGTTCCCCGGCATCACATTGATCATCCCGTTGCTGAAGATGTTCACGGGTTACTACTCGTGGTTCCCCAACTGGATGAACACCTACCAGGCACTGATCGTCCCCAGCCTGTCCTTCGGTCTTCCGTTGGCGGTCTGGAACCTGACGGCGTTCTTCCGTCAGCTTCCCGTCGAGCTCGAGCACGCAGCCATGGTTGACGGCTGCACTCCCGCGCAGGCGTTCCGACGCATCATCCTGCCCCTGGCAGCACCAGGCGTCTTCACCACCACGATCCTCACCTTCATCGCGGTGTGGAACGAGTACATGATCGCGTTGACCTTCGGCGTCGACAAGAACATGAAGACCGCCACCGTGGCGCTCAGCCAGTTCACCGGCGCGACCCAGTTCGACACCCCGTACGGCTCCATCATGGCCGCCGGCGTGATCGTGACCGTGCCGCTCCTCATCATGGTGCTGATCTTCCAGCGCCGCATCGTTGCCGGCCTCACCGCTGGTGGCGTGAAGTAGCTCCTCACGAGGGGGACGCCGGGCAACCGGCGTCCCCCTTCCACGCCTACCCCCCGATTTCACAACCGTGGGGGGATCGGGTAACGTTTCTACACGCAGCACGCACCTCTAGCTCAACTGGCAGAGCAGCTGACTCTTAATCAGCGGGTTCAGGGTTCAAGTCCCTGGAGGTGTACCACCCCCCAGCCCAGATCCCGATCGAACCCCGGTTCGGTCGGGATTCGTGTTTCTCCCTTGACATCGACCAACAGCCGTCAATACGATGAGTTGAAACGATTCAGTCACCCGTGCGAGCAGTTCGAGGAGTCATGACAGCAGCGTCGCGTCCCCCGGTGGTCAACACCCACGTCCACGTCCCACCGAACTTCTCCGCCTTCTCGACGCCCGGGGAGGTGGTTGAGGCTGCGTCTGCTCAAGATGTGCGTGCCCTGGGGATCTCGAACTTCTACGACCAGCAGGTCTACGCGCGCTTCGCCGATCTGGCTGTCGCAGCGGGCATCGTCCCGCTGTTCGGGCTGGAGTTCATCACGCTCGACCCTGCCCTCG
>CALKHV010000055.1 GCA_937988865.1 uncultured Propionibacteriaceae bacterium | reverse complement strand
ATCGACCGGACCGTGATCATCGCGAACACGTCGAACATGCCGATGATGGCCCGCGAGTCGAGCATCTACACCGGCATCACGGTCGCGGAGTACTACCGGGACATGGGGTACGACGTGGTGGTCATCGCCGACTCCACCTCTCGCTGGGCCGAAGCGCTGCGCGAGTTCGCCAACCGCAATGGCGACCTGCCGGCCGAGGAAGGCTACCCCGCGCACCTGGCATCGGCGGTGGCTGCGTTCTACGAACGGGCCGGCAGGGTCACCACCCTCGGCGGTCTCCCGGCGTCCGTCACAGTCATCGGCGCGGTGTCGCCCCCAGGCGGCGACCTCACCGAACCGGTGACGACTGTGACCCAGCGCTTCGTCCGTTCGCTGTGGTTGCTCGACCGCGACCTGGCCTATTCGCGCCACTACCCCGCTGTCAGCTGGACGGGATCCTTCGCCCGCGATGTCGCCGACCTGGGGCGATGGCACGCCGCCCAGGGTGACTCAGGATGGGCCGAGCGACGGGGTCGGGCGATGGGACTGCTGGCCGAGGCCGAACGTCTGAGCTCGTTGGCCGAAGTCATCGGGCAGTCATCACTCCCGGGCCACGAGCGCGTGGTGCTGCTCGGGGGCCGTCTGTTGCGCGACGGCGTGCTCCTGCAGAACGCGCTCAAGTCGCAGGACAGCTACTGTTCGGACGCCAAGGCGTCCGCGTTGCTCGACCTGGTCATCGACGTCGTGGACGCGTGCCAGCGTCTGGTGCAGCGAGGTGTGGCCGCGACAACCATCGAGGAGCTGGACTTCGGTCCGGTACTGAGGGCTCGCGAGGAACTGGATGCCGATGATGCCGCCGGGGTGGACACCCGACGCCGGGCATTCGTCGACCAGCTGGAGCAGGTGCCATGACCGACTCCCCTGGACACATCACGCACGGCGACGTCCGGGAACTTCGCGGACCGCTGCTCATTCTGGGGGACGCAGCCGAGGTGGGATGGGACGAATCCGCCAGCGTCGAGATCGCAGGCCGTGGCGAGTCGCCTGCGGACGTCCGCCATGGTTTGGTGCTGGAAGTGGATCACGACCTGGTCACCCTGCAGGTCCTGGAGGGAACGGCCGGGATGGCCCCCACCGGGGTCGGCGTCCGTTTCGAAGGCCGTCCCCTTCACATCCCCGTCGGCACCGACTGGCTCGGCCGCACGTGCAACGGACGAGGAGAACCGTTGGACGGCGGCCCTCCCGTGACGGGCGTCACCATGATGCCCGTGAACGGATGGCCCCTCAATCCCGTCCAGCGCGAACCACCCGTTGAACCCGTCCTGACCGGGATCTCAGTCATCGACGCCCTGACCACGCTGGTGCGCGGGCAGAAACTGCCCATCTTCTCGCTACCCGGGATGCCCCACCTGACCCTCGCCACGCAGATCGCCGCGCAGGCGACGACGAAGGGCCGACCCTTCCGTGTGGTGTTCGCAGCCATGGGCCTCACCCACGCCGACATTGCGTACGTCCGCGATCGGCTGGAGGAACGGTCCGCGGCTGGCGAGCTGGTGCTCCTGCTGAATGCTGCGGATGACCCGGTCATCGAACGACTCCTCACCCCGCGGATCGCCCTGACGGTCGCCGAACACCTGGCCTACGTCGAGGGTCACGACGTACTGGTGGTCATGTCGGACATGACCAGTTACGCAGAAGCGCTGCGTGAAGTTGCCGCAGCCCGACGCGAGATCCCCGCCCGCCGCGGCTACCCCGGGTATCTCTACAGCGACCTCGCGAGCCTCTACGAGAGGTGCGGCCGCATCCGGGGACGCGAGGGATCGATCACGATCATCCCGGTGCTGACCATGCCCAGTGGAGACATCACCCATCCGGTTCCTGACCTGACGGGGTACATCACCGAGGGGCAGATCGTGCTCTCCCCCGACGTCGACGCCCGCGGGGTCTACCCGCCCGTGGACGTCTTGTCCTCCCTGTCCCGCCTGATGCGAAGCGGGGCAGGCCCGGGACGCACGCGCGAGGACCACCTGGACGTGTCTGCGCAGGTGCTGTCGGCGATGGCCAGGGCGCGGGAGTCCGCCGACCTCGCCGAGTTGGTGGGGGTGGACGCACTCAGCGAATCGGATCGAAGCTACGTCGCCTACCGCAGCCGCGTCGAACAGGAATTGCTCAGTCAGGGAACCAGCGAACGCCGCTCGATGGACGACACACTCAACCGGGCGTGGGCAGCCCTGGCGACACTGCCACGACGCGAACTCACCATGCTCGCCACCGACCTGCTTGATCGATACCTGCCCCGACCGGGGGCACCAGCATGAACAGCACCGGACGCGCAGGG
Source organism: uncultured Propionibacteriaceae bacterium (assembly GCA_937988865.1). Lineage (GTDB taxonomy): Bacteria > Actinomycetota > Actinomycetes > Propionibacteriales > Propionibacteriaceae > CALKHV01. Next base: position 6,493 of record CALKHV010000055.1, on the reverse strand, counting down.
AGAATGCGCGTGGAGCGGAGGCTCGCGACGGCGCACCACGGAGCAGAGTTGCTCGACCGCAAGCAGCGCATCCTCGCCGATGAGCTTGAGCGCCTCCACTTGAACGCCGCGCTCACCGGGAGGGTCTGGCTCGACGCGGCCCGTGAGGCAGACGTCTGGCTGGCACGGGCCGCGGCCCTGGACGGCCGCGCCGCCATCGAGGCCGCCGCGCCGTTGGCGCCGGCCATGGTCGAGGTGCAGTGGGGAGGGTCCATGGGGGTGGCCTACCCCGAGGACGCGCGGTGTGACCTGCCGGCGTCCACCTCGCCCGGCGCGAGTTCCGCGTTGACGTATGCGCGGGACTGCCATCGCACCGCCCTGGAGGCCGCCGTCACCCACGCTGCGGCCGAGCGGGCGGTGACGCTGCTGTCCGCTGAACTGAAGGCCACCCGGACTCGCCTGCGGGCGGTCGAGAAGCGCTGGATCCCCCGACTCGAGAACGAACTGGAGGCGATCCGGCGCTCGCTCCAGGAGTTGGAGATGGAGGAGAACTTCCGACTGAGGTGGGGCGCGGACGCGGGGGCGAGTCAGTCAGGCCGGGGACGCGCATCCGATGCCGGGGAAGGGTCGAGGCCACGATGACCGACACCATCCTCGTCGCCGTGAACGACTCCCCGGCGGCCTTCCACGCCGCATTCGTGGCCGTCGGCCTCGCCCATCGCCTGGGATCCCGGCTGCGCGCGGTCTCGGTGGTGACACCAGGCTCTGTCGCCGACGGGATCGCCGACCTTTCCTCGAGCGGCGAACTCGCCGCACGGGCCGCCCTGCGTCACGTGGATGTGCTGGGGCGGACGGCCGCGATCGAGGTGGACGTCATTGTTCGGTTCGGCACCGTGGCGGCACAGATCCTCGACGAGGCACTCGCCTGTGACGCGACCCTCATCGTGATGGCACGGGTGGGTCGACCGGGACACATCCTCCCGCACCTGGGAAGCACCACCCAGCACGTGCTCGAGTTCTCGACAGTCCCCGTGCTGGTCGTCCCGGCACCCCGCCCACGCTGAGGCAACGGGTGGGCCCGCCATCACGCGGACGCCGGGTCACGCGTGGGCGCAGAGGGACTCGAACCCCCGACCGCCTGCTTGTAAGGCAGGAGCTCTAACCAACTGAGCTATGCGCCCCTCGCCCCCGGACGCCCGGGGACGCGTCCACGATACCGGGGTCGGACGCTCGCCCGGGTGGACGCCCGAACCGTCTCACGGGCGTGTCGCTCCCGACCCGGACGCCCTGGAACTGGTGCAATACAGGGGAAGGCCCCGCCAAGTATGAATTGGCGGGGCCTCCGAATTGGTCGTGGTGATGACTCCGCGGCCTGTCGGCAGTTACTGGCGGGTGCCACCTCATCAATGGTGGTCTCCTCGAGATTGCTCCCTCGGACGAGCCCGTTGTCCGGCTGTCGACGCTTGGCGCCGGATTGATGGTTCCGATGCCTGGTCGTGATGTGCGTTCGAGCCCCCGCTGCATCATCAGCGGCTCCGAGGCTTTGGGGCCTCAGGTAGGCAGTCGCACCATCTCGACCGGTGTGGTCTCGGCGATGACTCCGACACCGTGGAAGTTCCGCCTCGACCGGCCCCCCATCACGGGACCCCTTCGGCTCGCGCCTCCGGTGAGGATCGTGCTGCGATCTTCCTTGGTTCGACCCTGCCTGACGGGGGCTGGGTCTCTCGTCGGCTCTTCCTGAACGGACCCGTGTCACCGGAATCCCCGGGAGCTTTCACTCCAGGTGTGCTCAGTTCCTGCCTTCGAGCAGTTGACCCCTCGTGATGTCGGGATCACTTCGAACCTTCGTCGGGTGACCGCCGCATCACCGGCGATCCCGAGGTTTTGAGGCCTCGGCTGGACCTTGTGTCTGGTTCGAATCCGCCTCCCCTGGGGGCTGCGTGGAGACAACTCTGCACCAAGTCAAGGCGACACGCAAGGCAACTTCGGAAGTATTTTGGACGAACTTCTCAAGTGGCACCTGACAAGGCGAGATGCGCAGAATTTCGTCCACCTGATGGTCTTCCGATCTCATCTCCGTCGCCAAGGGCGAGCAGCGTCCGCCAGCCCTCGGCCGCAGCCGGCAGCAACCCTTGGCGCGTCCCGACGGACGAGGGGAATAAGTTGACGCTTCAACGTGTTCAACCGACATGCCGACCACACTCGACCGTCTCCCAGCCACCACTGCGATGGGCGCACTCCACCTGCGCGTCGCCGATCTGGCCTCGCTCCTCGACTTCTACACCCGGGGGGTCGGGCTGCGTCCGATCAACGAGGTCGACGGCACCGTGACCCTCGGCCTGGGCGATCGCGTCGTGGTCGTGCTCGAGGCCTCGCCCGAGTTGCGTCCGGCTGCGCGGGGTCAGGCCGGACTGTTCCACACGGCCGTCCTGTTCGACTCTGCCGCGGACCTGTCAGCGTCCCTGGTGCGAATGTTCACCCACTTCGGCCACACCTTCACGGGATCGGCCGACCACCTCGTGAGCGAGGCGTTCTACTTCACAGACCCCGAGGGGAACGGCGTCGAGCTGTACGTCGACCGTCCGCGCGACGCGTGGACCTGGGTCGACAACCGCGTGTCGATGGACACGATCCACCTCGACCCCCGCGGCTACCTCGAACGTCACCTCGACCCCGACGCGGACGTCCTGGCCGACGACCCGTCCCTCGCCGGCACGCTGGGGCACGTGCACCTGCAGGTCGGCGACATCCCCACCGCACGACGGTTCTATGTCGACGTGCTCGGCTTCGACGAGACCTTCGCGTGGGGCACCCAGGCCCTCTTCGTCTCGGCCGGCGGCTATCACCACCACATGGCGATGAACACCTGGCAGTCACGAGGCGCGGGCAAGCGGGCCTGGACGCTGGGCATGGGCGACGTGGTGATCACGCTGCCGGCGTCCACCGATCTGGACGCCGTGGGCGCCCGACTCCGTGACGCGGGCCACTCGACCGATCACGACGGACGCACGCTCACGACCGACGATCCCTGGAACAACCGGCTTCGGCTGACGTCCGCCTGACCGGGAGGATCGACCGCGTCAGACGCCGTCCCCGCGACCCGTCGTGGTCGGGGCCGGTGCGAGGATGCGGTCGATCTCGTCCAGTTCGTCATCGAGGAAGTACAGGTTCGACAGCGCGTCCAGGTTGGTGTCGAGTTGTTCGATCGAGGACGCGCCGATCAGCGTGGACGTCATCCGTTCGTCCCGCAGAACCCATGCGAGGGCCATCTGGGCCAGCTTCTGGCCACGCTCCCGGGCGACCTTGTTGAGCGCCCTCACCTTGGCGAGCACGTCGTCGGTGAGCGCCTGGGCGCTGAGCGACCCACCACGGGACGCGCGCGAACCGTCAGGGACGCCCTCGAGATAGCGGTCGGACAGGATCCCCTGGTGGAGCGCCGAGAAGGCGATGATGCCCATGCCCTCCTTCTCGCACTGGTCGAGGAGGCCGTTCTCGATCCAGCGATTGAGCAGCGAGTAGCTGGGCTGGTGGATGAGGAGCGGCGTCCCCATCTCGCGGGCGATCTGCGCAGCCTGGGCGGTCTGCTGCGGCGAGTACGACGAGATCCCCACGTAGAGCGCACGTCCCGATCGGACGGCGTGGTCGAGCGCGCCCATCGTCTCTTCGAGGGGTGTGTCGGCGTCGAAGCGGTGGGAGTAGAAGATGTCGAAGTAGTCCAGTCCCGTGCGCTTGAGCGACTGGTCGAGTGACGCCAGGACGTACTTGCGCGACCCACCACCCTGCCCGTACGGGCCGGGCCACATGTCGTAGCCCGCCTTCGACGAGATGATCAGTTCGTCACGGTAACCCCTGAAGTCGGACGCGAAGATCTGCCCGAAGTTGAGTTCTGCCTGGCCGTAGGGCGGTCCGTAGTTGTTCGCGAGATCGATGTGGGTGACGCCCCTGTCGAAAGCCCGCCGCAGGATGGCCCGCTGGGTCTCCCCGGTGCCGAGGTCGCCGAAGTTCTGCCACAGGCCGAGCGAGATCAGCGGCAACTTCAGCCCACTTGACCCGCAGAAGCGGTAGGGCATGGAGTCGTAGCGGTCCGACGAGGCGAGGTAAGGGCTCATGGGCCCCATTCTGCCCGTAATTCGGTTGTGGCGAACCCAGCCCGACGGGCAATCTTGCGATGTCCGGAAGGGCAGCTGCCGAGCCGGCGTACCGGTGAGGTCCTGCGTATCACCCACCCCGGACGCGCTGCTGAGGACAGCTCTCCATGGTGACGACCCGCGAGGGTCAGGGGTTCGACTCCCCATCGGGTGCCCCGTCCGGACCCGGCGTCCGCGCGCCCTGTGTCACCCCAGATGGGGACCGACCCGCGCAACGACGTCCCGGACGGGGTCTACCCGGAGCCCTCGACGGCAACGCCAGACCCATCCATCCCATCAGGAGGTCGTTCCATGCAGAACCGACTCTTCAGCCTCGTCGTCGGCCCCCGCGAGGTTGCCGTCGCCTACCGTGACGGAACCTTGCTGACCACGCTCGGGTCCGGTCGTCATCCCAGGCGATTCCGGACCAGGTACCTGCCCGTGCGGATGAACGAGCGCCTCCTGCAACTCGCACCCCAGGATGTCCCGTGCTCGGACGGGGTCCAGGTGCGGGTCTCGGCCGTGGTCAGGTGGGAGGTCGCGGACGCCGTGCGATTCCTCGAGCAGTCCGAGGACGCATCCGCCGTTGTCTACCTCGCCACGCAGATCGCCCTCAGGGACGCGCTGTCGGCGTCCGAATCGACGGATGTCGCCCGAGTGGCACGCCAGGAGCCGCAGCTCGGGTCTGGCGTGATCTCTGCCGTTCAGCCGGTCGCCGAGCAGGTGGGCATCCGGGTGCTGGGGGTCATCGTCAAGGACGTCATCCTGCCGATCGAGCTGCGTCAGGCGATTGCCGAGACCGTGGTCGCGAGGCACCGCGGTGCCGCTGCCCTGGAGGCCGCTCGTGCACAGACGGCCGCCCTACGTTCGCTCGCGAACGGAGCGAAGTTGCTCGAGGACAACCCGGCATTGGCCCGCCTCAAGCTGGTCGAGGCCGCCGGCAACTCCAAGGTGGTCGTCCGCATCGACTGATCGATCCTGTCGGCGCGTCCGTCGTTGCTCACAGAATGGGCACGGCGGCGCGCACGGCCGCGACCTCCGCGATGTCGATCCGCGACAGCAGGACTCCCGGATCATCACCGAGGCGGCCGACCACGGCACCCAGAGGACCGACGACTGCGCTGCGGCCGATGCCCCGGGGGGCCCGGCCGCCCGTCTCTGTCAGCGACTGGTCGGCGGCGACGACGAAGGCCTGGGCGTCCATGGCGCGGGCGGTGACCAGTGCGTCCCACTGATCTGCCTTGCCCGGCCCATCAGCCCAGGACGCTGGCAGGCAGATCACGTCGGCGCCCAGGCGTCCCAGTGACGTGAACTGGTCGGCGAAGCGGACGTCGAAACACGTCGCCAGCCCGATCGTGGCCCCCAGGGCAGCGAACGTCACGAGGTTGTCCCCGGGCGCCACCGCCTCCGACTCGCGGGACGTGAAGGCGTCGAAGAGGTGGATCTTCCGGTAGCTCACGTCCACGTCACCGCCGTCGGTGGCGAGCAGCGTGTTGTGGACGCGTCCATCAGTTGCGGGCGTGAACATGCCGACCACCACCAGGACGCCGAGATCGCGCGCGATGCGTCGCACGCCGTCAGCAAACGGGCCGTCCAGCGGTTGGGCGATCCCGCGAAGCGAGGTCCCGAAGCAGGCCATCGTGGCCTCGGGGAACACGGCGAGCTGGGCGCCGGCGTCCACGGCCCTGGACGCCCACTCCGCGACGAGGCCCAGGTTGTGGGCCGGGTCTGGCGAACTCGTCAGTTGGACCGCTGCGACGTGCATGGCTTCATTGTCGCCGAAAGGCTGGTGGACGCGCCCCGTAGACTCGTCACGCCCTGCGTCCAGACGGGGCCGCTTCACTCCGGACGTCCGGAGTCACGCGCCGCGGTGACAAGGAGAACCATGACACCCGCCATCGTCGGCACCCTCATCGCCGGCGTCCTGCTCGCTGTCGGACTGACGGGAATCATCGTTCCCGTCGTGCCCGGCAGCCTGATGATCGTCGTCGGCCTGTTGGTGTGGGCCCTGACAGTCGGCGGCCCGGCCGGGTGGCTCGTCTTCGGCATCGGTTCGGTGCTCGTCGGCTGCGGCATGCTCGCGACGTACCTGTTCACCGGACGCGTGCTCAAGCGCCGTCAGATCCCGTCGAAGTCCGTGATCGTGGGCGGCATCTGTGGCGTCATCGGCGTCTTCGCCGTCCCCGTGGTCGGTCTGCCCCTCGGCTTCGCGCTCGGGCTGTTCGGGAGCGAATTCCTCCGCGTCCGCAATGCGCGCGAAGCACTCAGCCTCTCGTGGGCAGCACTGAAGGCGACCGGCCTGGGCCTGCTCGCCGAGTTCGCGCTCGGCTCGGTCGCCGTCATGACCTGGGGCGTCGCCGCGGTCGCGCACTGGACCTGAGTTGAAC
>CALKHV010000054.1 GCA_937988865.1 uncultured Propionibacteriaceae bacterium | reverse complement strand
GGCTTCGTGAACTGCATCCCGGTGTTCATCGCGTCCAACGATGCGTGGTCGAAGAAGTTCGAGGACGCAGGGCTCCCCGTCATCGGGGACGACATCAAGGCCCAGGTCGGGGCGACCATCCTCCACCGCACGCTGACGAACCTGTTCCTGGATCGCGGGATGCGGATCATCCACACCTACCAGCTCAACACCGGCGGGAACACCGACTTCCTGAACATGCTCGAGCGCGAGCGCCTGACCGACAAGAAGACGTCCAAGACCGAGGCCGTCACCTCGATGATCGAGGCGCGGGGTCAGTCGATCGCCCCCGGGGACATCCACGTTGGACCGTCCGACTACGTGCCGTGGCAGAAGGACAACAAGGTCTGCTTCCTGCGCATCGAGTCGACGCACTTCGGGGATGTTCCGATGAATCTTGAAGTGCGCCTGTCGGTCGAGGACTCGCCCAACTCCGCCGGTGTGGCCATCGACTCGATCCGCTGCTGCAAGCTGGCCCTGGACGCGGGCCTGTCGGGCGCGATCGTCGAGCCTGCCGCCTACTTCAGCAAGCATCCGCCGAAGCAGATCGAGGACCGTCACGCACGCGAACTGGTCGAGGCCTACATCTCTCGCTACGGCCATGGAACGGACGCTGTCGACGCCTGAGGGTTGTCATCAGGAGTGATGCAGGCGGCGGTGCGCGGTGATTGCTCACGTGCAGCTCTTGCGCATGCGCAAAGATTGCGCAACACTGGACGCATGACCCACCACGATTCAGCCATCGAGAGCCAGCTGGCCGCCGCGATCGCGGCGGCCCGCGAGGCTCTCGACCGCGCTGAGACCGAACGGCCCACGTCCGAAACCGTGATCGCGCTCCGCGAGGCGACGGACGCGGTCGCGTCCGCCCTGAACGAGGCGATGGCGGGCGTCGTGCTCGACGGCGCGTCCGTGCGGCAGGTCGCGGCCTTCGCGCGGTTGGCGCCGAACACCGTGCCGTCGCGCCTGTCGAACTCGGCGCTGCTCGCCGACTACGCCGAGGACGGAAAGGTGAGCGGCGACGCCATCGTGAGGGCCCGCTACGACCAAGCCCGCAATCCGATGAGCTTCACGCCCCGAAGGAGCACCACATGACCGATCCGCAGCTCACCCACATCGAATTCCTGCTCGACCGCTCCGGGTCGATGCAGTCGATCCGCCACGACATCGAGGGCGGCTTCGACGCCTTCGTCGGCGAGCAGCGCAAGGGCGCCGGGCGCTGCACCGTCTCGCTCGCACAGTTCGACGACACCTACGAGGTCGTCTACACCGACGTACCGGTGCAGGACGTGCCGCCGCTGAACCTGGTTCCGCGGGGCTCAACTGCCCTCCTGGACGCGATTGCCCGCACCATCGACAGCCTCGGCGAGCGTCTCGCCGCCCTTCCCGAGCACGAGCGGCCCGGCAGCGTCATCGTGCCGATCATGACCGACGGCATGGAGAACTCGTCGCGTCGCTTCGGCTATCCGCAGATCAAGGCCATGATCGAGCGCCAGGAAGGCGTCTACGACTGGACCTTCCTCTACATGGGTGCCGACCAGGACGCCATCGAGGTGGGTCGGCAGATGGGTATTCCGGCGGCACGCTCGATGGACTTCGGCCGTGGCAGCTCCCGCGTCGCTTACGCCGAGATGGGCACCAACTTGCTCAACGTGAGGCTGGCGGCGGCGCGCGGCGGCAGCGGACGCGAGAAGAAAGCCGCGGCTGAGTTCAGCCCCGAGCAGCGGCGCAAGGCGTCGGGTCCGGAGCCCCGGTAGGCTCAGGGGGTGACGACCCCCAGCACCGTTGGCCGCCCGTACACCGTCGGGATCGTCGGAGGCGGCCAGTTGGCCCGCATGATGCACCAGGCCTCGATCGGGCTGGGGATCCGCGTCCGCCTGCTGGCCGAAGGCCCTGATGTTTCGGCGGCCCAGGTGGTGCGCGACGTCGTCGTCGGTGACTACACCGACCACGAGACCCTGCTGGACTTCGCCCGGAGTTGCGACGTCATCACCTTCGACCACGAGCACGTGCCCACGCACCTGTTGGACGCCGTCCTGGCCGCCGGTGTGGCCGTGCGTCCCGGTCCGGAGGCGCTCGTCCACGCCCAGGACAAGGCCGTGATGCGTCATCGGATGGGCGAGATCGGGGCCCCCAACCCGGTGTTCGAGGTCGTGGCGGATGCCGCCGCCCTGGTCGCGTTCGGTGACCGGGTGGGCTGGCCGGTGATCGCCAAGATCAGCAGGGGCGGCTACGACGGCAAGGGTGTGTGGAAGCTGGACAGTGCGGCAGGGGCGGGCGTGCCCTTCGCGGCGCTGGCCGAGTCGGCGTCCACGGTGGACGGGGGGACGATCAGCCGTGAGGGCGTCCGGGTGATCGCCGAGGAGTTCGTCCCGTTCGTCCGGGAACTGTCGGCGCTGGTGGTTCGCTCGCCCAGCGGGCAGGGAGTCGCGTACCCCATCAGCGAGACCGTCCAGACGGGTGGCATCTGCACCGAGACGGTGACCCCGGCGCCCGGGATGACCGACGAGCAGCAGGCGGGGCTGCAGCAGCTGGCCCTACGGATCGCCGGTGAGTTGGGCGTGGTGGGCCTGCTGGCGGTCGAGCTCATGCAGCGTCCGGACGGATCGGTCGTCGTCAATGAACTTGCCATGCGTCCGCACAACACCGGTCACTGGACGATCGACGGCGCCTTCACCAGCCAGTTCGAGAACCACATCCGCGCGGTGCTCGACCTGCCGCTCGGCGACCCGGGGCTTCGGGCCCCGCACGTCGTGATGACCAATGTCCTGGGTGGCTCTGAACCCGACCTCACCGGTGCCCTGCTGCACTGCTTCGCCCGCGACCGTCGACTGCGCGTCCACCTCTACGGCAAGACCGTGAACCCCGGACGCAAGGTCGGCCACGTGACCACCTTCGGCGCCGACCTCGTCGACGTCCGACGCCGAGCCCGGCACGCTGCCGGCTACCTGATGGGAGAACGTGATGTCTGAGACAAACCCTCAAGCACTGGTCGGAATCGTGATGGGGTCCGACTCGGACTGGCCCACGATGGAGCCGGCCACTGTCGCCCTCGACGAGTTCGGCATCGCCTGGGAGGCCGACGTGGTGTCGGCCCACCGGATGCCCGAGGAGATGGTCCGTTACGGACGCGAGGCCCACGCTCGTGGACTTCGCGTGCTGATCGCCGGTGCCGGGGGTGCGGCCCACCTGCCGGGGATGCTCGCGTCCCTGACGCCGCTGCCCGTCATCGGGGTGCCGGTGCCGCTCAAATACCTCGACGGAATGGACTCCCTGCTCTCTATCGTGCAGATGCCCGCGGGGGTGCCCGTGGCGACCGTGGGAATCGGGAACGCCCGCAACGCGGGCCTGCTCGCGGCGCGGATCCTCGCGTCCGGGGACGCCGGGCTCACGGTCAGGATGGTCGCGTTCCAGGCGTCCCTCCGCGACGTTGCACTCGCGAAGGGTGAGGGCGTCCGCGCGTTCAACCGCTGAGCGCTGCACTATGCGGGGAGGACTACCTCCCCCGACCCCCCCACCGAACGCTCCGCGCTGCACCATGCGGGGCGCGCCACTCCGGTGATCTCTCGCCGCTCGAAGATCAACCAG
>CALKHV010000053.1 GCA_937988865.1 uncultured Propionibacteriaceae bacterium | reverse complement strand
GCGACCTCGCCGTGGGAGACCTCGAGCGCGCGGCGCTGGCGGTGGTCGTGCACGCGAGCTCCTGAGGCGTGTTTCCTTGCGTCCGCAACGAAGATGGCCGTTCTGGGCCCGTCTTGCGGCCGCTGTGCTGCCAGCGCAAGGAAACCGGTCAGGGGTGGACCGGACACTCGCCCGCACGGAGGGCTAGCGTGGGGCGAATCACACTCCACCCGTCAAGGAACGCCATGCCCATCGATGACTCCACAGATCGCAACCACGTGCGCGAGGCGGCGTCCGCCATCGTCGCAAAGCTGGGCAGGGACGAGAAGATCGGCCTGCTCTCCGGCGCGGACTTCTGGCGCACGAAGGCGCTGCCGCAGCACGGCGTGCCGTCGATCATGGTGACCGACGGGCCCCACGGGCTCCGCAAGCAGGCCGGCTCCACCGACCACGTGGGGCTGGCCGAGTCAGTGCCGGCGACGTGTTTCCCGACGGCCGTGACGCTGGGGTCGACCTGGGACGTCCCCCTTCTCGAGGAGGTCGGGGCCGCCCTCGGACGCGAGACGCGGGGCGAGGACGTCGCCGTCCTGCTCGGGCCTGGTCTGAACATCAAGCGGCACCCGGCCGGGGGCCGGAACTTCGAGTACTTCTCGGAGGATCCGGTCCTTGCGGGCAAGGCGGCGGCGGGACTGGTGAGGGGCATGCAGTCCGAGGGGATCGGCGCGAGTGTGAAGCACTTCGCGGTGAACAACCAGGAGGGCTATCGGATGCGCCTCGACACCATCGTCGACGAGCGGACGCTGCGCGAGCTCTACCTGACGGGCTTCGAACTCGCGGTCACCGAGTCTGACCCCTGGACCGTGATGTGCGCCTACAACCTCGTCAACGGCGAGCACGCCGGCGAATCGCGCAAGCTCCTCACCGACATCCTGCGCACCGAGTGGGGCTTCGACGGCCTGGTCATGAGTGACTGGTTCGCCGTGGCCGACCGACCGGTCGGCGTCCACGCCGGGCTGGACCTCGAGATGCCCAGCAGTTCGGGGGCCTGGGACGCGCGGGTCGCGTCCGCCCTGGACTCGGGCGCCTTGTCGGAGGCCGATCTCGACCTCGCCTGCGGACGCGTGATCGAGTTGGCGCTGAGGGCCGTCGCGGGGCAGGCCGCCCACTCCGGGGACGCGCCCGTCGACCACGACGCCCACCATGCGCTGGCCCGCCGGGCCGCAGCGGCCGGGACGGTCCTGTTGACGAACGACGGGTTGCTGCCGCTGTCGGCGTACGGGACGATCGCCGTGATCGGCGCCTTCGCCGAGACCCCGCGCTACCAGGGTGCGGGCAGCTCGTTGATCAACCCGACGCAGCTCGACACCGCGCTCGAGGCGGCGAAGGCCAGGGTCGGGGACGCGGCCGAGCTCGTCTACGCGTCCGGTTACGACCCCGTCACCGGCGAGACGGACGCCGAGTTGCTCGCCGAGGCCCGCCGGGCCGCCCGGCGTGCGGACGCGGTGGTGCTCGTTGTCGGACTGCCCGCCAGCCACGAGTCCGAAGGTTTCGACCGCACCCACCTGCGGCTCCCGTCCGAGCAGGACGCGTTGGTGCAGGTCGTCCTGTCGGCGAACCCGCGCACGGCTGTCGTGCTGGTGAACGGTGCACCCGTCGAACTCCCGTGGGCGCGCCAGCCGGCGGCGCTCGTCGAGGCCTACCTGGGTGGCCAGGCCGGCGGTTCTGCCCTGGTGGACGTCCTCTTCGGGGACGCCGAACCCGGCGGCAGGCTCGCCGAGAGCTTCCCGGTCGCGGTGGAGGAACTGCCGTCCCACCCCAACTTCGGCAACCACCCCACGCAGGTGCAGTACCGCGAGGGGCTCAACGTGGGCTACCGCTTCCATGACACATTCGGGGTCGCGCCGCGCTTCTGCTTCGGCCACGGCCTGGGCTATTCGCGGTTCGAGTTCTCCGATCTGGACGTCAGCGGTGAAGGCACCGACCTGACGGTGTCGATCACCGTCAGCAACGTCGGTCTGCGTCCGGGGTCGGAGGTGGTGCAGGTCTACGTCCACGACGTGGAGTCGACCCTGAGCCGCCCTGACCAGGAGCTCAAGGGCTTCGCCAAGGTGCATCTCGCTCCGGGCGAGTCGACGCGGGTCGACGTCCCCCTCGGACGCCGGGCCTTCGCGGTCTACGACGTGGCGAGTGCGTCCTGGAAGGTCGAGGCGGGGGAGTTCGACATCCGGGTGGGCGCGTCGTCCAGGGACATCCGCGCGGACGCGACCGTCACGATCGCCTCCGACGATGTGATCACCCCGGTCCCCGCCCCGGCCGGCGCGATCATGACGGACGCCGAGTTCCGCGCACTGCTCGGCCGGGCGCTGCCCGCGCCGAAGCCCCTGATGCCGCTGCATCTCGACTCGTCGCTCGACGACCTGCAGGGAACCTGGCTCGGGAGGCAATTGCGCGGCGCTGTGATGGGGGCGGTCGGGAAGAACATCGACCTCGGGGATGATGAGGCCACCCTGGCGATGATGAACGCGGTGATCGGACAGATGCCGCTGCGGGGCATCGTGGCCAATGCCGGGGGGAAGATCTCGTTCGGCATGCTCGAGAACGTCCTCAAGGTGATCAATGCGTCCGCGAAGGTGCCTGCCCCGCGGTTGCCGGGCCGCAAGAAGTAGCGGCTCAGCCCTCGGGGTGGAAACCGATCAGCCACGGGACGCCGAAGCGGTCGACGACCCGTCCGTCCCAATCGCCCCAGGGCCTCGCCTGCAGGTCGTCGAGCACTGTGCCGCCCTCGGCCAGGCGTGAGAACCAGTCCCTGGAGACGTCCGGGGAGGCGGTTCCGAGCAGGGCGAAGCTGACGCCTTCAAGGCGCAGGGGTGCGGCGCCGCCGAGGGCGTCCGAGGCGCAGATCGTGACAGGGCCCGACAACTCGCCGTGGGCGATGGCGTCGGGCGGGCCGTCGGTGCGGTTGAACTCCTTGAGCGTGAACAGGCTCAGCTCCCCGCCGAAGACGTCCGCATAGAAGGTCAGGGCTTCGAGTGACGTGCCGGGCAGGGACAGGTACGGCTGGAGCGCAGTCATGGGGGCCACCGTACAACCGCCCCTGCCCGCCACCAGCTGTCCATTTCTGGCCCGCTACCACTACGGATCCTGAGGTTGTCGACGGATCAGTGTGCCGGGCGTCGGGATCCCGCGGCCAGGCGGAGCAGGAGCCCGAGCAGGACGAACTGGATGGCCGTGATGGTCACGGCCAGGAAGGCCATGTCGAGGATGAACTGCTGGTCCCCCTCCCTGTAGAGCAGGGCGAGCAGCCAGAAGAACGCCACGATGAGGATGGCCTGCACGGCCGCGCCGGCCCACTGCGCCAGGGGATCGTCGCGGATGGCGAGGAGTGTCGCCCCCGCCGCGTAGACGAGCGCGAGGGCGATGTAGGCGGGCGCGGGATTGTCCGTCTCGTGCAGGTGGGGCAACTGGACGAAGAACACGACCACGTACAAAGCGGCGGCTCCGGCCGCGAGGGCGGCGCCGGTCAGTCTGAGCGTCCGCCGTTGTTGCGGGTTGCGCCTGATCACATGAGGATGGCTGGGGGTCATGACGACCGCCTCCTTGGGTGGCCTCCACTCCCATTTTCCCACCGAATCGGACGCCCGGCCATGCCCGGGTCGTTCGCTACCTCACGATCCTCAGGTTGAAGTTCGCCGTCCCCAGTGACCCCATGAGACGCAACCAGAGGGGCATCCACATCTCGACCCCCCGGGACGTCGTGATGTCGCCCAGGTCGATCACGTCCGTGTGGCCCATCTCGCTCAACAGTCCCGTGACAAGCGCCTTTGCATCCGGATCGTTGCCCGAGACGAAGACCGAGTGCCCTCCCTCGGCCAGTTGTTGCGGGTAAACCATGAGCTCGGCGGTGAGGGTGTTGAGCGACTTGACCACCCGTGTTCGTGGGAAGGCGGCCTGCACCTGTTCGCCGAGGCTGTCGGTGTCCTTGATGAAGAGGGTGGGCGGGAACCCGGCCGAGAAGTCCAGCGGGTTCGAGAGGTCCATGAGGACGCGGCCCTCGAGCGCCTCCTCGCCGATCGACTCGAGCATGTCGAGGACCCCGCGTCCCGAGGTGGCGTTGATGACCAGGTCGGCGTCCAGGACGGCGTCGGCGAAGGTGGCGAGACGGACGTCCGCCTGCCTGGACGCGTAGTCACGGTAGGGCGGGGTGCCCATCGGGTCGGGCTCGGTCCTCGCCAGCGTCTCGTCGGGATGGCGCGTCCCGATGACGACGTCATGCCCCAGCCCGGCGAGCCGGGTGGCGAGCGTGCGTCCGACCATTCCGGTGCCCAGCACGGCGATGTGCATGGTCTTCTCCTTCGCAGATGTCCCTGATTCGAGGCTACCCGGACGCCGGGACGGGTGATCGGCTCGCGGGTGGGTAGAAGTGGGGTACCTGGTGGCACTTCGGTACCCAGGGCGTCCGGTGGATCCCGGGCACGTGCCGGGCGAGGTGTACCGGTTGAAGGACCAGCCGGTGCACCGCTCGGCGCACCCCATTCTGAGGATGGCCTGAGAAAATTCTGAGGGTTTTGGGTGTTTTGTTCGCCTGGGGTCTTGCGCAAACCCGTCGCTCCGGGGCATGCTCGGTGGTGAGAGGTTCAACCACGTGCCGACTCGCCTTCTTTTGGGAGACGAACGATGGTGCCTCAATCCTGTGGTCGACCCACCCAGCAGCGCGATCATGTCGCACGCGAACGGTCTACTGAACGCCTCTTCCGTGAACTGATGGACGCCGCCTCGTCGCAGGCGCAGCGGGATTCTGCCCGTGAGGAGATCCTTGCGCTGCACCTCGACCTGTGTGATTCCCTGGCCGGCCGTTACGCCACGCGGGGGATCGAGCGGGATGATCTCGTGCAGGTGGCCCGGTTGGGTCTGCTGAACGCGATCGACCGGTATCGGCCCGAGCGCGGGAACTTCGTCGGGTTCGCGATTCCGACGATCACGGGGGAGTTGAAGCGGCATTTCCGTGATCACGGGTGGGCGGTGCGGCCGCCGCGGCGGTTGCAGGAGTTGCGCGTCCGCTATTTGTGCGCCGAGGACGAGGCGACGCAGGCCGGTTTGGGTACCCCTGCGGAGGGTGAGTTGCTGGACGCCTTGCAGGTTGACAGTCGGACGCTGGCCGAGTGCCGGAATCTGGGGGCGGCGTATTCGCCGTTGTCGTTGGACCGGCCGGTCGGGGACGCGCCGGGTGATGCGGGGTTGGGGCAGCGGTTGTGGGCGATGGATGACGACCTGGAGTCGTTGCCCGACCGGTTGAGCCTGCGTCAGGCGATGGCGGGGTTGACGCCCCGGCAGCGTCTGATCGTGGAGTGGCGGTTCGCGGAGGAGTGCACGCAGCGTGAGATCGCTGATCGTCTGGGTATCAGTCAGATGCAGGTGTCGCGGTTGATCGCGCAGGTCGTGGCCCAGTTGCGGGCGTCGCTCGACGTCACGACCGAGCCGCTCGCTTCGTGAGTGGGTTCACAACGGTGACCGGAATTTCAACGATGACAAGGAGATCCGAGATGAAGTGGGGATTCCTGAGTACGTTCCCGCCGACGCAGTGTGGTCTGGCGACGTTCACGGCTGCACTGTCGGGGGCGATGGCTGATCTGCCGGGCGTGGAGTGTGTGGTGGTGGCGTCGGTGGACGCGGCCAGTGCTGCGCTGCCGCGGGGGGTCGTGGGGGAGTTGGCGGCGGGTGACCGGGTGAGTCAACGTCGCGCGGCCGAGATCCTGAACGGTTGTGATGTGGCGGTGGTGCAGCACGAGTTCGGCATTTACGGCGGTGAGGACGGCTGCGAGGTGCTGGAGGTGGTGCGGCGGCTGCGCGTCCCGGTGGTGGTCGTATTGCACACGGTGCTGAGTTCGCCGACGGCGTCGCAGCGCCGGGTGATCGAGGAGTTGGCGGAGGCTGCGGGTGCGGTGGTGACGATGAGTGGCGCGGCGCGGGAGCGGTTGGCGACGAGTCATCAGTTGCGTCCGGAGCAGGTGGTGGTGATTCCGCACGGTGCCGCGGACGTGTCGGGGCAGGTGTTGCCCGGCCCGGTGCCGAACCGGATCCTCACCTGGGGATTGTTGGGACCCGGGAAGGGTCTGGAGTGGGGTGTCGCGGCGCTGGCGCAGCTGCGTGACATTGATCCCGAGCCGCACTATCTGGTGGCGGGGCAGATTCATCCGAAGGTGCTGGAGCGTGAGGGTGAGGCGTATCGCGACAGTCTGCGTGAGATCGCCGACCGGTGTGGTGTGGGGCACTTGCTGCACTTCGATCCCTCGTATCGTCCGACGAGCGAGATGCCGGCGTTGATCGCGTCGGCGTCGGTGGTGTTGTTGCCGTACGACTCGACGGAGCAGGTGACGTCGGGGGTGTTGATCGAGGCGGTGGCAGCGGGACGTCCGGTGGTGGCGACGAGGTTCCCGCATGCGGTCGAGCTCCTGGCCGACGGTGCCGGGGTGACCGTGCCGCACCGTAACCCGCTCGCGATGGCCAATGCCTTGCGTGAGGTCCTGTCCCACCCGGGCAGGGCTGAAGCGATGACCGCGGTCGCGCAACGACTGGGCGCGGAGTTGTCCTGGCCGGCCGTCGCCGAACGCTACGTCGGTCTGGGACGCACCCTGGTCGCAGAACGTCGTCGAGCGCCCGGGGCGACGGCGCGACTGGGAGGGCGATGAGTGTGCGTCCGATTCAAGGAAGACTCCCGGAGCCCGACTTCGGGCACCTCCGCGCGATGACCGACGAGCGTGGACTGTTCGAACACGCGAGGGGACGCCAACCCGCCCGCGAGTTCGGCTACTGCGTCGATGATGCGGCCCGCGCCCTGCTGGTGACCAGCCTCGCGGACGTCGACGGGAGCCTGGCGTCCCTGCGTGGTGTCTACCTGGACGTGACCCTCCGCGCGGTCTCGCCCGACGGGCGATGCCGCAACCGGCTGAGCCCGGGTGGGATCTGGGAGGACGAGCCGGGTCTTGGTGACTGGTGGGGACGCGCGCTGTGGGGTCTCGGGGTGGCGTCCGCGTCCGGCCGGGAAGGCCACTCGGACGCCCTGGCCGCCTTCGACACCCTCGCGCAGGTGCGGTCGCAGTGGCGACGCTCGATGGCGTACGCGGCGCTCGGCGCGGCCGCCGTGGTCGAGCGAACCGCCTCGGCGGAGCCGCTGTTGGTTGACGCTGTCGATGCGGTCACGGCCCATGACGGACGCACGCACGAGGGTGGGTGGCCCGAGCCCTGCCTGACCTATGACAACGCGATCCTCCCGTGGGCTCTCCTGGCCGCCGGCTCGGCACTGGGACGCGATGACCTCACCGAGCAGGGCCTGGACTGGCTCACCTTCCTCACCGAAGCCCAACTGCGGGACGGCCACCTGTCCGTGGTGCCTGCCGGCGGACGCGCGCTCAACGCGCGTCCACCGGGCTTCGACCAGCAACCCATCGAGGTCGCCTCGCTCGCAGGGGCAGCCGCCCTCGCTTATGACCTCACCGGGGACGAGCGGTGGCGACTGCTCGTCCGATTGGCCGGAGAGTGGTTCGTGGGCAACAACGACGTCGGGGTCGCGCTGGTCGACCCGGCGACCGGCGCCGGCCAGGACGGACTGACGCCCACCGGCCCGAACCTGAACTGCGGCGCCGAGTCGACCCTCGCCGCGAACCTGACCCTCGCATTGGCCCGACACCTGGGAGCGATCGAATGGCCCCCCTCCTCACCACACATCCCGACCAGCACCTCGAGCCCGATCCTGACCGGGTGATCGGACGCCTGTTCCTGCCCACGGCCGAGCTCCCGTACGTCCACCGGGCCCAGGAGATCGTTGCGCGAGTGCTGGCGCTCGACGACGACGCGGTGGACGAGGCGGTGGCGGCGTTGCTCACGCACTTCGGCGTGAACCACCACGATCTGGTCGCGACCCTCACCGCGAACGGGGCGGTCCTCGCTCCGCCGGGCGTTCACGTGGGTGAGGCGCGGCTGATCCTGCTCGGGTCGGCCTTCACGGCCGAATATGCCATCGAGGGTGCAGCCCTGTGCAATCCCAGCGTGGTGCCGCATCCCGACCAGTCCGGGCTCGCGGACGGCGAGTTGCGGGTGGCCGTGAGCCTGCGAGGCATCGGTGAGGGTCACCGGTCGACGCTGGAGTTCGTCAGCGCCGTCATCACCGATCGGACGTGGACCTTCAGCGGACGCGGGCCCGCACCTGTCACGGGGGCGGTCGCGTCACATGCGTTGCCGCGTGAGCTGTTCGCGGAGCTGGCAAGGGGCGGACGCGAACCCGACGACCTGTCGGCCGCCGTTCTCGCCGCGCTTCCCCACCGCGTGGGGTCGGGAGAGATCGAGGACGTCCTCGCTGACCTGCACCCTGACCTGCTGCTGGGGCCGCAGGCGCAGGACCGCGTGCTGCGGCTGCGGACGTGGTCGCGCGCCGGGTACACGGTGAGCTTCGCCGACGACACGCACCTGGAACAGCGCGTCCTGCTGCCCTCGGCCGAGGACGAGAGCCACGGCATCGAGGATGCACGCTTCACGCTCGTCAAGGAGGACGGCGGGCAGAACTATCGCGCCTGCTACACCGCGTACGACGGCCTCTCGGTGAGGAACCGCGTGCTGGTCAGCCCCGATCTGCGGGTCTTCCGCTCGTACCCGCTGGCGGGTCCGGGTGCCCAGAACAAGGGGATGGCGCTCTTCCCCCGCCCGATCCATGGACGCCGGCTCGCCCTCACGCGGGCGGACGGGACGAATGTCGGGGTGTCCGCGTCCGAGGATGGTTACTACTGGCACGAACCGGTGGTGATCGAGACCCCGCAGGCGACCTGGCAACTGTTGAAGGTCGGCAACGGCAGCCCGCCCCTTGAGACGGACGCGGGTTGGTTGGTGATCACGCACGGCGTCGGACTCATGCGCAGCTACAGCCTCGGCGCGATCCTGCTCGACCACGATGACCCGACGCGCGTGGTGGCACGGCTCGATGAACCGCTCCTGGCGCCGGTGGCGCACGCGGGGTACGTGCCCAACGTCGTGTTCTCGTGCGGTGCGGTCATCCACCGGGGACGACTCTTCGTCCCCTACGGGGTGGGGGACGCGAAGATCGGCGTCGGTTCCGTCCCTGTCGACGATCTGCTGGACGCAATGACGCCCGTACTTCAATCACGAGCCGTGGGGTTTGAGACCCCCGGGAGCGGGTATTCAGAAGACATCCGACACACCAAGGAGGAAATCATGGGACTCGACGACAAGGCGAAGAACCTCGCACAGGACGCCGCGGGCAAGCTCAAGGAAGCCTGGGGCAAGGCCACCGACGACGAGCAGGTCGAGGCAGAGGGGCGCGCGGACCAGACCGCGGCCGACGTCAAGCAGGCCGGCGAAAAGGTCAAGGACGTCTTCCGGAACTGACGGCTCGGCACGTGACCGACCTTGGCACTGACTGATCGCCTCAACTGCGCTGATCTTCAACTGACTGATCGCTTCAACTGACTGAAAGGACTCGATTCATGGCAACCCTCTTGTGGATCCTGGCCGCGATTCTCGTGGTCTCCGGCATCTTCGCCCTCATCCGGCGTCAACTCATGTGGGGCATCGTCCTCATCGTGGTGGGCCTCCTGGTTGGGCCCGGCGGCGTGAGCATCTTCACCTGATCTGACCCACTCTGCGGGCCGGTCACTCCCTCAGGGGTGGCCGGCCCGTTGTGCGTTCGTGCGGTTGGCGCTCGTCGAGGGCCCAGGTCTTGCTGGGGGTGACGAGGTAGCGGTAGCCGAGGGGTGAGCGCCAGAGGTAGATGCCGGGGAGTGGTTGGGTGACGTGCCAGCCGCCGTGGGTTTT
>CALKHV010000052.1 GCA_937988865.1 uncultured Propionibacteriaceae bacterium | reverse complement strand
CGTTCCCAGCCTCGTGTTCCCTCGAGCCACATGACATACCGACTGGCCCAGTGCGTCCGCTCGTCGATGCGTGACGTCGCGCCCGTCCCCGTGAAGGTCGCTGCCACGCTGAGCATCCCGGACGCCTCCGTCTCGCTGGCGAAGTCGAGGATCTGTACCGGGACGGCCGCCTTGGCCCGAGTGGCGAGAAGGCGCGGATCGACCGCCACCGACGCGCCCACCGCGCGTCCGAATCGCTCGGACGTCGGAACGCACGTCCGCTCGGTCACCCCGGGCTCGATCTCGACGTCCGTCACCACGCACGTGGAGTCGAAGATCTTCACCACCCCGGACTTCTGGTCGCGGATGTGAATTGCGCTCCCGGCCTGTTCCGAGCCGGACGACCAGAACGCCATGACGTCCGCCCCGGTGCACACCGTCCCCACTTCCTCGGACGCTGGGTCGGGGCACGTCGTCCACCCAGCCATCGACGCGTAGCCCGCGAACGTGACCTTGAAGACGCCTGCCTGTTGTTCGCGAGCGGCGGACGCAGACCCCGTGGTGGCGGTGAGTCCTGCGATGACGATCCCCGCTGCGAGAAGAATCCTGCCGGCGGCCCTGCCGGCCTGCCTGATGAACATCGTGCTGCCCTCCTGTGGCTTGATGCTCCACTTCCACCCTTCGCGCCTCACTGGGCACTGTCAAGGGCAGGTCGCCCCACCTCGCCCACATGACCAGCGCCGCTCCTAGACTGCGAATGCTCACTTCCTCGACCAGGAACCGGTGACCTGTGACCTCCGCCCCGCCCGTTCCGCTGCGCACCCGCGTGACACTCTCAGCGCTGATGTTCGGCCAGAACTTCGTCACGGGCAGCTACGTGGTCACGCTGGGCACGTACCTGGCCACGGAACTGGATGCGTCCGGCCAGCAGATCTCGCTCGCGGTCATGTGCCAGGCGTTGGGTGCGATCGCCAGCCCGTTCATCGTCGGCCTCATCGCCGACCGCTATGTTGCGGCCGAGAAGATCCTTCGGGTGCTCCACCTGACTCTTGCGTCCGCGCTCCTGCTCGCCGGCCGTCAGACCACCTTCCTCGGCTTCTTCATCTGCGCCCTGATCGCCATGGGTGCCCTCATGCCGACCGTTTCGCTGGCCAACGCCGTCGCCTTCCGCCACCTCACCGACCCGTCGCGCCAGTTCGCGCCCATCCGGGTCTTCGGGACGCTTGGCTGGGTGGTCGCCGGATTGACCATAGGGTGGCTGGCGCTCGAGCAGAACGGCCAACTCGGACGCACGTTCACCCTGGCCGCATCGGCTGCGTTGGTGCTGGTCATCCTCACCTTCTTCCTCCCGCACACTCCCCCGGAGGCAGCCCGTGCGCGCACGCCGAGCCAGGTCCTGGGCCTGGACGCCGTCCTCCCCCTCTTCCGCAATCGCTCGTATCTGGTCTTCTTCATCAGCGCCACCCTGCTCGGCATCCCGATGGCCTTCTACTACACCTTCACGAATCTGTTCCTCAACGAGATCGGCGTGCACCGGGCCGCCGCGGTGCAGACCATCGGCCAGATGGCCGAGATGGCGATCCTGCTGCTGCTCCCCCTCGCCCTGCGGAGGTTCGGCTTCAGGGTCACCATCGCCCTGGGAATGTCGGCCTGGATCCTGCGCTACGTGCTGTTCACCGCGGGCAATTCGGGCTCCCTGTACGGGCTGATCCTGCTGGGACTCCTCATGCACGGCTTCTGCTTCAACTTCGTGTTCGTGACCGGCCAGATCTACACCGACAGCGTCGCGCCGCCCGGCGTCCGCAGTGCTGCGCAAGGCCTCACCGCGCTGGGCACGTCGGGGGTGGGCGCCCTCATCGGGACCCTCGCGGCCGGACGCACAGTCGACGCCTTCGTGACGTCCGACGGCCACGACTGGGTGCGCGTCTGGCCCATGGCCGGGGCCATGGTGGCGGTCATCCTCGTCGTGTTCCTGGCGTTCTTCCGGGACCAGCCCAAGGATGCCCAAATACAGCCTGACTAGCCTTTTCGCCGTGTCGCAGACAACACGTCCGTCTGCCCGAAGTCGTCACCCTTGAACATCAGCACATCTCCGCGGACGATGGCCAGAGCATAAGCGAAGGTGTCTCCCAGGTTGAGCCCCGCGGGATGCCGGCCTCTCCCAAACCGTCGCCACGCCTCGACCGCGATCAACGATTGCTGCTCGTCAACCGTGACGACGTCCACCAGGAGATCTGCCAGCAGCGCCTGCAGGTCGTCTGCGGCATCAGGGCCTTGGCGCGCCTCAGCGACGATCATGACCTCGACCAGCGTGGCGGCAGAGATCGCAAGGTCGGATGCTGACGACATGGCGTCCAGGATGGGTTCAGCGTCTGGCTCCCCCAGGATGATGGCAAGCAGTGCGGAGCTGTCGACGATCATCCGGGCAGGCCAGTCTCGTCGAAGCCGAGGATCTCGTCATCGCTTCGGCTATCGAGGGTTTCGCGTCGGCGCCCTCGATCGATGTAGCGCTGAAGGGACTCCCGGCGAGCGGAGACTGTCGCTTGACGACGCACCCTCGCCAACCGTTCCTCGAGCGCGATCCGAAGCGCCTCAGTCAGGGACTCCCCCGTGACCGACGCAAGTTCCCGGGCAATGCGGTCTGTTTGAGGGTCCTTGATGTTCAGTGGCATCCATCCACCCTAACAGGAAGAAAGCTTGACCTCAAGGAAGAAACGTCAGGCGATCCGTGTCAGGATGAAAGGCTCCCCCGGTGCGAGGACGTGGATGCGTCCGGGATTGACCACCCGATCCATCAGGACGGCCGGATCGCCGTTGAACGGCGGGAAGTCGGGCGCGTCGACGCAACCCCAGTGATGCAGCAACAGGGCCGTGTCGGGGTAGGCGTTGGCCATCCGGATGGCCCCCTCCAGCGTGAAATGCCACTCGGAGTCCGAGAAGTCGAAGAGCATCGCGTCCGCCGGAGGCATCGTCAAGTGGTGGTCAGGGATCAGGCGCGAGTCGCCCGGTGCCCAGATCGTGCCGTCAGGGGTTTCGAGCCAGAAGCCGCACGCGTCGTTCTCGGCGAACACGTGGTCGCTCGTGCCCGGGTAGGCGTTCTGCCAGGCGTGATCAGCAGGGGTCAGCGAGATGCGCACCTCGCCCACATCGAACGACTCCCCCGTGTCGTGCCCGAAGGCGGGCAAGCCCTGGTGACTCATCAGGGACGCGACGTACCCGGTCGAGTGGTAGGCCCTCGTCACGGACGCCAGCTCCTGGCACGTGGGGACGCTGAAGTGGTCGTTGTCGCTGTGGGTGACGAGCACGGCGTCCAACCTTGGGACGTCCGTCGCTGCGAGCGGCATGTCGATCATGATCGGCATGTCGAACCCGCCCAGCAAGGGGTCGATCATCAGGGTGGTGCCTCGGCTGTTGATCAGGAATCCGGCCATCCCGAGCCAGCGCAGGGTCGTCGCGTCCGAGGGAGCGAACGCAGCGGCGCCGAAGGATTGGGTCTGCGGGGCTCGAGCTTGGGTCGCGTTCATGGTCTGCTCCGGTCTCTTGTGGGGACAGCCGCCGTTCCACGACCGGCCTCGTTCCGCCCAGCCTAGTTGGCCGGGGCTCAGCGGGGCGGGCCTGCGGCCACGCAGGCATCCCTGACCAGGCCGGCGAAGGTGTCGATGTCGTCAGCGGTGGTGTCGAAGGAACACATCCAGCGAACCTCGTTCACCGCAGCGTCCCAGTCGTAGAAGAAGAAGTGCTCCCGCACCGCGTCAGCCACTCCCCCGGGCAACCGGGCGAAGACGCCGTTCGCCTGGGTGGGGGTGGTGAACGTGATCCCCGGGACCCCTTCCAGCGCGGCGCGCAGCCGGGTGGCCATGGCGTTGGCATGTGCCGCGTTCCGCAGCCACAGGTCCGTCTCGTACAGGGCCACGAGTTGGGCCGACACGAAGCGCATCTTGCTGGCCAGCTGCATGGTGGCCTTGCGGGCGAAACGCAGGCCCGGGGCCGCGCCGGGCGTCAGCACCACGATGGCCTCGGCGCCCATCGCGCCGTTCTTGGTGCCCCCCAGGGTCAGCACGTCCACGCCCGCGTCGGTGGTGAATTCGGCGAACCCGCAGCCGAGTGCGGCCGCCGCGTTCGACAGCCGTGCCCCGTCCAGGTGCACCACCATGCCCAACGAGTGCGCGTGGTCGCTGATCGCGGCGATCTCGTCCCGCGTGTACACGGTGCCCAGTTCACTCGACTGGGTGATCGAGACAACCAGCGGCTGGGCGCGATGCTCGTCCCCGAAGCCCCATGCCTCGGTCTCGATCAACTCGGGCGTCAGCTTCCCGTCCGGGGTCGGGACGGAGTACAGCTTCAGGCCGCCCACTCGTTCAGGAGCGCCGCCCTCGTCCACGTTGATGTGGGCCGACTTCGCGCACACGACCGCCCCCCAGCGGGGCACCATCGCCTGCAGCGCGGTGACGTTCGCACCGGTGCCGTTGAACATCGGGAAGGCCTCCGCCTGGTCGCCGAAGTGGTCGCGGACGACCTCCTGCAAGCGTGCGGTGTAGCGGTCGTTGCCGTAGGACGACTGGTGGCCGCCGTTGGCGGCGACGATGGCCGCCAGCACCTCCGGGTGGATCCCGGAGTAGTTGTCGGAGGCGAATCCGCGGACGCCGGGATCATGGAGCTGCATGAGGGGATTCTCTCGTATCGTGCCGGAGGGCGGCATCCAGGGTCACAGGTCAGGGCCAAAGAGGGCGACGAACCGGGACGCCAGGTCGTCGACGTCGGTGTGGCGGGAGAAGTCTCGTTCCGGGTTCCGGACGCGCTCGGCTGCGCTCACCAGAGCCCTCACACGTTCGACATGGACGGTGGCCGGGCTGTCACGCAGGGCGTGCCCGACGGCGGCCAGCCACGCCTCTGCTGCGGCCTTGGACGCGAGGTAGTTGGCGTTCCCGGCCGTCGGGCCGGCGAGGCCGGTGGTCGACACGATCGCCACCCGACCCGCCGACGACGACCGCAGCGCAGGCAGGAAGGCCCGGGTGGTGTTCCGCAGGGTCGTGACGATCCTCGCCTCCAGCCAGCGGTAGTCCTCATCACTCTGGCCCTCCAGGCCGCCGCCACCCCGCCAGCCACCCACGAGGTGCACAAGCCCGTCGAGCGGGCCCACGTTCTCGGCCAAGTCGTGGACGGCGGCAGGGTCGATCAGGTCGCAGACCATCCGATGGGCGGCGCCCACGGACGCCAGTCGAGCCTGGTCCGTGCCCACGGCGATCACCTCATGCCCGGCCCTCGTCAGGGCTGCGGCGCTGGCCACCCCGAGCGGGCTGCTGGCTCCTGCGATCAGGATTCGCATCCCTCAGGCCGTCGCGCCGGTGATCCCGGAGGTCGAGGTGATGACGTCGCGCATCTTCTTCTCGAACGCCTCGAAGAACATGCTGAGCGGGAACTCGTCGTCCATCACCAGGTCGGTGAGGTCCTTCTGGGATCCCGTCAGCGGCAGGTCCCTGGCCTTCCAGCGCGAGGCCGGGTGGGGCTCGAGCGTGCCGGCGACCAGGTCGTAGGCGGCCAGCCAGTGGTTCACCTTCGGCCGGTCGATCGACTGCCAGTACAGGTGCTCGATGGCCTGGCCGAGTTCGTTCACCGAGTCGGGCACCCGGTCCCAGTCGAAGGCCAGTCGGGTGTCTGTCCAGTGCAACACCCGGTGCTGGTGCAACCAGGCGAACAGAAGTTGGCCGCCGAGTCCGTCGTAGTTGCGGGTGCGTCCGCCGCTGACCGAGAAGCGGAAGATCCGATCGAAAATCACGCAGTACTGCACGAGTTTCGCGTGCCGTGCCAGCTCGACGTCGGCTACGGTCTGTTCGCCTTGTGCCGCGATCCGCCGCTCGATTGCAACCGCTTCGCGGAAGGCAGTCAGGTCACACCGCATCTCTTCCAGCGAGTACAGGAAGTACGGCATCCGTTGCTTGATCATGAACGGGTCGAAGGGAAGGTCACCTCGCATGTGGGTGCGATCGTGGATGAGATCCCACATGACGAAGGTCTCCTCGGTGAGCGTCTGGTCGTCCAGCAACTCGGCGGCCAGGTCCGGGAGTTCCAGTTTGGTCACGTCGACGGCGGCGCGCAGCACCCTGCGGAACCGGGCAGCCTCACGGTCGGCGAAGATCGCACCCCAGGTGAAGGTGGGGATCTGCCGCATGGCCACGGTCTCGGGGAAGAGAACGGCCGAGTTGGTGTCGTAGCCAGGGGTGAAGTCGAGGAAGCGGATCGGGACGAAGAGGCCGTTGCTGTAGTCGGACTCCTCAAGCTCGGCAACGAAGTCGGGCCAGATCACCTGGACGAGGACTGCCTCGACGTGTCGATTGCGGGACCCGTTCTGGGTGTACATCGGGAAGACGACCAGATGGGTGAGGCCGTCGATCCGATGCTGCTGGGGCTGGAAGAGCAGCAGGGAGTCGAGGAAGTCGGGCTCGGCGAAACCGCCGTCCGACCAGCGCTGGAAGTCGACGACCACCTGCGCCAGGTAGGCCCGGTCGTGGGGGAAGGCATCGGTCAGCTCACGCACACCGTCGACCAGCGCGGCGACGTGATCCCGTGCGCTGGCGTGGTGCGCCGGGTCATCGATCGCACCCTTCTGGGATTGAAGAGGCTGGAGCGCGGTGGCAGCGTCCTTGATCCGAAGCCAGGCCGGATGCTGCGCCATGGTGTCGGCGCCCACTTCGGTGACGATGGTCATGTCGGATTGTCGCCCCCGAGCCCAGGTCGCGTCAAGATTCATGGCGCGAGGACTACCTACCGTGTGAAATCGAGGGTCATGGACGGCTTCGGCGCCAGATTCTGCGGGTCTGCCTCCGATGGCCCACCGAGACACCCCAGCAGCGCCACTTTCCCGATTTCGTGGCACCGACCGGGAGCACGGTTCGATGATTGGCGCATGACGAACAAGGCGCTCCCGAAGCTGGACAAAGCACTCTACGAGGCAGAACTGTTACGACTCCAGGCAGAACTGGTCGAGCTGCAGGAGTGGGTCAGGGCCTCCGGCGCCCGCGTCGCTGTCGTCTTCGAGGGCCGCGATGCCGCCGGAAAGGGAGGCATCATCAAGCGCATCACCGAGCCGCTCAATCCGCGCATCGCACAAATCGTCGCCCTCCCGGCTCCATCAGAACGGCAGCAGACCCAGTGGTACTTCCAGCGCTACATCGAGCACCTTCCTGCCGCCGGGGAGATCCGGTTGTACGACCGCTCCTGGTACAACCGGGCCGGTGTCGAGAAGGTGATGGGCTACTGCACTCCGCAGCAACACGCCCTCTTCCTCCGACAGGCTCCTGTCTTCGAGCGCATGCTCAAGGATGACGGCATCATCCTGCGCAAGTACTGGTTCTCCGTCTCGGACGAGGAGCAGGAACGACGCTTCCGGGCCCGGATCGACGATCCGACACGACGATGGAAGCTCTCCCCCACTGACATCGAGTCACTGACGAAGTGGGAGGACTACAGCCGCGCCAAGGACGAGATGTTCGTCCACACCGATGTCGCCGACAACCCGTGGCACGTCGTGGAGTCCGAGGACAAGAAGCGTGCCAGGATCAACATGATCTCCCACCTGCTCGGTTCGATCCCCTACGAGCACGTGGCCGTCCCGCCGATCGAGTTCCCGGAGCGTCCGTCCAGCACCGGCTACAAGCGGACGAGTCGCGAGCTGCAGAAGTACGTTCCCGACGTCGCCGAGGCACTGGAACGCAAGAAGCGCTGAAGATCAGGCGTCCGCGGGGGTGTAGCGCCACAGCGTGGTGAAGACGAGGGCGATCGCGGCCATCAGAACGAAGATCACGACGCCACCGGACGCGAGGGCCACAGTGGGCCCGAGCAGGGCGGCCATCGTCCCCAGCCGGACGTCCCCGAGTCGCGGACCACCCGCGACGACGACCATGAAGACGCCCTGCATGCGTCCACGCATTTCGTCCGGTGTGAGCACCTGCAACATCGTCATGCGAAGGGACGCGCTGACGAGGTCGGCGGCGCCGGCGACAGCCAGACACGCGAGCGCCAGCACCAGATTGTGAGTGAAGGCGAAGGCCAGGATCGCCACCCCCCACACCGCCACCGACACGATGATCGTCGCGCCGTGGCGCCTGATCGTCGAGATCCACCCCGAGAAGAGCCCGGCAAGCACCGCACCGATGGACGCGCCGGCATAGAGCCAACCGATCGAGTCGGCACCGAAGCGCTGGTCGGCCAGTGCAGGGAACACAGCCAGCGGCCACCCGAGGATCATCGCGATCAGGTCGACCACGTACTGCATCGTCAGCAGCGGTTGCGTCCGCAGGTACCGGAACCCATCTGCGACGTCGCTCAGAGCCGAGGCGAAGGGGTGTCGATCAGATGTGACGGCCACCCTCTGTGACGGCAGCCCTGCCAGCGTGAGAATGGCCAGCACGAGCAGCACAGCCTCGCCGAGGTAGGCCCACGTGACGCCCGCGCGTGCCACCAACAAGCCCGCGACGAGAGGTCCGACGATCATGGCCGCCGACTGGACGCTCGAGGCGATCGTGTTGGCAGCCGGTATCAGTGCCACCGGGATGAGGGCCGGAAGCATCGCCCCGCGCGCGGGGCGATAGACGGCCGCTGCCCCCGACTGCACCGCGACCAGCACCCAGATCACCCATACCGATCCCAGGTGGGTGACGGCCTGGGCGAACAACAGGACGCTCGTCACCGCCGTGAGGATCGTCGACCAGATGGTCAGCGTCCTTCGATCGATGGTGTCGGCCAGGGCGCCCCCGATCAGCCCGAACCCGATGAGGGGAACGAGTGCGAACAGACTGGTGTAGCCGACCATCGCACTGCTGCGTGTGAGTTGGTACACCTGCACGCCCACCGCGACCAACGTCATCTGGGCGCCGATGCTGCTCAGCAGGTTGCCCGTGAAGAGGCGCCGGAAGTGGACGTGGGAGAAGGGTCGAGTGTCCATGGTCAGGCGTCCCAGGACGCTGCCACCACCAGTACGTGCCACGCGAGCACCCTAGTGCTCACTCGCGCGTCCTCGTTGATTCACAGCCGCGAACCTCGCGGGACTGGTTGGATGGGGTCGAGGGAAGGAACGCTCGTGAGCACCACCGACAAGGACGTCGCCGAACTGCTCACCATCCTCGACGAACTCGGCGCCACCGTCGTCGTCGCGGGTGGCTGGGGCATCGATGCGCTGTTGGGTCACCCCAGCCGCGCCCACCGCGACCTCGACCTGCTGATCGACGAGGAGTACGTGACCCCCCTCGTCGACGACCTGACCGCGAGAGGCTGGCTCGTCGCTGCAGACCTGCGTCCGATCCGCATCGAACTCAGCGACGCCACCGGGTCGCAATTCGTCGACCTCCACCCGGCGCGAACCGACGGCGCAGGCGGCTGGCGCCAGTCCGGGCCCGACGACGAGACTTACCACTACGCTGCCGATGCCCTGGTCACCGGCCACATTGCCGGGCGTGAGGTGACCTGCCTCGCACCGGGCAAGCAGATCGAACTCCATCAGGGCTACGCCCCGCGTCCGGTCGACCACCACGACCTCTCGGTGCTCAACCTCGTCGACATGTTGCCCGCAGACCCCGACCAGGTCGACATCGAGGTGTGCGACGGGTCGAATCTCCCGACCGCGCCGGAACTCGTCGATCTCTACGGCAGCGTGGGTTGGTCGGCCTACACCCGGGAGCCCGAGACCCTCCGGGCCGCGGTCGCCGGGTCTGCGCGCGTCGTGACGGCCCGGCTGCACGGACGCCTGGTCGGGCTCGCCCGAGTGATCTCCGACGGCGCCACCATCTGCTATCTCCAGGACGTCCTCGTCCACCCTGATGTGCAGGGCCACGGTCTTGGACGCCAACTTGTCGTCGAGGCCTTCGCCCCGTACGACAAGGTGCGCCAGAAGGTGCTCATCACCGACGACGAGCCGCGCCAGCGAGCCTTCTACCAGTCCCTCGGCTTCTCGGAACTGCGTGAGTCCGGCGAGGGGACGCTCCGGGGATTCGTGCGCTTCTCCTGACCGGCCACGTGCAGTTGTCGGCGTCCGACACAATCGGACGTGTGAGCCTGATGTTGGACGCCCCCGGGGACGCTGACCGCCGTGTCGCCCTGCGCAAGATGCGCTGGATGGCGACCGGCCTGTTGGTGCTGGCCGCGATCATCTACCTGCTCACCCTGCGGCAAGGTCGTGAAGGCTGGGTCGGGTGGGTGAACGCCGGTTCCGAGGCGGCCATGGTGGGCGCCCTGGCGGACTGGTTCGCGGTGACCGCCATCTTCCGCCACCCGTTGGGCATCCCTGTGCCCCACACCGCCCTCGTGAAACGCCGCAAGGACGAACTCGGACGCAGCCTCCAGCAGTTCGTCACCAACAACTTCCTCACCGAGGACATCTTTCGCGAGAAGATCCGCGAGGCCCAGGTCGCCCAGCGTCTGGCCGAGTGGCTCACCGACCCGGCGCACCGACGCAGCGTCCTCGAGCAGGTCGTGAAAGGCGCGACCGTCCTGCTCGGACGCGTGAAGGACGACGACATCCGGGACGTCGTGCGCAACACGATCCTCCCCCGCCTCAATCGCGAACCCATGAGTCCCGTGGCGGGCGCCTTCCTCGAAGGCATCGTCGCCGACGATGCCCACCGTGGCCTCATCGACGTCGTCTTCCGCGAGTTGCACGCCTGGCTGCTGCGTCACCCCGAGGCGATGCGCTCGGTGATCAACGAGCGCTCCCCCGCCTGGTCGCCCCGCTGGCTCGACAAGAGGCTCGTCGACTGGGGCTACGACCAGGTGCTGGACTGGACCACCTCGGTGATGGACGATCCGCACCATCCGGCCCGCACCGCCCTCGACGAACTTCTGGCCCGCCTCGCCCAGGACCTGCAGCACGACGAGTCGATCATGGCCCGCACCGAGGGCATCAAGGAACGCGTGCTGGCCAACCCGGCCGTGACCACCACGGTCATCACCCTCTGGGACTCGATCCGTGACTCCCTCACCGCCGCGATGGACGACCGCGACAGCTCGCTGTGGGCCCGCGCCGACGGCTGGCTCACCGAGCTGTCGGCCTCTCTCGCCACCGACCCGGAGCTGCGCGCGACCGTCGACGACCGCGTCCAGGACATCGTCGGATTCCTGGTGTCGACCTACGGCGACGAACTCGCGACCGTGATCTCGTCGACGGTTGAGAGGTGGGACGCCGACGAGGCGTCCGAACGGATCGAGTTGTTCGTCGGGCGCGACCTGCAGTTCATCCGGATCAACGGCACCGTCGTCGGAGCACTGGCCGGCCTGGGGATCAGCGCGGTGTCCCAGCTCCTGCACCTGGCCTGACCAACAGGGGCGACCACTAGGCTTGGGGCCGGTTGTCGACCCGGAAGGACAGACATGGACCTGCGCGGTCTGCGCAAGAGTTATGAGAAGGCCGAACTCGACGAGGAGGTCGCAGGTTTCGACCCACTCGTGCAGTTCGGGATCTGGTTCGAGAACGCGTTGCAGTCCAAAGTGCAGGAGCCGAACGCCATGACGCTGGCCACCGTGGCGCCGAATGGGCGTCCCAGTACGCGGGTCGTGCTCATCAAGGAGTACGACAACCGCGGACTCGTCTTTTACACCAACTACGCCTCGCGCAAGGCGCACGAACTGGCAGAGAACCCGTGGGCCGCGCTGCAATTCCACTGGGTCACGCTCGAGCAGGTCGTCCGGATCGAGGGACGCGTGGCGAAGGTGTCGGATGCCGAATCGGACGCCTACTTCGCCCAGCGTCCGATCGATTCGAGGATCGGGGCCTGGGCCTCGCCCCAGTCCGAGGTGATCCCGACCCGTGCCACCCTGCTCGCCAACGCGGCGAAGGTGACCGCCCGTTACGGCGCGAACCCTCCGCGTCCGCCCCAGTGGGGTGGTTACCGGCTCGTGCCCGACACCTGGGAGTTCTGGCAGGGACGCAAGTCGCGCCTGCACGACCGTCTGCGCTACCGGCTCATCGACGGATCCTGGATCCGCGAGCGACTCGCGCCGTAGGAGTCACGTGACCACCCTTGCCACGTCGCTGGCGCTTGCGTCCGCGGTGATGTGGGGCCTGTCCGACTTCGGCGCGGGCCTCATGACCCGCCGCCTCAGCGCCCTGACCACCGTCGCATGGACGCAGGCGTTCGGCCTGGTCGCCCTCGCACTCGCGCTCCTGGTGACCCGTACCCCCGTTCACCTCGGATCGTGGGTCGGGTGGGCGATGTTCGCCGCCCTTGCCGGGACGAGTGGGCTTGCCTTCTTCTACGAGGCCCTGGCCACCGGGACCATGGGGGTGGTCTCCCCCATCGCGTCCCTCGGCGCGCTGGTACCGGTGCTGATCGCCCTCGCGGGCGGGGAACACCCCACGGCCGTGCAGCTGCTCGGCATGGTGATCGCTCTCGGAGGAGTGGTGGCCGCGAGCGGCCCCGAGTTGTCCGGGGAGGGGGCGTCGCCCCGATCGGTGCTGTATGCAGGCTTGTCAGGGGTCTGTTTCGGGTTCGCGATGTACGCGCTGGCTCGAGCGGCCGTGACGTCCCCGCTGCTCGCCGTGGCAGGGATGAGGGTCACGACGGTCGCGGCACTGGGATTGGCGAGCCTGGTCGCCCTGGCCCTCGGACGACGGGCACCGGTCGGACGCATTCCGACGTCGTGGCTGGGGTGGGCGGCGCTCGTCGGGGTCGGGGACGCAGGCGCGAACCTCGCCTACAGCTACGCGACGACCAAAGGCCTGATCAGCCTCTCGGTCGTGCTCGGATCGCTGTACCCGGTCTTCACCGTCCTCGCAGCCGTGATCGTCCTGCGGGAACGGATGAAGCCGGTGCAGGTGGTCGGCGTGGCTCTGGCCTTGGCCGGAATCACCCTCGTCTCCCTCAGCTGAGCTGCGCCCAGCAAAGGAGGGCTCCGCCCCCTTTGGATCCCCCGTGCTGTGCCCTGCAAAGGAGGGCTCCGCCCCCTTTGGATCCCCCGTGCTGTCGCGCGCATCGCCGCTCCGCGGCTGCGCTCCAGCAAAGGAGGGCTCCGCCCCCTTTGGATCCCCCGTGCTGTCGCG
>CALKHV010000051.1 GCA_937988865.1 uncultured Propionibacteriaceae bacterium | reverse complement strand
CAACCCTGGACGCCCACGCCTCGATGACCTCACCCGCCACCTCGACCGTGCGTCCGCAGGACCTGCACACGAGATGGTGGTGATGTCCGCGCGAACACGCCCGGTAGGCGCGCTCGCCGGCGTCAGTTCGGAGGCAGTCGACCTCGCCGGTGTCGGTGAGTTGCTGGAGTGTCCGGTAGACGGTGGCGAGGCCGATGCCGGCGTCCGCAGCACGCAACCTGTCGTGTAGTTGCTGGGCTGTCACGAATTCGTCGCCTCCCGACAGCGCCTCGCGGATCGCCGTGCGCTGGCGGGTGACCCGCGGAGCAGGAACGTCAGTGCTCATCAGAAGTCAGTGCCCATCAGAGTCAGTGCCCATCAGAGTCAGTTCCGATCAGAGTCAGTGCTCATCGAAGTGGTCCCCGTGCGGTGCATGACGGTGGCCGTCGTGCAGGTAGTCGACGTGGTCCTCGTGCAGGATCGCCGGGTGCTCACACTCGGGATCGTGGGCGTGGAGGTCGTGGTGAGGGCTGTCGGACTCGGCGACGACGTGGTCGTCGTCGTCCTCGACGGGCTCGGGCTCTCCGGGCGAGTGGCGGTGCAGCAGCGCCGAGAGCGGCAGACTCAGCACGAAGACCGCGATGGCGAAGACCACGATGGTGGCCCCGGACGCTGAGTCGAACTGGTACGAGCCCAGCGTCCCCAGAACGGCGACAGCACCGCCGATGGCCAGACCGCCGAGATGGGACGCGCGGAAACTCCCGAAGACGTGCTGCGCCGTGGCGACCGGGATCACCATCATCGCGCTGACCAGCAACAGCCCGACCGTGCGCATCGAGATGGTCACGGTGATCGCGGCGAGGACCACGATGAGCATGTTGAGCGCCCGAACCGGAAGGCCCTGGGCCCGCGCGTACTCCTCGTCGGCCGAGACGGCGAAGAGTTGCGGCGCCAACCCGATGCTCGGGACGAGGACGACGATCGCAAGGATGGCGACCGTCCAGAGGTCGGTGGAGGTGACCGTCGTCAGGGAGCCGAAGAGGTACTGGCTGAGGGCGCCCGCACCCTGACCGGCGAGACCGGCCATCAGGACGCCCGACGCGAGGCCGCCGTAGAAGAGGACGGCAAGCCCGACGTCGCCGGTGGCGCGTCCCTTCTGGCGGAGGTATTCGACGAGCACGGCCCCGGCAATGGTCACGCCGACGGCCAGCGGGAGTGGTGATGTGCCTGTCAGGAAGGCCAGGCCCACGCCGGCGATGGCGACGTGGCCGAGCCCGTCGCCCAACAGGCTCATGCGCCGCTGAACGATCCAGGTGCCGATCGCCGGGGAGATGAGGCCGCTCATCATGGCCGCGAGCAGCGCCCGCTGCATGAAGGGGAGGGAGATGATGTCGATCATCGGTGTGACCTCCCATTGAGTTCAGGCGCGTCGAGCAGACCGCCGGGTGATGGGCTGTCGTGATGATGCCCACCGTCGCCGATGCCCGCGAGGAGGGGGCCGTCGTGGATGACCTCTCCGTCCCTCAGGACGACGGATCGGTCGATCAGCTTCTCCAGTGGGCCGAGCTCGTGCAGCACGACGAGCATGCCCAGACCGGACTCCTTCAACTCGCGGAAGATGTGCGTCAGGCTGCGCTGCGTCCCCATGTCGAGGGCTGCGAGCGGCTCGTCGAGGATCAACAGATCGGGTTCGGACGCCAGCCCGCGACCGATCAGCGTCCGCTGTTGTTGCCCCCCTGACAGGGTGGAATAGCGGTCGTGTCGTCGATCGGCAAGATCGACGTGATTCAGGGCGTTGGAAATCGCCCGGCGATCAGACGCCCGCGCGGGAAGCAGCGGACGACGATGGGCCACGCGTCCGGACGCGACGACTTCGCCCACCGTCGCGTTGCTGACCTGTAAACTATGCCGCTGCGGCACGTACCCGAGGCGATGCCAGGACGTGAAGCGGGTGAGTGGGGTGCCGAAGAGGTCGACGTCTCCGGCGTCCCGGGGGACGAGGCCGAGCAGCGTCCGGATCAGGGTGGACTTCCCCGACCCGTTACCGCCGAGCAACGCGACCGTCTCGCCCGGGCGGACGGTGATGTCGACGCCGCGGAGCACCACGCGACCGCTGAACGAGACGCGCAGGCCACGGCCTTCGGCGAGGGGGGCGTCAGGGGTCATGAGCAGCCGTTCGCTGTCGAGAGGGCTGTCAGGTTCGCGCGCATGACCTCGGTGTAGTCGTCGCCCTTCGAGTCGGGGGTGATCCCCTCGATCGGGTCGAGCACGTCGGTTCTCAAACCGAGATCGGACGCGATCGTCTTCGCGGTGTCGGGTGAGACGAGCGTCTCGAAGAAGATCGTGGTGACGCCCAGATCTGTCGCGATGGTGTGGATCTCGGCGATGCGGGCGGGGGAGGGCTCGGCGTCGGGGGAGAGTCCGCTGATGCCGATCTGCTCGAGACCGTAGGCCTTCGCCAGGTAGCCGAACGCCGCGTGGGAGGTGATGAACTCGGTGCGCTCGCACCGGGCGAGGCCTGTGCGGAAGTCGGTGTCGAGGGTGGAGAGCTCGGCCACCAACTCCGTCGCCTTCCTGTCGTAGTCGTCGGCATTGGCCGGGTCGAGTTCGCCGAGTTGTCGGGCGACCTCGCCAGCGATGGTTGCGACGTTCGTCGGATCGAGCCACAGGTGCGGGTCCAGGTCGTCGGCGTGCTCGTCGCCCTCGTCCTCGGCATGGCCGGAATGGGCGCCGGTGTCGACGAGGGGGACCACGGTGGTGACGTCGAACAGGGCTGCGGGCGACGACTGGCTGACGCCGGCGTCCACGGCGGCCTGGAAGCCGGACTGGTAGATCACGAGGTCGGCGTCCGAGAGGGAGGCGATCTGCTTCGGGCTGAGTTCCAGGTCGTGTGGCTCGGCCCCGGGGGTCGTGAGATTGGCGACGGTGGCGTGGTCTCCTGCGACGCGCTCGGCCACGAACTGCAGCGGGTAGAAGGCCGTGACGATCGAGACCTTGCCGTCCGTGGCGGTCGGTGCGCCCGAGCAGGCCGACGCGAGGAGGAGGATGCCGACTGACAGAGGGGCGAGGATCGCCGTGGACCGAACGTTCATGAGAATCATTCTCACGCTATTGAGAATCGTTGTCAAAAGCGGGTCCCGTATTGTGGGGCCATGTTGGTGGTGACGAGATTCCAGGTTCCAGAGGCCGGCGTGGGCGCGTTCCAGGCCCAGGCGGACGCGACCATGGACGTGCTCCGGACGCGCGCAGGGTTGGCGTCCATCGAGTTGGTCAGGAACCTCGACGAGCCGGAGCTGTGGTGCATGCTCTCTCGCTGGGCCGATGTCGGGTCATACCGCCGTGCCCTGCAGGGCTACGAGAGCAAGGTGACGGTCGTCCCGCTGTTGAGTCTCGCGATCGACGAGCCCTCGGCCTACGACAACCCGGACGACGTGGGCCTGAACATCCCCCGGGACCTCGGCCGCTGAGAGTGGCCCCGGTCAGCCGGTAGGCTGGCCGACGCGTGTCACCGGACGCCAGGCAGGCGCCCACGCACCGGAGGCCAGCCAGGCGTCCGGCCCAATGAGGACTTGGAGATTCAATGGCCAGCAAGCTCGACAACGTCATCAGCCTGTGCAAGCGGCGCGGGTTCGTCTACCCCTGCGGTGAGATCTACGGCGGCACGCGCGCGGCGTGGGACTACGGACCCCTCGGCGTCGAGCTGAAGGAGAACATCAAGCGCCAGTGGTGGAAGTCGATGGTGACCGGACGCGAAGACATCGTCGGTCTCGACTCGTCTGTCATCCTGCCTCGCCAAGTGTGGGTCGCGTCCGGCCATGTGGGCGTCTTCACCGACCCGCTGACCGAGTGCATGAGCTGTCACAAGCGCTTCCGCGCCGACCATCTGGAAGAGGACTACGAGACCAGGAAGGGCACGAAGCCCGAGGGCATGGCCGACATCAACTGCCCCAACTGCGGCAACAAGGGTCAATGGACCGAGCCGCGCGACTTCAACATGATGCTCAAGACCTACCTCGGCGTGATCGAGGACGAGTCCGGCCTGCACTACCTGCGTCCCGAAACCGCGCAGGGCATCTTCGTGAACTTCAAGCAGGTCGTGCAGACGGCCCGCATGAAGCCCCCCTTCGGCGTGGCCCAGACCGGCAAGAGCTTCCGCAACGAGATCACGCCCGGCAATTTCATCTTCCGGACGCGCGAGTTCGAGCAGATGGAGATGGAGTTCTTCGTCGAGCCCGGTACGGACGAGGAGTGGCACCAGTACTGGATCGACACCCGCACCGACTGGTACGTCGACCTCGGCATCGACCGCGAGAACCTGCGTCACTACGAGCACCCGGCCGAGAAGCTCTCCCATTACTCCAAGCGCACCGTTGACGTGGAGTACAAGTTCGGGTTCGCCGGCAGCGAGTGGGGCGAGCTCGAGGGCATTGCGAACCGCACCGACTTCGACCTGACGACGCATTCCGAGCATTCGGGTACCGACCTCAGCTACTTCGACCAGGCGAAGGGCGAGAAGTACATGCCCTTCGTCATCGAGCCCGCCGCCGGCCTGACGCGCTCGCTGATGGCATTCCTCGTGGACGCGTACGTCGAGGACGAGGCCCCCAACACCAAGGGCGGCGTCGACAAGCGCGTCGTGCTCCGGCTCGATCCGCGCCTGGCGCCCGTCAAGGCCGCTGTTCTGCCGCTGTCGCGCAATGAAGCCCTGTCGCCCAAGGCTCGCGACCTCGCGGCCCAGCTGCGCAAGTTCTGGAACGTCGATTTCGACGACGCCCAGGCCATCGGCAAGCGCTACCGCCGTCAGGACGAGATCGGGACGCCCTTCTGCATCACCGTCGATTTCGACACGCTCGAAGACGATGCGGTGACCATCCGCGAGCGCGACACGATGACGCAGGAGCGGGTGGCGATCGACCAGGTGCAGAACTACCTGGCGACGCGGCTCGTGGGCTGCTGACTCACACCAGGCGCTGGTTTGTAGGGGCTTGGGCCCGGTCATTCGCGCCGACGTCCATGGGAGCTCGGAGGGGAAGTCATGGCTGAGCCTGCCTTCGAACCGCTTCGACTGCACGCGCCCTCGCGACGGGACGCGGTGGTCGTGGACGTCCCCGTCGTGCTCGCGCCGATGGCGGGCATCACCAACGCGGCCTACCGCCAACTGTGCGCCGAGCAGGGCGCGGGGCTGTACGTGTGCGAAATGATCACGTCTCGCGGGCTGATCGTGGGCGACCCCAAGACCGCGAAGATGATCAAGTTCGCGCCCAACGAGGACGTCCACTCGGTCCAGTTGTACGGGGTTGACCCTGCGGTGGTGGGGCAGGCGACGACGGTGTTGTGCGAGAAGTTCGGCGTCCATCATGTCGACCTCAACTTCGGATGCCCGGTGCCCAAGGTCACGCGCAAGGGCGGCGGGGGAGTGCTGCCGTGGAAGCGGGACCGGCTGCGCCAGATCCTCGAGGCGGCGGTGTCGGCGGCCGACGCGTTCGGCGTCCCCGTGACGATGAAGACGCGCCTGGGCATCGACGTCGATCACCTGACCTATCTGGACGCGGGACGCATCGCCGAGGAGTCGGGCTGCGCGGCCATCGCCCTGCACGGACGCACCGTCGACCAGGCGTACGCGGGGAAGGCCGACTGGGACGCCATTTCCCGGTTGGTCGACCACGTCTCGATCCCTGTGCTGGGCAACGGCGACATCTGGGAGGCCCAGGACGCCGTGGCGATGATGGAGCAGACGGGCTGCGCGGGAGTCGTGGTGGGACGCGGTTGCCTCGGACGTCCGTGGCTGTTCCGCGACCTCGCGGACGCCTTCTCGGGACGCGCGTCCCAGGCACTGCCCACGCTGGGCGAGGTGGCTGGGGTGGTGCGTCGCCATGGCGAGTTGCTGGCAGGGATCATGGGCGAGAAGCACGGGCTCACCGACCTCCGCAAGCACATGGCGTGGTACTTCAAGGGCTTCCCGGTGGGCGGAGACACGCGTCACGCGCTGGGCATGATCTCGAGTTTCGACGAATTGGACGCCCTCCTCTCGACCCTCGACGGCGACGTGCCTTTCCCCGAGGGGGAGCTTGGACGTCCTCGGGGACGCCAGGGCACGCCGCGGCACAAGGTCGTCATGCCGTACGGCTGGCTGGACGACCAGTCCGGGTGTGAACTCGACCTCGGGGACGCAGAACTCGACGTCTCGGGCGGCTGATCAGCGGGGAAGGTTGCCGACCTGGCTTCCCAGGAAGGCCACGAGCACCAGGAACCACATGACCGGTGCGGCGATGGCGACGATGATCGCCACGATGCCTGCGGCGCGTCCGCGTCGCTTGGCGATGGCGATGGCACCCATGATGAGGCCGACCAGGCCGATGATGGAGGGGACGAACATGCCCAGCAGGGCGAACCCGGCGGCCGTTGCCTTGCCCTGGAGAGCGGGATCCAGGGTGTTGGGGTCGAGTTGGCCGCTGCCGTCGAGGACCTCCGGTGGAAGTGAGCTGATCACGTCCGAGAAGTTGCCGGCCGCGACGTAGGCGAGGATCAAGCCGATCACGGTGGCGGCGACAGAGGTGAGCAGGGCGGCAAGGCCCAGGCCACCCCACGCGGGACCGTCCTGCTGCGCGAGGGCCGGGTACGCGGACGTTCCGTAGGGCTGGGGTTGATAGGCCGGATTCTGGAAGGCGCCGGGCTGGCCGTACGGCTGGGCGGGCTGGCCATACGGCTGCCCCTGCTGCTGGCCAAATGCTTGAGCCGGCTGGCCGAAGGTCTCGCTGGGCTGGCCGTAAGGCTGGCCGTAAGGCGGGGGCACCTGACCAGAGGTCGAGGCCGACTGGCCAGATGGCTGGGTCGTGCCGCCGTCGTCGCCCCACTGCGGGAACGACCCCCCCTTGTCGGCCGGCTGCTGCGGCCAGGGTTGCGGGTTCTGATTCTCGGACATGGGGACCCCTCTCGTACTGAACTGTCACGGTCGACTCTAGGCGACGTGCGGCGACTGGCCCAGAGGCGGCGCCGAGCCTGTGGACAGTCTCTTCAGCGTCCACAGGCGCATCCGCGGTTCTGCCGGGCCCCCGACGCCGGCATGGAAATGTCCGTGCGGTCTGCCAGTCTTGACACAGGAGGGACGCGATGAACCAACCCAGCTCACGGACGCGGCAATGGGCGCAGACGATGCACGGCCACGTGCCCGAGGGTCGCGCGGAGGCGATCGTCCAGGCGCACCGCGATTCCCATGCGTCCGTCCAGGCTGGCGACCCCATCGGACGCGAGGCCCGGGAGGAGCGCGAGGAAGCGTCCCTTCGCGACGGGGCGACCCGAGCGTCCGGGGCAGGGCATCGAGCCCTCCCGGAGGCGCCTGACGTCGAACGCACCTGCTTCGAACGCGACCGTGACCGGATCGTTCACTCGACGGCCTTCCGACGTCTGGCCGGCAAGACCCAGGTCGTCGTCTTCCCCACCGACCACCAGCGGACGCGACTCACGCACGCGCTCGAGGTGGCACAGGTGGCGACGTCCATCGCGCGGGGGGTGGGCGCCAACGTCGCCCTCACCGACGCGATCGCCCTCGGGCACGACTGCGGCCACGGCCCTGGTGGGCATGCGTCCGAGGAGGCGTTCGACGCCTTCCTGCCCGAGGGGTACGACCACGGTCCGTGGGGTTCGGACGTCGTGCTGACCGGCCTCAACCTCTGCGCCGAGACCCTCGACGGCATCCGCAACCACTCGTGGTCCCGCCCCGCCCCGGGGACGCTGGAGGGCGAGATCGTCAGTTGGGCCGACCGCATCGCCTATTGCGCCCACGACCTGGAGGACGCCATCCACGCCGGGATCGTCGAGGCGTCCGATGTTCCGCGCGACGTGGCCACCATCGCGGGCACAGGACGGCGCGAGCAGTTGGGCACGTTCATCCGGTCGGTCATCTCGACGACCTGTGCCACGGGGACGGTGGGGATGGACGCGACGACAGCGTCCGCCCTGGCTCGCCTTCGAGCCTTCAACTACGAGCGGATCTACACGCGACCGGCGTCGCTGGCCCAGTCAAGGGCGGTCGTGGCTGTGCTCCAGGGTCTCGTGGAGCACTACATCGCGTCACCGGACGCCCTGCCCCGCGACTACCGGGACGATGACCGGTCGCGGGCCGCAGTCACCTATGTGGGCGGCATGACCGACCGATTCGCCTTCGACACAGCCATCTCGCTGCTGGGCTACGACGAGCAGAGGTTGCCGCAGGGCATCGGATTGGGTTTCTGAGGAGCTGGGCGAGAGTCAGGGACGCAGACGTGCTCGAAGGTCGGGCGGCAACAGCCGCGCCTCCCGGATCAACCGATGGGCGACCGTCGTCGTGACCGCCTGACCGGCCATGATGCCGACCAGCACGAGGACTTGGGCGGCCCCCGCCTGGACAGGGCTGCCCCCACCCAAGAGGACGCCGACGAACGCGCCCGGCAGCGTGACCAGGCCGACCGTCCGCGTCTGGTCCATGGTCGGGAGGAGTGCCTCGGCGATGGTCGGTTGGGTGACCTCGCGGATCGCCTCGGGCCGCACGAGACCGATGCTCAGGGCCGCCTCGTAGGTGGGGATGTTGTCGCGCAGGGCGGCGAACGTCCGGCGTCCGAGAAGGGTGTGGACGGTCATCATGTTGCCGATGACGATGCCTGCGAGCGGCACCACGGACGCGCCGTTCAGCGGTGCCGTCCCGGACGCGAAGACGATCGTCAGCACAGGGAGCGCCCCACTCGCCATCGCGAGCGCGGCCCACGGCCAGGCGCGTCCGAGGCCGGTGCGCTTCGAGGTCGTCCAGACCGCGACCCCGAACATCAGGGCGGCGAAAGCACACGCCCACACGAGGTGCGTCAGCGCCGCAACGATGATGAAAGACACGGCGGTGAGCTGGATGATCGCGCGGATTGCGGCGACGACCAGCCCGCGCTCCTGGCGCAGGTGTCCGAGATAGGAGGCGCCCACCCCCAGCACCAGAAGGGCGGCCAGCGCGATGGCGAGCGGCCAGCCCGGTTCGACGGTCATGCCAGCCTCCCGTGTCGTCAGATCCCTGCCCCCGAACACTACGCCGAGCCCGTGTC
The DNA here is from genome assembly GCA_937988865.1 of uncultured Propionibacteriaceae bacterium. GTDB lineage: Bacteria > Actinomycetota > Actinomycetes > Propionibacteriales > Propionibacteriaceae > CALKHV01. Next base: position 3,595 of record CALKHV010000051.1, on the reverse strand, counting down.
AGCGCGGGTGCGTAGACTCGCCCCATGGCTGGACGGATCAACGACGACGACATCGCGACCGTCCGCGAACGCGCTCGCATCGACGAGATCATCGGCAGCCACGTGGCCCTTCGAGGGGCCGGCGGCGGCCAACTCAAGGGCCTGTGCCCCTTTCACGACGAGAAGACACCCAGCTTCCAGGTGACGCCCGCGCGCGGCTTCTACTACTGCTTCGGCTGCGGCGAGGGCGGCGACGTCATCACCTTCGTCCAGAAGATCAGCAACCTCACCTTCGCCGAGGCCGTCCAGCAACTCGCTGACCGTGTGGGCGTGGTGCTGCGCATCAGCGACGACGGCCAGCCGGCGGGTGAACCCGGCCTTCGGATGCGCATCATGGAGGCCAACCAGGCTGCGTCCGACTTCTATTCGGAGGCGTTGGCGTCGCCCGATGCGCTGGCCGCCCGCCAGTTCCTCGATGGACGCGGGTTCGACCGCGCCGCGGCCGAGCGCTTCGGCGTGGGCTACGCGCCGCGTGGGGGCCGTGAGCTGCACAGCCATCTGCAGCGCCTGGGTTTCAAGGACGCCGAACTCGTGCGCGCGGGCCTGATCCGCGAGAGCGGGCACGACTTCTTCCAGGGGCGCGCGCTGTGGCCGATCCGTGATTCCGGACGCTCGGTGCTCGGCTTCGGCGCCAGAAGGCTTTTCGACGACGATCGCATGCCGGCCAAGTACCTGAACACTCCCGAGACACCGGTCTACAAGAAGTCGCACGTCCTGTACGGGCTCGACCTGGCGAGGCAGGCGATCGGGAAGCGTTCGCAGGCCGTGGTCGTCGAGGGCTACACCGACGTCATGGCCGCCCACCTGTCAGGCGTCGACACTGCGGTCGCGAGCTGTGGCACGGCCTTCGGCGACGATCACGCGCGGCTCCTGCAGCGGTTGATGGGCAATCACGACGCCTTCAACGGGGAAGTCATCTTCACCTTCGACGGCGACCAGGCGGGCCAGAATGCCGCGATCAAGGTGTTCAACGGCGACCAGAATTTCATCTCCCAGACGTACGTGGCGGTTGAGCCCCACGGGCTCGACCCGTGCGACCTCAGGCTGGAGTACGGCGAGGCAGCCGTCCGCGAACTGGTCGGACGCCGGGTGCCGCTGTACACGTTCGTGATGAACAACGTCATCGCCGGGTATGACCTCGATCGCGTGGACGGGCGTCTCGCGGCACTGCGGGCAGCAGCGCCGCTGGTCAGCAGCATTCGTGACACGTCGCTCGTCAACGGGTACGTGCGCGAGTTGGCGTCCATGCTCGGGATGGACGTCGACGAGGTGCGCACCGAAGTCTCCCGGGCGGGTCGTCGCAAGATCGAACCGCCGCGAAGCGAGCGGCGCACGGCGTCCGAGCCGCAGGAGCAGGATGGACTGCCGCCCGAGCCCGGCTTGCCGTGGCCCGACCCGTCCGACCGTTCGCTCGCAGTCGAACGCGGGACGCTCAAGCTCATGCTGCAGACGCCCCTGCTGTTCGACTCGTCGTGGAACGGCCTGACGGTCAAGGACTTCACCCATCCGGCCTATCGGGCGGTGTTCGAGGCGATTCTCGCCACTCCGTACGTACCCGAGCGGTGGACCGACCACGTGCTGGCGGCGACGCCCGACGAGAACGCCAAGCAGCTGGAAGTTGCCCTCCTGGTCGAGCAGGTGCTGAGCGAGTCGCCCGACGAGGCCTACGCGGCCATGTACTCGGCCAAGCTGCAGTTGATCGGCGTGCTGGGCGAGATCAGGGACGTGAAGTCGCGCCTGCAGCGCACCAATCCCGTGGAGCACGAGGCCGAGCACAAGCAGATGTTCTCGCGATTGCTCGGGCTGGAGTCGCGTCGCAAGCAGTTGCAGCAGGAGAGCGTCGGCGCGATCGACTGACCCAGCGTCCGACTGGGTGCGGCCGTGGGTTGTCCACAGATGTCGTCCGAGGCCTTTCGCGCGCACGTCCGACTTCGATGCACTGGACGCATGGAGATCTCACTGGTGTCGCGTCCGCTCGCCCCGGCAGAAGAAGTCGCGTTGGCCATCCGCATCGAGGCTGGAATCCTGGCCCGTGAGGTGCTTGAGGCAGGCACGACGCTGCTTCCCTGTCCACGCCGCGAACTGCGGGCGTTGGTGAGCGATGGCGAGGACGCCTGGACCATCTTCTACGAATCGAACCTGCGCCTGGTCGTGGCGGTCGTCGACGCGGTCGCGGGGCGTCCGAACCGGCACCTGGACGACCTGTTCCAGGAGGGGTGCCTCGGTCTCGCCGAGGCGATCATGAGGTTCGACCATCGACGTGGCCTCCGGTTCTCGACGTTCGCGTGGGCCTGGATTCGCAGCTTCGTCCAGGAGGCAGCCGCGCGTCTCACCTACGTGCACCCGCTGTGGATGGTCAAGGAGGCGGCTCGCCTCGGTCGCGAGCGCGGGCGACTGTCGGCCCGGTGGGGACGCGAAGTGAGCGACGCCGAGTTGGCGTCCCATCTCGGACGCAGCGTCCGATGGGTGCAGGCACGGACGTCGGTCACCGAGTCGGCGAGCATGGACGGCGTCGACCTCGCGGACCCAACGTCACTGGAGTTGGCGGACGAGCCCGAGCCCGACTGGTTGTCAGAGATCGGGTCACTCGAGGCGCAGGTGCTCCGGTCCCGCTACGGCTTCGGTGGCGAGGCCGTGGGTTATGCCGACCTCGCGTCCCGGATGGGTGTGTCGGAGTCGACAGTTCGCAGGCTCGAGCGCCGGGGGCTGGAGCAGGCCCGAGATCTGCTGCGAGGACGCGCGGCCTGACCCGGGCACAATGGGACGCATGGGTCTGTTCTCGAAATCACGTCCGGACGCCGCCGAGGTCGACGCGTTGGCCACCAAACTCGGCCGTCGTCCGAGGGCGCTTGCCTGGGGCTCGGGCCCCGACACGTACGTCCTGGGTCTACCGGAGGGTCTCGGGGTGCGCCGTGGGGCCGAGTGGGATGTCATCGGGTGGCACGAGATCGAGTCGGGTGGCTGGAAGGCCGACGCGCAGGAGCTGGCGTGGAGACTGGACGATGACACAGAGGGCGCGGTCGCGCTCGACGAACCGGGCAGTGTGCCCGAGCTGTTCAAGGAACGGGTCGAGGCGTCCATCGTGATCGAGCAGTACATCGACGTTCCGGGCGGACGCGTGGTGATCGCCGGGCGGCGTGACCTCGCGGACCCGACGTCGGCGATCGTGTGGCACGCGATGCCGGTGGGTGGGGCGCGGCTGGACAACCCGGCCGTGCGGCAGCGAGTGTTGGACGCGACCGCACGTCTGAGGGCCGATTACGAGATCTGACCGGCATCTGCTAGTTTTTCCGTGCGCCACGCGCGTTCCCCTGTAGCTCAATTGGCAGAGCATCTGACTGTTAATCAGAGGGTTCCTGGTTCGAGTCCAGGCGGGGGAGCTTCACAGTAAGGGCGTTCTGACTAGGTGAAACACCAGTCGGGACGCCCTTCTGTTTTCCCCGTGGGCAACTAGCGGGCAACTAGGGCGCGTCCCGGCAACAACCGGGAAGGAACCCACCATGAGCACCACCACAACCACCACCCCCACCCGGACGAGTCGACTCGTCGCCTTGTC
>CALKHV010000050.1 GCA_937988865.1 uncultured Propionibacteriaceae bacterium | reverse complement strand
GGGTGGAGCGTACGGGATTCGAACCCGTGACCTATTGCTTGCAAAGCAATCGCGCTACCAACTGCGCCAACGCCCCGTGATGCGGCACCGAGTCTAGTCGCGGACGCAGGCACTGCGCCAATGCACGTCCCCACTCGTCGGGCCCGACGGCCCGCCTCGCGCGCGTCCACTGGCCCCTCGTCGGACGTCGGTAGTCTGGAGGGCGTGCAGACGAAGCGTGAGGTGATGAGCTACGCGCTGCAGCGACGGGCCACGCTCGAGGCGCTGCGGCGCATCGGACGCACCCACGTCTCGCTCGACTCACCCACCCAGCGGGACGCCTGCGACGCCGACCCGATGCTCGTGCGCTCGGCCCTCCACCACGGCGAGCCCGCGTCCGAACCGTGTCCGGTGTGCGCGTCCGACCACCTGACGACCCTGAACTACACCTTCGGTGACCAACTCGGCCAGTACTCGGGGCGCATCAAGTCGACCGCCGAACTCGCCGAGATGGAAACCGAGGTCGGCGAGTTCCGGGTGGTGGTCGTCGAGGTGTGCCCCGACTGCCGCTGGAATCACATGACGACCTCCTTCCTCCTCGGGGACGGACGCAAGCGCCGTCCGCCCCGCCGCCAACCCACTGTCGAGGACATCTATGGCTAGCAACCCACCCCCCCGCCGCGCCTCTGGAGCATCCTCCGGGTCGGGGAAGTCGTCCGCTGGACGCGCAAAGCGCGGTCGCACCAGCGGACGCACCTGGTTCAAGCGCATCGCGCTCACCCTCCTGACCCTCGGTCTCGTCGGCGCACTGGTCGCCACGGTCGGCGCCATCGCGTTCTACCGTCAGACCGAACTGCCCGATCCGAACGCCGACTTCCAGACCAACACGACCTTCCTCTACTACAACGACGGGAAGTCGAAGCTCGGCAGCCTCTCGGTGCAGAACCGCCAGACCATCGCGTACGACACGATGCCGCAGTCGATCAAGGATGCGGTCGTCGCCGCCGAGAACCGCGGCTTCTGGACCGACCGCGGCATCTCGCCCCGGGGGATCGCACGCTCGGCTTGGACGATCGTCCGCGGCGGTGAGATGCAGGGCGGGTCGACCATCACGCAGCAGTACATCAAGATCCTGTACCTGACGAGCGACCGCACGATGTCGCGCAAGCTCCGCGAACTCGCGCTGGCCGTGAAGCTGGGCAAGGAGGTGCCGAAGGAGGAGATCCTCGAGGGCTACCTCAACACCATCTACTTCGGACGCGGTGCCTACGGCATCGAGGCGGCGTCCAGGGCGTTCTTCAACGTCAGCGCCAAGAAGCTGACCGTGCCGCAGGCCGCGGTGCTCGCCAGCATCCTCAACAACCCCAGCCTCTACGACCCCTCCGACGGCGCGAAGAGCAAGGAACGCCTCTTCGAGCGGTACACCTACGTGCTCGACGGCATGCTCGAGATGGGCTCGATCACCGCCGCGGAGCATGCGAAGTACGCCAAGGCGCTGCCCGCCTTCCCCGACGTCCCGCTGAACACGCGGTACGGCGGCACCAAGGGCTTCCTGATGAAGATGGTCGAGAACGAGCTCAGCACCCTGGGCTTCACCGACGGCCAGATCCAGGGCGGTGGGCTGCGCGTCACGACGACGTTCGACTCGACGCTGCAGGCAGCGGTCGTGAAGTACGGGCAGGAGTACAAGAAGACGGTGGGCGCCAACGCGGACGCCGGCGCGAAGAACCTGCACCCCGCGATCGCCTCGGTGAAGGTGGGCACGGGTGACGTCCTGGCCCTCTACGGCGGCGACGACTACGTGGCCAACTCGCGCAACTGGGCGACGACCGATCGGCCCGCCGCGTCCAGCTTCAAGACCTGGGCCATGGTCGCCGGGCTGCGCAACGGGTTCAGCCTGCGCACGCAACTCAACGGCAACACCTTCACCCCGGACGGCGACAGCTCGTCGGTCCGCAACGAGTTCTCGATGCAGTACGGCCCGGTCAGCCTGCTCAAGGCGATCACCGACTCGATCAACACGGCGTTCGTCGACCTCACCCAGCAGATCCCCAACGGCCCGGCCGAGGTGGTCACGGCGGCCAACGACGCTGGCATCCCGACTGCTGCCGGCTGGGACGAGAACAACCGCATCTCCCTCGGCACCGCCGAGGTCAGCCCCCTGTCGAACGCCGCCGGCTACGCGACCCTGGCGAACGGGGGCGGCAACGTCGGACGCCATGTCGTGTCGAAGGTCAGGGACATGGCGGGCAAGGTGCTCTACAGCTACAAGGCCGATCCCGACCAGGCGATCGAGGCCGACATAGCGGCCGACGTCACCTACGCACTCACCTCCGTGGTCGACCAGGGCACGGGCGGACGCGTGAGCTCTCTCGGGTACGACATCGCCGGCAAGACCGGCACCGCGGGCGTGGGGGACGAGATCCGGTCGGCCTGGTTCGTCGCCTACACGAAGCAGGTCTCGACGGCGGTCATGTTCGTCGCCGGAGAGGGGGGCTCGGGCGATCTCGACCCCTACAAGCGTCCCGGTGACGGCACCTTCTTCGGCGGCACCTATCCGGCGATGCTGTGGGCCGACGTCATGAAGGTGGCCATGGACGGCCTCAAGAACGAGCCGTTCCCCGAGCCCGCCTACGTCAACAACGGTCGGACGCCGTCGCCGACGGCGACCGTGACGACCACCACGCCGACGGCGACGCCCACGAACACACCCACGCCCACGGCCACGACGACCACCACCACGTCGGTGCCGACAGCACCGGCCACCTCCGCCACGACCACGACCGCCCCACCCGAGCCGTCCGTGAGCGTCACCACGAGTGCGCCCCCCGGCGGTGGCAAGCCTTCTGCGTCCAAGCCCGGCGGCCCGCCGACTCCTTCGTCGAGCTAGTCGACGAGCGTGCGCACGACCTCCACCGCGCGGCGGCTGGACCGCCGGGTGGGCGGGCCGGTCGGCGTGCACGCGCGTCCCCACGGGATCTGGTTCGACCCCGGGCCATGGGTCATGCTCGCGGCGACCACCACCTGGTTGCTCACCTGGGTGCGGCAGGTGCCCTGCCGACAGACCGAGGCCGGCCACCCCGTCAACGCGTTCATGCGCCTGTGCTACTCCGACATCCCGGTGCTCTACCAGAGCGCGGGGATGTCGTCGGGGCAAGGGGTGTTCGGTGGCCTCGCGTTCGAGTACCCGCCCGTGGTCGGTGCCGTGGTCGAGGTGACCAGGGCCATCGGACGCCTGCTCGGCGCCCAGGTGGGCCCCGATGTGACCGACCAGCAGGTGGTGGACGGTGCGACGATCTTCTTCGGCGTCAACGCGGTGGTGCTGTTCGGGTTCTTCCTCGCGCTGGTGGCGGCCCACCTCCTTCTGGGCGGACGCGCACTCGACGGCGGACTGGCCCGTCGCTCGCGCTCCTGGCAGGCCGTCCACGTCGCTGCCGCGCCGGTCGTCGTGGCTGCCGGGCTCATCAACTGGGACCTCATCCCGGCCGCCCTCACCAGCCTGTCGGTGCTGTTGTGGGCTCGCGGACGTCCGATCGCTGCCGGACTCCTGACCGGTGTCGCGATCTCCGCGGGCCTCTACCCCGTCTTCCTGGTGTTCGTCCTGTTCCTGCTCTGTCTGCGCGCCGGACGCCTGGCCCAGTGGGGACGCTTCGCCCTCGCCACCCTCGCGTCGTGGCTGGTCATCAGCGTCCCGGTCATCGTCCTCGCGCCCCGCACGTGGAGCGCGTACTGGGACTACCACCTGCAGCGCGGGGCCGACCTCGGCTCGGTCTGGTTCGTGCTCGACGCCGCCGGTGTGGGACTGCAACACGTCGGGATCCTGTCCGGCCTGGCCCTGGCCATCCTTCTCGGGTTGGTCGCGTCGCTCGTCATTCAGGCGCCCCGGCGTCCCCGTCTGGCCCAGGTCGCGGCCCTCGTGCTCATCGCCATCCTCGTGACCAACCGCGCCTACTCGCCCCAGTACGTCCTGTGGCTGCTGCCGTTCGTCGTGCTCGCGCGTCCGGTGACGTCGGACTGGGCGATCTGGACGCTGTCGGAGGTCTTGTACTGGTGGGCTGTCTGGGGACACCTGGAGGGCGCCCTGGCGCCCGGTGAGGGAGGGGTCGACCCCCTCTACTGGGCGGCGATCGTGCAGCGGGTGGGCGTCCAGTTGTGGGTCGCGATGCAGATCGTCCACGACATCCGACACCCCTGGGACGACCCCGTGAGGACCGGTTTCACCGATGACCCGATCGGCGGCGTCCTCGACCACGCCCCGGACGCGCGATGGCTCGGTGAACCGCGACAGCGCGTGGAGGCCGGTCTCGACCTGGTGGACGACTCGCTGCTCGAGGAGGTGGAGTGATGGCATCCCCCGCCCTGGATGACGACCCTCGCCTGGTCACCCAGGCCTGGCTCGGATCGCGGCTGCTGCTGGCGACGGTGGCCCTGGTCGTGATGGTGACCCAGCACCGCGAGTGGTGGCGCGTCACCGGCGCCTGGGACGTCGAGCACTTCATGCAGATCGCCGCGGACGGCTACGCAGACAAGGTCAACATGGCCTTCTTCCCGGCGCTCCCGGCGCTGCTGCACGTGTTCTCGCTGGTCCACGTGCCCATGCAACTGGCCGGCGTCCTGCTCGGACTGACAGGGTCGGCGCTGGCTGCCTGGGCCCTCTATCGCTTCGCGGGTGCCATCGCCGCGTCCCTGTGGCTCTTCGCCCCGACGGCGGTGTTCACCACCGTCGCCTACACCGAGGCGCTCTTCTGCGCCGCCGCCTTCTGGGCGTGGGAGCGAGCCAGGTCGGGACGCTGGCTCCAGGCGTCCCTGCTGGCCGCCGTGGCGTGCAGTTTCCGGGTGTCGGGGCTCTTCCTGATCGGCGCCCTGGTCGTGCTGGCGATCTTCGGGGACGGCGATCGCGGACGTCCGGAGCCCTTCTTCCGGCGGGCGGACCACGCGCTCTGGTTGCTCCTGCCCGTCGCTGTGCTCATCGCGCACGCCACCTACCTGCACCATCTCAGCGGTTCGTGGACGGCCTGGTTCGAGGCGCAGACGCAAGGCTGGGCGCGCGGCTTCACGACCCCCTGGCAGGCCTACCAGAACACCCTCCCCGCGACGGAGACCTCGGCCTGGCCCGATCGTCCGAGTGTGGCCTACGTGTTCCGGGCCGAGATCGTGTCGATGGGCATCGGGGTCGCCACGACGTTGTACTGCCTCGTGAGGCGGCGCTGGGCGTCCGCGAGTTGGGTCGGCATCCAGGTGTTCGCGTTCTCGATCTCGTACTGGTTCATGAGCGTCAACCGGGCGATCCTGCTCTGGTTCCCCTTGTTCGTCGCCTTGTCGGAACTGGTGCAGTGGCGTCCGAAGGGGTCTTTGGGACGCCTGCTCTGGCAGGGTTTCGTGACCATCCTCGTCGTCACCATGATCGCCACGTCGATCGTCTGGGCCTGGCTCTACTACACGGGCGCCTGGGCGAGCTGAGCTGTTGCACGGAGTGCGGCCGGGCAGTCGACGGACGGGCGCTGGCATCATGGGGCGGTGACCCCGGACCACCGCACCATGCCCGCGACCTTCGGACGCCCGGTGACCGGGCGCGACCTGCTCGTCGTTGCGGTGGCCCTGATCTCGGGGCTTGTCGGCTTCGGTGTGCTCGTCTACGTTCTTCTCGGGCCGCTGGATCAGCGTTGGGCGTTGGCCTTCGCGCCGGTCATCGCCACTCCGGTCCTCGGCGCGCCGATCCTGTGGGCACTGCTGGGACGCGGTTG
>CALKHV010000049.1 GCA_937988865.1 uncultured Propionibacteriaceae bacterium | reverse complement strand
GACCCGAACATCACGCCGATCTTCTCGCGCAACTGGTTGATGAAGATGGCGGTGGTGTTCGCCTGGCTCAAACCGCCGGTCATCTTGCGGAGCGCCTGGCTCATCAGACGAGCCTGCAGACCCACGTGGCTGTCACCCATTTCGCCCTCGATCTCGGCGCGCGGCACGAGGGCCGCAACGGAGTCGATGACGATGAGGTCGAGCGCACCGGAACGCACGAGCATGTCGGCGATCTCGAGCGCCTGCTCACCGTTGTCGGGCTGGCTCACCAGGAGGGCATCGGTGTCGACACCCAGCCTCTGCGCGTATTCGGGGTCGAGGGCATGTTCGGCGTCGATGAAGGCGCAGATGCCGCCCGCCGCCTGGGCGTTCGCAATGACGTGCAGTGCAACGGTCGTCTTGCCACTCGACTCGGGACCGTAGATCTCGACGATGCGTCCGCGCGGGAGCCCTCCGATACCCAGGGCCACGTCGAGGGCGACCGAACCCGTCGGGATGAACGCCATCGGTTGGCGCGTTGCCTCCCCCAGACGCATGACCGATCCCTTGCCGTGCTGCTTCTCGATCTGCGCGAGCGCAGCCTCCAGCGCCTTCTGGCGATCTGCAACAGCCATGTCAGGCCTTCCTTCCTTGCCGGGAGACCCCGGTCGCTTCTTCGTCGTCGACTTCTGTCACCTTGACTGTAGGAATCCCCACTGACAAAACTGTCAGCGCCTGCGCGACCTGTGGACAACAGACCGGCTCTTCCTCACAGTGGACAACCTACCGAACACCTGTTCGAAGACCCTACGACACGCCGCAACTGTCTGCAACCTAGGCTTGGCGCATGACCAAGCGCGACTTCGCCACCGCAGACCTCGTTCCCCCGGTTCCCTATCAGCTGCTGACGTCGACGATCGTCCCGCGTCCCATCGCCTGGGTGAGCACCCGATCCGCATCCGGCGTCGACAACCTCGCACCCCACAGCTTCTTCACGGTCGCTTCGGTCAATCCGCCCGTCGTCGCGTTCACCTCCGTAGGAGCCAAGGACACCCTGCGCAACGTTCAGGAGACCGGCGAGTTCGTCGTGTGCCTCGCGTCCGAGGCCCTGACCGAGCAGGTCAACGAGACGTCGCGGCCCCTCCCCCCTGAGGCGAGCGAGTTCGATCGCGCCGGGGTGACGCGCGAACCCAGCGTCCACGTGGCGCCCGCGCGGGTCGCGGAATCGCCCGTCGCCCTCGAATGCAGGCTCACGCGCGTCGTGGCGGTCGGCAACTGCTTCATGATCCTGGGTGAGGTCGTGGGATTCGCGATCGACGAGACCGCACTCGACCCGGGCGCACCCCACGCGGTGTTCGATGCGTTGCGTCCGATGGCGAAACTCGGACGCGACGAATGGGCGGCCCCCGGGGAGGTCTCGTCCCGCCCCCGACCCCAGGCCTGACGTCCGGTCAACGCTCGCGGTCGGGCAACTCCAGCATCGTCCAGACCGCCCGCCAGATGGTCCTGCACGGGACGCCGGCGGCGAGGGCCTCACTCGCCGTCGCGCCGTCGAGCCCGGGCACGACCACCTGGACCGCCCAGACGCGCGCGTAGGTGTCGCCCAGGTGCTGGGTCATGCGCTGCCAGAACTCCGACTCGGTCATCGGCGCAGAGCCTACCCGCCCTCGTGCGACGAGGATGCCGCCCCTATGCTCACTGTGAGCGAGTGATCACCATTCGTTCATGCCACGTCTCGAAACGCGCAGCGAGGAACCATGACGACCGAAGAGGTCTCCACCCCGTCCACCAAGCGTTCCGAGCGCATGGTCGCCCTCCTGGCGAGCCTCTCGGGACGTGGCGAGATCCAGCTGAGTGACCTGGCCAGGGAACTCGGGGCCTCAGCCGCAACGATCCGTCGCGACGTCGCGGCCCTCGCCGAACAGGGCCTGCTCGTGCGCACCCACGGGGGCGCTCGCAGCGCCGGCCCCGGGAGCGAGCTCCCAGTGAGGCTGCGCGACGGTCGTCACCGCCGCGCCAAGCAGGCCATCGCGCACGAGGCCGTGCAGGCCATCCCTCCGGGGAAGCAGGCCATCGCCCTGACCGGTGGCACCACGACCACAGAGGTCCTGCGCGCACTGCATCATCGTCACGACCTCACGATCATCACGAATTCCGTGGGGATCGCCCTCGAAGCGGCCAATCAGGGGCAGTCCCGCGTGCTCATCGCAGGTGGGGTACTGCGTCCCAACTCGCTCGAACTGGTGGGTTCGCTCACCGAGAGCACGTTCAACCAGATCAATGTGGGCACCGCGATCGTCGGCTCGGACGGGATCTCGGTCGAAGGCGGCCTCACCACTCACGACGACGTCGAGGCCCGCACCAACCACACCATGATCGAGCGCGCCCAGTGCGTCATCGCGGTTGCGGACGGGTCGAAGATCGGACGCGTGACCCTCGCCCGGCTCGCCGACCTCTCGAGCATCGACATCCTCGTGACCGACTCGTCCGCCGACCCGGAGGAACTGGCCCGCATCCGGCGAGCGGGCGTCGTCGTGCGCGTCGTCCCCGTACCGCACGAACCGTAGGCGGACGCGACGAAGCCCCCGGGCTCAGTGCAACCGGGGGCTTCTGTCACATCGTGGCTCAGGCAGCGACGGTCGTGCGCCGCGCCTCGGCGAGGGCCAGCTTCTCACTGACCCTCAGCAGGACAGCCGAAAGGGGAACGTCGAGCGCCCCGCAGATGGCGAACAACAGTTCGGAGGAGGCCTCCTTCTGCCCACGCTCGACCTCGGACAGATAACCCAGGCTGACCCGCGCCGCCAATGAGATCTCGCGCAAGGTCCTTCCCTGCGAGAAGCGCAACTCCCGCAATGTCTCGCCGAGCACCTCGCGCACCAGTACAGGCTTCACAGGCCCCACATCCCTTCTCGACACTCCGTCGTGGCGCGTCGCCCTAGGTCAACGTCACGCGAGGGCGTTCGCATTCCCGCAGCTCACACGCAGACTCTGAGCGAGCCCGGTCCATGCGCCGGCAACCACCCCGCGGGTGGAGGTCAGGGGGTCACCGACGTCCGGCGTTGCCTTCGACGGCCCAACGTGCCAATGCTTCACGCCGCAACTTCGCGGCCTCGCGCAGATAGTCGAGGCCGGTGACGACGGTGAGGATGAACGCGATGGCCATGAACAACCAGGCCAGCCACGAGATGGGGGCGGGCAGTGGCTCGAGCCACACCAGGTACAGGGGCAGCGCGATCGACTGCATCAGGGTCTTCACCTTGCCCCCGCGATTCGCAGCCATGACCCCGTACTTCAGCACGAAGAAGCGCAGGATCGTGATCCCCCACTCACGGATGAGGATCACGATCGTCACCCACCACCACAGCTCGCCCAGGATCGACAAGCCGATGAACGCCATCCCTGTCAGTGCCTTGTCAGCGATCGGGTCCCAGAGTTTTCCGAAGGTGGTGACGAGGTTGTACTTGCGGGCGATGCGTCCGTCGGCCATGTCGGTCAGGATCGCGAGGATGAACACGATCGTGGTGGCCAGACGCCACCCCTGGTCATGGGGGTGCGACAGCAGCATCCACGCGAACAGCGGCACCATGGCCATGCGGATGGCGGTGAGCACGTTCGGGACGTTCCAGTTGCTGGGTTGGGCTGGCTCACTCATGATCGGCTCCTCGTCACCTGTCGGTCGCAGTGGCATGCAGGTCAACACCCTCGCTGGACGTGACGATCGCCGTCACGAGATCACCCACGGACGCCCGACGTCCCACGACGGTCGTCTCGCCGTCGACCTCGGGACCCTGGTGGGCCGCCCTTCCAGTCACGCTACCCCCCGTCACCGACTCGACGAGGACCTCCACGCGGTCGCCGACCCGATCTTCAGCCCGCTGGGCGCACAGTTCCTCGATGAGGTCGGCAAGTCGGCTGCGACGGGACTCGATCTCGTCGGCGTCGAGGTGCCCGTCGAGCCCGACGGCCTCGGTTCCCTCCTCGTCGGAGTAACCGAAGACGCCGACGACGTCGAGTCTGGCGTCCACGAGGAACGACTCGAGGAGTGCGAGGTCGGCGTCCGTCTCACCCGGGAATCCTGCAATGACGTTGGAGCGGATCCCGGCCCTCGGTGCGCGGGCGCGGATCTGCTCGATGAGACTGAGGAAGCTGTCGGGATCGCCGAACCTGCGCATCCGGCGCAACACCCCCGGTGCGGCGTGCTGGAAGCTCAGGTCGAAGTAGGGAACGACCTTGTCAACCGATGTCATGGCCTCGATCAGGCCAGGACGAACCTCGGCAGGTTGCAGGTACGAGACCCGGATCCAGTCCAGTCCGTCCACACCCGACAGGTCGCCCAGCAACGTCTCGAGGGCCCGGAGGTCACCCAGGTCCTTGCCGTAGGACGAGGAGTTCTCGCTCACCAGGAAGACTTCCCTGACGCCCTGGTCGACCAACCACCGGGCCTCGGTGACGATGTCGTCGTGAGGACGTGACAGGTAGGCGCCGCGGAACGCAGGTATGGCGCAGAAGGCGCACCGACGGTCACAGCCGGACGCGATCTTCAGCGGGGCGGAAGGCCCGCCCTCGAGCCTGCGTCGCAGGACGCGCGGACCACTGGCAGGGACTCCCATGAGGTCCGTGTGGTGCCCGGGAACCGCGACGTGTGCCAGGGGCCGGTCGACCGGGGCGAGTGGGAGCAGGGTCCGACGATCCCTCGGGACGTGGGGCGCCGGGGCGTGGCCGCCCAGGATGTCGTTGAGCCGGGACGCGATGTCTGCGTAGTCGTCGAAACCGAGGACGGCGTCCGCTTCGGGCAGGGAATCGGCCAGTTCGACGCCGTAACGCTCTGCCATGCACCCGACGGCGACCACGGCCCGCGCGGCACCGTCGGTCTTCAGGTCTGCTGCGGCCAACAGGGTGTCGAGGGAGTCCTTCTTGGCCTGCTCGACGAAGCCGCAGGTGTTGACGAGGACCGCCTCGGCATCGGCCGGGTCAGCCACCATCAGGAACCCGCCGGCCTCCAGCCGCGCCGCCAACTCCTCGGAGTCGACCTCGTTCCGGGCGCACCCGAGGGTGACCAGGTGCACCGTCGTCAGGTCGGCCACGTCTCAGCCGCCCGCGAGCGACGTCAGGACATCGTCCAGGTCATCGGGAAGAACCAGAACCTCACGGGGTTTCGACCCCTCTGACGGGCCAACGACACCGCGGGTCTCGAGGATGTCCATGAGACGGCCGGCCTTGGCGAAGCCGACGCGCAACTTCCGCTGAAGCATCGACGTCGAACCCAGCTGCAGGTCGATCACGAGGCGGGCGGCATCGAGCACGAGGTCGAGGTCGTCGCCGATGTCCTCGGCCACCTTCGCCGGGCCGGCAGCTGCGCTGACGTCCTCGCGGTACTGCGGGGTCAGCTGCTCCGAGACGTGCTTGACGACCTGCCGGATCTCGGCCTCGGTCACCCACGAACCCTGGACGCGGATGGGCTTGCCCCCCATGGGCAGGAAGAGCCCGTCGCCCTGACCGACCAGCTTCTCAGCACCCGGCTGGTCGAGGATGACGCGGGAGTCGGTCATCGAGCTCGTGGCGAACGCGAGCCTCGAGGGCACATTCGCCTTGATGAGTCCGGTCACGACGTCGATCGAGGGACGCTGGGTCGCGAGCACGAGGTGGATGCCTGCGGCGCGGGCAAGCTGCGTGATGCGGACGATCGAGTCCTCCACGTCACGCGGAGCGACCATCATGAGGTCGGCGAGCTCGTCGACGATCACGAGGAGGTACGGGTACGGGGTCAGCTCACGCTCGGACCCCTCGAGGGGCTTGAGCGTCCCCGCCCGGACTGCGAGGTTGAAGTCGTCGACGTGACGGAAACCGAACGCGGCAAGGTCGTCGTAGCGCAGATCCATCTCGCGCACGACCCACTGCAGTGCCTCCGCAGCCTTCTTGGCGCTCGTGATGATGGGGGTCACCAGGTGCGGGACGCCCTCGTAGTGGTTGAGCTCGACCCGCTTCGGGTCGACCAGGAGCATGCGAACCTCGTCGGGCGTGGCGCGCATCAACACCGAGGTGATGAGCGAGTTGATGAAACTCGACTTGCCCGAGCCGGTCGCGCCGGCGACCAGAAGGTGGGGCATCTTCGCCATGTTGGCCAGCACGAAGCCGCCCTCGACGTCCTTGCCCAGGCCCACCGTCATCGGGTGCTGGTCGTTGCGCGCCTCCTTGGACCGCAGCACGTCGCCGAGGCTGACGACCTCTTTGTCGACGTTCGGGATCTCGATGCCGATAGCCGACTTCCCGGGGATCGGCGACAGGATCCTGACGTCCGGGGACGCGACCGCATACGCGATGTTCTTGCTGAGCGTGGTCACCTTCTCGACCTTGACCGAGGGGCCGAGCTGGACTTCGTAGCGCGTCACGGTCGGGCCGCGGGTGTAGCCGGTGACCACCGCGTCGATCTCGAACTGACGAAGCACGTCGGTGAGGCGGGCGACGACGGCGTCAGAAGCCTGGGAGCGCGTCCGGGGGGCCGATCCAGGCTTCAGCAGGGCGGCATCCGGGAGGCTGTACACGATGTCGCCCGAGAGTTGCAGTTGCTCGGCGCGCGGCGGGACGGGCGTGTGGACGGGAGGCTCGAGTGCCTTGGCTGCCTTGCCTGGCTTGCGGGGGGGCGCATCGAACACTTCGTGGTCCACCTCGACCTCGTGCACGGACGCCTCGATCTCGGTCAGCGCCGGCGTGGTCACGAGGGCCGTGTCATACGCGGAGTCAGTTCCGAAGGCCGGCTCGGCGGGGCGCGGCTTCGGCCTCAGCCTCGACGCGACAGCCACGACGCCGTCGAGGAGTTCGTGGATCGGACGTCCGATGACGACAACAGTGCCGAACAAGGTCAGCAGCATGAGCAGGGGGACGGCCACCCACACGCTGAGCAGGTCGGCGAGCAGGCTGGACGAGATGAACCCGAGGATGCCGCCCGCGTCACGCAGAGCAGGTTCACCCGAGCGCGGGAGGCCGTGCGAGATGTTGATCAGACCGAGGACGCCGAAGATGATCGCGCCCCACCCGACGACCTGGCGTCCGAGGGGGCCGTTGCGCTCGGGACTGCGCAGGGTCCGCCAAGCCATCGCGAGGCAGAAGATCGGCAGTGCCACGGCCAGCGAGCCGAAGATGGTCGCGAAGCCGACCTGGATCCAGCGTCCGACGGGCCCGGGGATACCGAACCAGAACTCGGCCGCGATGACCGTGCCGACGCCCAGCATCGCCAGACCTGCTCCGTCCCGGCGGAGTGCAGGGTCAAGGTCACGCGCGCCGTGGCCGATGCTGCGCGCGATCGTGCCGACGCCATGTGCGAGGCCGCTCCAGACACGCGCGATGCCCCGCGACACCGACGGCCCCTTCGCGGTCTTCACGGGTCGCTTCGAGGCGGCCGACCTGGAGGTCGGACGCTGGCCGCTGCGGGCGGTGGACTTGGGTTTGCTTCCTGACGACCGCGAACCCGACTGTCCCCGACTCGTCGTCGAGGTGCTGGTGCGGGGCCGCGGTGGGGAAGACGCGCGGGTCGCCATGGTGGGAGGCTACCCGATCAGGCCCGGTGGACGCCTCCTCCACGCCGCTCGTGGGGTCAGGCGCCGAAGTGGTCCCAGCCTGCGACGTCCGGCCGTTCACCGTCGACGAGCACGCACGGCCCGCCGAGAGGCGTCGGATCGACCACGCGTCCGATCACGACCCAGTCCTCCGGGACGCTGCCCGGGGGGAAGGTGGCGGCCAGCGCGTGGTCCTCGCCACCGGCGAGCACGAACGTCAGTGGATCGCGTCCCGTGGCCTGGCCCACGACCCGCAGGGGCTCGTCGATGACGAGGCGCGCCGTGTCGAGGTCGATGCCCACCTCGGACGCCCGGCACACGTGCCCCAGGTCTGCCACCAGTCCGTCCGAGATGTCGACCATCGCCGTGGCTCCGGCCAGGGCGGCTGTGCGTCCCGAACCGTAGGGCGTACGGGGAACCCGGTGGGCCTCGACGACGGCCCTCGGCGACCGGAACCCCCGTCCGAGGACGCTCAGTCCGGCCCCGGACCAGCCGAGGAGTCCCTTGACCGCCACGATGTCGCCGATGTGGGCACCCGAGCGGCGGACGGGTGCGCGGCCCTGCGTCTCGCCGACGACAGTGACCGCGATCGTTATGACCCGACCCCGTGCCATGTCACCCCCAACGAGTGCGACGCCGGCCAGGTCGGCCTCCTGGCGCAAGCCGGTCATGAATTCTCGGGCCCACTGGGTCGGGAGGTCGGGGGGCGCACTGAAAGCGACCACCAGGGTCACGGGGGTGGCGCCCATGGCCTCCAGGTCGGAGACGTTGACGGCGACGCACTTGCGTCCGATGTCGTGGGCGCTCGACCAGTCGCGGCGGAAGTGGACTCCCTCGACGAGCACATCGGTACTGCAGACGGCTGATCCGTTGACGAGGAAGACAGCAGCATCATCCCCGGGTCCGACACTGACCGCCGGAGGCATGACGAGCCCCTGCGTGAGCCGCGCGATCAGGCCGAATTCACCGACGTCAGCCAGAGTCTCCGCACCACTGGATGTGCCCTGCTGGTGCCGGAGTTCGCTGGTTGCCGCCATGGCTCTCACGGTAGCCTGTGGACCAGACGCACCCAAGCCGGGAGCGCTGATCGAGAGGCACCCCATGGTTCAGGCCTACATCCTCGTCCAGACCAACGTCGGCAAGGCCGCCGAGGTCGCGCTCGCCATCCGTGAGATCCATGGCGTGACGCTCGCCGAAGATGTCACCGGCCCCTACGACGTGATCGTGCGCGCGCAGGCTTCGAGTGTCGACGAACTCGGACAGATCGTTGTCGCGCAGGTGCAGGCCGTCCCCGGCATCACCCGCACCGTCACCTGCCCGGTCATCAACCTCTGATCACGCCACGCACCGTCAGCCGGGTCGGCGCACTGCTCGTCGGCCTGGCACTGTCGGGGTGCTCGTCCCCGGCACCACCCGTTCAACCCACCCCCGACCCATCGACCGCCGCTTCGTGTGCGGTCGTGTTGGACGCCCTGCCCGCGTCCGTCTCGGGGGTGGATCTCACCTCGCGCGACGGCCTCGTGGCCCAGTGGGGTGATCCCGCGATCGTCCTGAGGTGCGGGGTCGACAAGCCGGCATCCCTCACACCCGACGCCCGGTGTGACGTGGTGAACGACGTGGGCTGGTTCGCCGAACAGACGACAAGCGGGTGGCGGTTCACCACCATTGGACGCGCCGGATTCATCGACGTGACCGTCCCCGACGCCTACGCGCCGGAGGCGGGTGCGCTGGTGGCCCTGTCGGACGCCGTGGCACTGCTGCCCGAGGTCAAGCCCTGCGTCTGACGCCCTTCGTCGGGAAACGTCAGCGCAGCCCCAGCGGACGCGCGATGGCGAGCCGGATGAGTTCGGCGATCAACTCGGGGTACTCGATTCCCGAGGCCTGCCACAGCATCGGGAACATGGAGAACTTCGTGAAACCGGGCATCGTGTTGATCTCGTTGACGAAGACCTCGCCGTCCGGGGTCACGAACGTGTCCACGCGGGCGAGGCCCTCGCACCCGACCGCCCGGAACGTCCGGGACGCCAACTCCTGCACGCGCGCCTCGAGGGCGTCGTCCACCTGCGCCGGAACCAGCAGGGAGACCTGCTCCTCGGGCAGGTACTTGGCGTCGAAATCGTAGAAGGCGTCCTCGGTGTGCATGCGGATCTCGCCCAGCAGCGACGTGCGGGGTGCTGCGTCACCCGGACTGCCGAGCACGGCGCACTCGATCTCGCGGACGTCGATGAAGCCCTGCTCGATGATCACTTTCGGGTCGTACTGGCGGGCTGCCACGATCGCCGCACCTAGCCCTTCGGGCGCGGTCACCCTGCTGATCCCGAGGCTCGAGCCCCCACGGGCGGGTTTCACGTACACCGGGAAGCGGAGGGCGGACGCGGCAGTGATCGCTGAATCCGGATCTGCTGTCCACTCATGTGGCTGGACGATCGTGTAGGGGCCCATCGGAATGCCCGCTGCGGCGAGCACCATCTTCATGACGTGCTTGTCCATGCCGATGGCGCTGGCGGCGACACCCGCACCGACGTAGCGGACGCCCACCATCTCGAACATGCCCTGGATGGTGCCGTCCTCACCGAAGGGACCGTGGAGCAGGGCGAAGGCCACGTCGACATCCCTGACCTGACTGAGCGACTCCCCCTCCCGGGTGCCCACCTGGCAACCGTGAGCGGTGCGCATGAGCACGGCGTCCGGCTTGTCCTCACTGACGCTCGGCAGGGTGCCGTCGACGACCGTCATCGCCCGGACCTCGTCGGGTGACACCTGCGTCCACCGACCCGAGGGTGTGATCCCGAGCCCGATGACCTCGTACCGGGTGTGGTCGATCGCGCTCATGACGCTGGCAGCGGTGAGGCACGAGACGCCGTGCTCGGAGCTGTCCCCGCCGAAGATCAGGGCGACGCGAGGTCGTTCCGACATGGGGTTCCTTTCGTGGGCCCTACCAGCGTAGGGCCTCAGACCCCCCTGACCCCCTTGGGCACCCGGGCGAGGATGCGGTGGTCCCAGCGCGTCTCGGGCGGGGTCTCCTGCCGGATCTCGGCCACGAGATCGGTGATGACGTCCATGATGCGTTCGGACGCGACCTGCACGTCGTGCCGGCTCGGTTCGTCGGAGTACAGGTCGGACAGGTCGATCGGGTCGCCCACCAGCATCGTCATGGTCTTGCGCGGGAAGAAGTGCGGACGGGTCACTGTCCTGCCGGGCATGATCTCGTTGGCACCCCACTGGCCGATGGGCACGACCGGGCACCGGGTGGCGAGGGCAAGGCGCGCCGCCCCCGTCCGCGGGACCATGGGCCACCCGAGTGGATCACCCGTGATGGTGCCCTCGGGGTAGATCAACACCGCCAGGCCGCCCGCGATGGCGTCCTCGGCTGCCTTGAGGACGTCGGCAGCGTTGGCGCTCGTGCGGTCAACGGGAATCTGACCGCAACCACGCGCGAACGGCCCGATGACCGGATATCGGAACAGGTCGATCTTGGCGATCATCCTGGGCCAGCGTCCGGAGTAGATGATGAACTCCCCCAGCGCGATGGGGTCGGCGTTGGAGATGTGGTTGGCCACGAACAGCAGGCCGCCGGTCTGCGGGATCTTCTCGGCATGACGCCAGTCCCGTTTCGCGATGACGTTCATGACCCCATGGACGCCCCTGGCAAGTCCCCGGTACAGGCGCTCAGCGGGCTCACGGTTGACCTCGTCAAGCCTTGGCATGAGAGCTCCTGTCGGGGGCAGGGACGCGCGGGTGCTGCAAAGGTTAGCGGTTTCCGGGTAGTTTCCAGCCTGTGCCGCTCATCCACCTCACAGTCGCCGCGCCCACCCCCACCGGGTGGCGAGGCATCGCCGACGACGGGACGGTGCGCGACCTGCCGTCCACTTCTCTGGACGCCGCCCTGGTCACGGTGAGGGCCGGCCAACGCGTCTGGGCGGAGGTCTCGGTCGACGATCCCCGCCGGGTCACGCGATTTGGGATCGGACCTCGCTGAGAGACCCTGATCGGGCCCCGACCTGAAGAATTACCCGCCCTGCGACGCCTCGGGGGTGGGTTCGGAGTCTGCCACCGCAGCACGGAGCTCGGTTCCTGCGCGGAAGCGCGGGATCGTCCTGGGGGGTGTCGGCTTGCGTTCCCCCGTCCGCGGGTTGCGCGTCTGGCGTGCCGATTTGTGCACCTTTTCGAACACGCCGAACCCGCTGATCGACACCTTGTCGTTCGCGACCAGTTCGGACGTGATCGTCCCGAGGACCGCGTCCAGGACGCGTCGAGCCGCTGCTCGGTTGCCGCCGAAGTAGGTGGTCGCCAGCACCTGGACCAGTTCGGTCTTGTTCACGGTGGACCTCTCACTTCCTTCCGGGCGGGTTCACGACCCGGTCATGGTACTCCGGGGCAACTCGCCCAGAACCGGCTACTTCTTGGCGTCCTTGCCCGTCTCACCTGTCTGGAGCGCGGCAACGAATGCCTCCTGGGGGACCTCCACGCGTCCGACCATCTTCATGCGCTTCTTGCCCTCCTTCTGCTTCTCGAGGAGCTTGCGTTTCCGGGTGATGTCGCCGCCGTAGCACTTGGCGAGGACGTCCTTGCGGAGCATGCGGATCGTCTCGCGAGCGATCACGCGGGCACCGATCGCGGCCTGGATGGGCACCTCGAACTGCTGGCGCGGAATGAGTTCCTTGAGCTTGGCCGCCATCGCCACGCCGTAGGCATAGGCCTTGTCCTTGTGGACGATGGCGCTGAACGCGTCCACCGGCTCGCCGTGCAGCAGGATGTCGACCTTGACGAGGTCACTCAGCCCCTCGCCCATCGGCTCGTAGTCGAGTGACGCATACCCCTTCGTCCGCGACTTCAGCGCGTCGAAGAAGTCGAAGATGATCTCGCCGAGTGGCAGTTCGTAATGCAGTTCGACGCGGTCCTCAGAAAGGTAGTCCAGACCCTTGTGGACGCCTCGACGGTTCTGGCAGAGCTCCATGATCGTCCCGATGAACTCTGACGGGCTCAAGATGGACGCCTTGACCATCGGTTCGTACACGTCGGCGACCTTGCCGTCGGGGTACTCGGACGGATTGGTGACGGTGTGCTCGGTTCCGTCCTCCATCACGACTCGGTAGACCACGTTGGGCGCGGTTGAGATGAGGTCGAGGTTGAACTCCCGCTCGAGCCGCTCGCGGACGATCTCCATGTGCAACAAACCCAGGAATCCGACGCGGAAGCCGAACCCCAGGGCCCCGGACGTCTCGGGCTCATAGGTCAGGGCTGCGTCGTTGAGCTGAAGCTTCTCCAGCGCCTCACGGAGTTCGGTGAAGTTGTCACCGTCGATCGGGTAGAGCCCTGCGTAGACCATGGGGTTGGGGTGCCGGTAACCGCCGAGGTCGTCCGACGCCGGGCGCGCCGTGGTCGTGACGGTGTCACCCACGCGCGATTGCCTGACGTCCTTCACCCCGGTGATGAGGTACCCCACCTCACCGACGCCGAGTGCCGCTGACTTCACCGGGTCGGGTGAGATCACGCCCACCTCGAGCACGTCGTGCGTCGCCTTGGTCGACATCATGAGGATGCGTTCCCGGTGGTTCAGCTCTCCGTCGACCACCCGGACGTACGTGACGACGCCGCGATAAGTGTCGTACACCGAGTCGAAGATGAGCGCTCGTGCGGGCGCGGACGGGTCACCCACGGGGTGGGGAACCTGCTCGACGATCTCGTTGAGCAGCTCGCGGACACCATCCCCCGTCTTGGCCGACACGCGAAGGACGTCGTCGATGTCGCAGCCGATGATGTGCGCGATCTCGGCCGCGTACTTCTCGGGCTGCGCGCTGGGCAGGTCGATCTTGTTCAGCACGGGGATGATGTGCAGGTCGGCCTCGAGGGCGAGGTAGAGGTTGGCGAGGGTCTGCGCCTCGATCCCCTGGGCAGCGTCCACGAGGAGCACCGCACCCTCGCAGGCGGCCAGCGACCGTGACACCTCGTAGGTGAAGTCGACGTGGCCGGGTGTGTCGATCATGTTCAGGACATGGTCGACGCCGTCCTTCTTCCATGGCAGACGCACAGCCTGGCTCTTGATGGTGATGCCGCGCTCACGCTCGATGTCCATGCGGTCGAGGTACTGGGCGCGCATGTCGCGGGCGTCCACGACACCGGTGAGTTGCAGCATTCGGTCGGCCAGCGTGGACTTGCCGTGGTCGATGTGGGCGATGATGCAGAAGTTGCGGATGATCGCCGGGTCGGTGCGTCCTGGGCTGGGTACGGGCATCAGTGTCCACTTCTGTATGTCAACGGCCACTTCTCTGGGTCAGCGGGCAGATCATCTTCTCACGAGCGGCCGACCGGCTGATCCACCAAGGCCCCGGGGGCGGCGTCGAGTCAATAGGCTGTGCCGCATGGCCATGGTGGACGTTGATGCCGTGATCCGCGCAGCACTTCCCGATCCCCACGAGGCCTTGACCTTCCGCCTCCGCTGGGATCGATGGTCACCACAGGTGGCCGAGTGCCTGACCCGGGTCTACTCCGAGCGGGCGGACGCGCTGCTCGCCCGACTGCTCGACCTCGCGCTCACGGCGGCGGCCGCGCGTCCGGCTGACCTCAGACGACTCGACGAGGCACGACTGCTGACCCCCGACTGGCTGCAGTCGCAGGAGATGATCGGCTACGTCGCCTACACCGACCGGTTCGCAGGCACGCTGCAGGGCGTCCGGGAACGACTCGACTACTTGTCCGGCCTGGGCGTGACCTACCTCCACCTCATGCCGTTGCTCAAGCCCCGTCCGGGTGAGAACGACGGAGGCTACGCCGTGGCCGACTACCGCGACGTCCGCGAGGATCTCGGGTCGATCGATGACCTGGCCCAGCTGGCGTCCGACCTGCGTGGACGCGGGATCAGCCTCGTGCTCGATCTGGTCCTCAACCACGTTGCGCGGGAACACGAGTGGGCCGAACGCGCTCGCCGCGGTGAAGCCAGGTATCGCGACTACTTCCACATCCATCCCGATCGGCGCGTCCCCGATTCGTTCGAGAAGTCGCTCCCGGACGTCTTCCCCGACTTCGCTCCCGGCAACTTCACCTGGGACGCCGAGACCCGGGGCTGGGTCTGGACCACCTTCAACGCCTGGCAGTGGGACCTGAACTGGGCCAATCCCGATGTGTTCGCCGAGTTCGCCGACATCATCTTCTTCCTTGCCAACGTGGGCGTCGAGGTGGTCCGTCTCGACGCGATCGCGTTCATCTGGAAGGAACTGGGAACCGACTGCCAGAACGAACCCCCCGTGCACGACCTCACCCAGGCACTGCGGGCCATGGCACGCATCGTCGCGCCCGCCCTGGCCTTCAAGGCCGAGGCGATCGTGTCGCCCACCGACCTCGTCGCCTACCTCGGACGCGGACGCCACCACGGCCTGGTCAGCGACATGGCGTACCACAACTCGGTGATGGTGCAGGCGTGGAGCGCCATCGCGGCCCGCGACACGACCCTCATGCAGGCCGCGCTCTCCGCGTTCCCGCCCAAACCGACCACGACGACGTGGGGCATCTACATGCGTTGCCACGATGACATCGGCTGGGCCGTGAGCGACGAGGACGCTGCGGCTGCGCAACTGGACGGGCACGCCCACCGCCGCTTCCTGTCCGATTTCTACTCGGGCAACCATCCGGGAAGCTTCGCGAAAGGCATGGTCTTCCAGGAGAACGCGGACACCGGGGATCGACGCATCAGCGGGACGCTCGCCTCGCTCGCGGGTCTGGAGCGCGCCATCGGACATGGCGATCGATGGATGCTGCTGGACGCCGTCGCCCGCATCAAGATGCTGCTGACGCTCGAGCTGGGATTCGGTGGCGTCCCCCTCCTGTACATGGGTGACGAACTGGCGATGCTCAACGACTACACCTTCCGCAAGGACCCGGCCCACGCGGCGGACAACCGCTGGGTGCACCGTCCGAAGATGGACTGGCAGCTGGTCGACCGCGTGGCGGCCGCCGAGATCAGGCATCCGGCAGAGCGCATCGACCCGGCGACCATGGAGATCGTGGCGCGAGCCTGGGTGAACGCACACCTGCGTCGGATCATCGAGGTGAGGAAGGCCCTGCCGCAGCTTCATGCGTCCGTCGAGAGCGAAGTCATCCCCAGTCCCGACCGGCGGCTGCTGCTCCTGCGTCGGCGACACCCCCTGGGACGCATGGTCGGCGTCTACAACGTCTCCGAGGACTACGTCCGGCTCGCCAACGACGTCCTGCGTCCCGAAGTCGGGGCGGCCCCCCTCGAGGCCATCTCTGGGTACACCTACGACCTGACCCCACCTCACCTCACCCTTGAGCGTTACCAGTCGTTGTGGCTCGTGGAGCCTGTCGAGGGCTGAGCGTTTGCGACAAGTGGTGGCGATCACAGGAATATCCGGATCAAACGGGCGTCGCGGCCTTAGTATTCAGTGCGCGAAAGCACGACGGCCGTGCTGCCGGGTCTGAGCCCGACACGCCTTTCTCCCAGCAGGTCTCCGCCAACCGGCCCACGGAATCCGTGGCCAACCAGAGAGGCACCATGTCCACAACCACGGCCACCTCGGCCACCACTGCTCGAGCGCACGTCCAGCGCTTCGGGACCTTCCTGTCGGGCATGATCATGCCCAACATCGGGGCCTTCATCGCATGGGGCCTCATCACGACACTGTTCATCGAAGTCGGTTGGACGCCTGTCGGCGCCCTCGGCGGCTTCGGCACCCACATGGTCGACGGCAAGGAGGTCGCCTGGGTCGGCCTCGTCGGCCCGATGATCACCTACATGCTCCCGCTGCTCATCGCCTACACCGGCGGACGCATGATGTACGACTCGCACCCCACCCGTGGCGGCGTCATCGGCACGATTGCGACCATGGGCGTCATCGTCGGCTCGGGCATCCCGATGTTTATCGGCGCCATGATCATGGGCCCGCTCGCCGGCTGGAGCATGAAGAAGCTGGACAGCCTGTGGGAGCACAAGATCAGGCCCGGCTTCGAGATGCTGATCAACAACTTCTCGGCCGGCATCTGGGGCGCAATCCTCACGGTCTTCGGCTTCTACGCCATCAGCCCTGTTGTCACGGCCTTCAGCGACATCGCAGGCAAGGGCGTGCAAGGGCTCGTCGACCGTGGCCTCCTGCCCCTCACCTCGATCCTGATCGAGCCCGCCAAGATCCTGTTCCTCAACAACGCCATCAACCACGGCGTTCTGACTCCGCTCGGTACTGCACAGGCGAAGGAGGTCGGCAAGTCCGTCCTCTTCCTCCTCGAGGCGAACCCCGGCCCCGGCCTGGGCATCCTCCTCGCCTACATGATGTTCGGCAAGGGCATGGCCAAGGCGTCGGCTTCCGGCGCGGCCATCATCCACTTCTTCGGTGGCATCCACGAGATCTACTTCCCCTTCGTGCTGATGAAGCCCCTCCTCATCCTCGCTGCGATCGCCGGTGGCATGACCGGCGTGGCGACCAACGTCCTGTTCGACAACGGCCTCGTCGCCCCCTCCGCCCCTGGTTCGATCTTCGCCGTCATGGCGATGTCGGCGAAGGGCGACCTGTTCGGCGTGCTCCTGTCGGTGCTCCTCGCGGCCACTGTGTCGTGCCTCGTCGCGTCCGTGATCCTCAAGACGAGCAAGGAGGAGCAGATCGACGACCTCGACGCCGCTACGGCGAAGATGGAGGAGATGAAGGGCAAGAAGTCCTCCGTCTCCGGCCTGATCACCGGTGCTGCCGCTGCTCCCTCCACCATGATCAAGAACATCGTCTTCGCCTGCGACGCCGGCATGGGTTCGTCGGCCATGGGTGCCTCGGTGCTCCGCAACAAGATCAAGGCCGCCGGCTTCGGCGACGTCACCGTCACCAACGAGGCAATCGCCAACCTGAAGGACAACTACCAGGTCGTGGTCACCCACCAGGATCTGGCGCCACGCGCCATCCCCAAGGTGCCCAGTGCGACTGTCGTGACCGTCGACAACTTCATGGCGTCCCCTCGTTTCGACGAGGTGGTCGACATGATCCGCGCCCAACGTGAGCCTGCCCCCGTGGCGGCTGCTGTCGCGGCACCCGTGGCCGCAGCCTCCGTCGCTGCAGCATCCGTCGCCGCAGCCCCCGTGGCCGCTGCCCCGGTCGCTGCCGTCGAAGATGAGCCCGCCGGCGAAATCCTCGCCCGCGAGAGCATCGTGCTGCGCGGGTCGGCGTCCAGCAAGGTGGACGCCATCGAGCAGGCGGGCGAGTTGCTGGTCGCCCGTGGCGCCGTTGAACCCGGCTACGTGGACGCCATGCACGAGCGCGAGCGCAAGGTCTCGACCTACATGGGCAACCTGCTCGCCATCCCGCACGGCACCAACGAGTCGAAGGAGTTCATCCACGCCTCGGCCATGAGCTTCATCCGCCTCGACAAGGAACTCGACTGGAACGGCAAGCCCGTCAAGTTCATCATCGGCATCGCAGGTCGCAACAAGGAGCACCTGGCCATCCTCGGCAAGATCGCCAAGATCTTCTCCGACACCGAGCAGGTCGCAGCCCTGGAGAAGGCCACCTCGGCCGACGAGATCCTCGAGATCCTGGGCAAGGTCAACTCGTGAAGGCCGTCCACTTCGGCGCCGGCAACATCGGACGCGGATTCGTCGGGCTCCTGCTCGTCGAGGCCGGGTATGAGGTCGTCTTCGCAGACGTCGCCGACGCGTTGATCACCTCCCTCAAGGAGGCAGAGAGCTACGTCGTCCACGAGGTGGGCGATGGCGCTGTCGACCACACGATCACAGGATTCAGGGCCTTGAACTCGGCGTCCGAGACCGCGGCCCTGGTGGCCGAGATCGCGGACGCGGACATCGTCACCACGGCGGTGGGGCCCAACATCCTCAAGTTCGTGGCACCGCTCATCAGGCAGGGTCTTGACGCCCGCGGCGCGGATTTGCGTCCGCTGGTCGTCATGGCCTGTGAGAACGCGATCAACGCAACCGACATCCTCGCCGACGCCATCCGTGGCGAGGACGCCGCCGGAGTGGACGAGCACGCGATCTTCGCGAACACCGCAGTCGACCGGATCGTCCCGAACCAGGCCCCCGGGTCTGGTCTGGACGTGACGGTGGAGACCTACTTCGAGTGGGCCATCGAGGAGCCCCCCTTCAACGGGGCGGCCCCCTCGATCCCGGGTGTCACCTGGGTGGAGTCACTCGGGCCGTACATCGAGCGCAAGCTGTTCACGGTGAACACCGGCCACGCGGCGGCCGCCTACTTCGGTTACGAGGCCGGCATCGAGAAGATCGCCGACGTCTTGGCCGACGAGGCGATCAAGGCCAAGGTGTACGCGGTGCTTCAGGAGACCAAATCGCTTCTCGTGGCCAAGTACGGCTTCGCCGACGAGGCGCAGGAGGCATACGTCACGAAGATCCTGGGACGCTTCGCCAATCCCTATCTGCCCGACACCGTCGTGCGCGTGGGGCGGGCCCCGGGACGCAAACTGAGCCGCAACGAGCGGTTCATCAGTCCGGCGTCCCAGCTCGCCGAACGTGGCATGCCGAGTACCGCGCTGCAATCGGCGATGCTGGCGGCCATGAAGTTCGACGTGGCCGACGATCCCGAAGCGGTGCAGGTCGGCGAGGTGCTGGCCGCCCAGTCAGCAGAGCAGGCGGTCACGACCCTCACAGGTCTGGACGCCTCTCATCCGCTCTACGGCGACCTGGTCACCGTGGTGACCGCCGCCCAGGCGGCACGCACAGCCTGACACTCGCCGGGCCGGGCGGCGGGGATGACCTCGCCGGCCGGCCCGTCCGGTTTTGGCCCCACCAGTCGAACTGATATCGTCAGTAGTCGCGCCCGTCGGCGCACCCAGTACACATACGAACGTGAAGAGGCTTGCCAAGTGGCGAACATCAAGTCGCAGATGAAGCGCATCAAGACCAATGAGAAGGCGCGTCAGCGCAACAAGGCCGTGAAGTCGGCCCTCCGCACCCACTCCCGCCGCTTCCGCGAAGCTGTGGCGGCCGGCGACAGCGAGAAGGCCATCGAGCTGGCCCGCACCGCGAACCGTGCTCTTGACAAGGCTGTCTCCAAGGGAGTCATCCACTCCAACCAGGCCGCCAACAAGAAGTCGGCCATCTCCACCCTGGCTGCCACCCTCTGATTCACGCCCGGCCTTTGCCGCGGCACCTCCAGCGTCCCTGATCCACTGGGTGATCGGGACGCTGGTTGTGTTTCACCCAGCTGTCCCCCAGAAGTCATTCGCTGCAGTTCAGCGCGACTGATCCCCCTGGGCGGCTGCGACGGCGAGCAGGAGCTGTTCCAGCGCGAAGTCGGCATTGGTCGCCGCACCCTTGACATCGGCATCGGCACGGGCCACGGCACGCAGCGCCACCGAGACGCCCGCCGGCGTCCAACCCCTCGACGTCTGGGCGACGTCCTTCACCTTCCACGGGGGGACGCCGATCTCTCGCGCCATCTCGGAGTCGGCCAGTCTCGCCGAGCGGGCGTCGAAGTACTTGCCCAGTGCACGCAGAGAACTCGCGATGGCGCTGGTGACCAGCACCGGAGGGACGCCCGTGGAGAGCGCCCAGCGCAACTTCTCCAGCGCGGGCCCGGGGCGTCCGCGGACGATGTCGTCGGCCACGGCGAAACTCGTGACCTCGGCGCGTCCGCTGAAGTAGCGCGAAACCATCGTGCGGTCGATCGGCTCGCCATCGGCGTCGAGCGCCAGTTGCGAGAGCGCACTGACGAGAGCTCTGAGGTCGGTTCCCACGGCGTCCACGAGCGCCTGGGCCGCGCCGTTGTCGAGCGGCAGCTTGAGGCGTCGAGCCTCGGACGCCACGAAATTGGGCACCTCCCACGCCTTGACCGCAGCTGCGTCGACAGTCTCGACCTTGGCCTTCTTCAGCCTGTCAAGGAGGCCCTTCCCCTTCACCCCACCGGGATGTGTGAGGACGAGCGCGACATTGTCGGGCGGATCGATGGCGGTGGCGTGGACCACATCGAACAGGGTCTGCGGCAGTCCCGAGATGTCATTGACGATCACGCACGTGTTGGAGGCGAACAGGGAGCCCCCCGTCAGCTCCGCCAAGGTGCCGGCATCCATCGACGCCGCATCCACGGTCGACACGTCAACCCCGTGGTCCTGCCGGCGAGCGGCGTGGATGCGCGCAGACGTCGCTCTCTCGACCAGGAGGGATTCTGGGCCGAGGATGAGGATCGCGGTGCCGAAGACATTGCCTGTCACGAGCCCAGCATGACAGGTGCCCGGGACATTTCGAGGCCGCGTCACGGCGGGGTGCTCTGCGTCCGAACCTGCAGGCGTCCATCGGCGACGCGCACGAGAATGGATCCTTCGAGGTCGGTTCGCACGACGCGCATGTCGAGGTCTCGGGCGAGCCGGAGCGCGGCGCCAGCGGGGTGTCCGTAGTCGTTGTCGAGTCCAGCGCTCGCCACGGCCACGGCTGCGCCTGTGGCGCGCCAGAAGGCCTCGTCCTGCCTGGACGACCCATGGTGCGGCATCTTGAGCACGGTTGCCGGCCCGGGCCCGTCCCGGGCCACCACCGCCTGCTGGGCGGGGGGCTCGGCGTCCCCGGGGAGGATCAGGGTGGTCTCCCCCACCGTGATCCTGGCGATGATCGACGAGTCGTTCTCGGCGGACGACTCCCCTTCTCCGTCAGCAACCAGCAGGGCCGACGACCCCACGCCCACCGTGAGCCAGTCGACGCGTCCCACCTGCAGGTGGTCGCCGAGGGCGGCCACACCGAGTGTTGCGCCCTCGCGCCTCACGGCGTCCGACACGCTCTGGGCCGCCGACGCCGGGCTGGCCACGGGATTCACGATGACGGTGCCCACCGGGTAGGCGTCCAGGACCCCCTGCAGCCCACCCACGTGATCGTCGTGGAAGTGCGTGAGCACGATCAGGGGGATCGTGTTCACGCCGAGGGAACGCAGACACCTCAGGGTGGCCCCGGGCTCGGGGCCGACATCGATCACCACCGCCGTCCTCGGCCCGGCGTAGAGCACCGTCGCGTCCCCCTGGCCGACATCACAGAAGGCGACGTCCCACTCCCCCGGCCAGCCGAGCCGGCTCGGTTCGCGGAAGCCCGCCACGATGACGACCAGTGCGCAGACAAGACACAGCCATCGACGGTCGAGCACGTGGGGGATCAGGAACGCCGTCCCCAGACAGAGCCCCCCGAGCACGAACAACCCGGTCGGAGTGGCCTGCCAGGCCCATGTGGCTGCAGGCAGCTCCGCCCCTGCCTGGGCAATCCAGATGATGGGCTGGACGCACCACCCGGCCGCCCAACCGACGGGGAGGGCCAGTCCACGGCTGAGGGACGCCACCAGCGCCGCCACGAGGCCCGCGATCGTCGCTGGTCCGACGAACGGACCGGCGAGGGCGTTTGCCACCAGGCCCACCACGCTCACCGACCCGGAGATCCACGTCACCAGGGGCTGGGTGGCCACCTGGGCTGCGAGCGGGACCGCCACCGCTTCGGCGACCCAGGCCGGCGCCCAGGAGGCCATTCGCTGCTGCCAGACCTGACCCCACCAGACGATGCCGGCGGTGGCCGAAACCGAGAGGGCGAATCCCAGCGAGCGCGACAACCAGGGGTCGACCAACAGGAGCAGCAGGCCCGCACCCGCCAAGTGCCGGATCCCGCGACGGCCCGACCCGCCTGCACCCATGGCTGCGAGGGCAACTGAACCCATGGCAGCTGCCCGCAGGACGCTCGGCTCGCCGCGGCAGACCAGGACGAATCCGATCACTCCCACCACAGACAGACCGCGGAGCCACCACCCCCGGACGCCCGCCCAGCGGGCCGAGGTGAGCAGGAAGGCGAGCAGCAGCGACAGGTTCGTGCCTGACACTGCGGTGAGGTGTGTGAGGCCGGTGGCGCGGAAACTCTCCTGCAGGGTGGGATCGAGCCCGGAGGTGTCCCCCACGACAAGCGACGGGAGTAATCCGGCCGGCTGGGGTCGCGACCACCCCATCGCACCCCTCAACCCGTCCCGGAAGTGGTTGATGCCGCGGTCGAGCCATCCCGGAGGTGCGACGAGGGTCGGCGTCGAGGTCAGCGACACTGTCGCGGCGACGGGATCGCCAGGGTCGGGCGAACCCAGCCGCCCCACGACCTGGACGGTCGCGCCAGAAGGGAGGTCGGCCAGCCAGGCCACCTTCTCCCCGGACGCCGAGAGGGTGACGGGGACGCGCTGTCGGAAGGCCGCGCCACGCGACTCAGCGTCCAGCAACGACGCTCCGACGAAGGCCACCGGCGGACGCACCCCCCGCTGGGGGAAGACCTTCGCGTCCCCCTGGACGCGGACCTCCAAGGTCGCCACTGCACGCTCACCCGCGAGGTCGGAGAGTGGCCCGGTGGACAGTCGCAGCGCGGCGAGCGACCCGACCATCAGGCCGGCCGCGAGGCAGGCCAACACTGCGACGACGGCCGGGCGGCGCAGACGGGGGACGACCAGGACGAGTGCGACTGCGAGCACCCCCCACCATGCCAGTGGACCCACACGACCGGTGCCCAGCCACGCACCGACCCAGCAGGCGACGAAAGGCCAGACCAGGCGGGTGTCGGGACGCACGTCCGCCGCGGGTTCACGCACCTTCAGGGGATCAGACATGCACGTGTGGCGCGAGCTGCGCAAACGTCTTGGGCCCGATGCCGTCGACCTCCTGCAACTCCTCGATGCGGGTGAAGCTGCCGTGCTCCTCGCGCCAGGCGAGGATCGCCGACGCGGTGACGGGCCCCACCCCCGGCAGCTGGTCGAGTTGGTCGGCAGTGGCCGTGTTGAGGTCGAGCGTGCCCCCGCCGCCGCTGCTCGATGCCGTGCTCGTCCCGGCGTCCCTCACCTCGCTCGACGGGTCGTCCCTGTCGCCGATCCGCACCTGGGCCCCGTCGGCGACGACGGCCGCGAGGTTGAGGTCACCGCTGTCGGCCCCCTTTCCCAGCCCTCCCGCGGCCTCGATGGCATCGGCGACGCGCGAACCCTGGCCGAGGACCACCACCCCGGGACGCTTCACCGCACCGATGACGTGCACCTGGATGGTCGGGGTCGGCGAGGCGGAAGGCGTCACGGCGACCATGGGGGACGCCGCGACCACCGTCAGAGGAACCTCCGAGGCTCGTGACCGCATCGTCCACACGGCCGCGCCCAGAAGCCCCAGCACCAACACCAGAACCAGCGCCCTGAGGTGGCCCATGGCCCACACCCGAACGATCGGGCCGATGTCTCGCCGGAGCGGTTCCGTGTCGACATCAAGTGGTCCCACCTCAGACCCGGGCACCACCGCAGGCGGCGCTAGGCCGACAGCCGGCGCGACCATCACAGCCCTCCCGACCATCTCGGGCGGCGCGGCTGGGCCCTGCGTCACCACCGCACTCGAAGGCTCCGCGTCCGCCCGACGAGGGCCCTCCTTGAGCGGCTTCCAACCCGCCATCGCGAACGCCAGACGCGCGCGCAGGTAATCGTCCAGCCGTCGCTGCTCCCTGTCGTCGCCCACGTGGAGAGTGTGGGCGGCGACCTGACGAACGCGTCAGACGAGCCAGGATCTGTGGACGGGTGGCCCTGTCGCGCCGACTGTGGACAACGTCAGCCCTGCGGCACCAACGACATCATCCTCGGCAGCCGCGCGATCACCTTGGCCACGGGACGTCCGGCCAGCGTCCGCTGCACTCCGGCGTCGGCCATGGCCAGCTCGAGCGCCGCGTCCTCCGTGATGTCGGGAGCCACCTCGAGCTTCGCGCGGATCTTGCCCGCGATCTGGACGACCATCGTCACCGACTCGCTCACCAGCAGTGCCGGGTCGGCCACAGGCCATACAGAGTTGGCGACCGAAGGGGCGTGGCCCAACGTCTCCCACATCTCCTCGGCCAGGTACGGAGCGACCAGTGACAGGGACTGGGCGATGAACTCGACCGCCTCGCGGACGGCCGGATCCCCGGCACCCACCCCCGTGTCGATGGTCTTGCGGGTGGCGTTGACCAACTCCATGACGCGCGCGACGGCGACATTGAAGCGTCCCGAATTCAGCAGCTCGGTGAGTTCCGCAATCGTCTTGTGGGTCACGCGCCGCAGGGCGACGTCCCCGGACGTCGGATCGCTCCCGACCGGGGACGCGACGTCGTCGGCCAACCGCCAAGCGCGCTGGAGGAACTTCAACGACGAGGCCGGCGACATGTCGGCCCAGTCGATGTCATCCTCCGGAGGGCCGGCGAAGACCACCGTCATCCGGATCGCGTCCACCCCGAAGAGATCGATCTGCTCGCCGAGGTCGACACCGTTGCCCAGCGACTTGCTCATGGCCCGGCCCTCGTTGATGACCTGGCCCTGGTTCATCAGGCGCTGCATGGGCTCGTCGAAATCGACCAGGCCCAGGTCGCGCAACACCTTGGAGAAGAACCGCATGTAGAGCAGGTGGAGGATGGCGTGCTCGACCCCCCCGACGTACTGGGCGACCGGCATCCACTTCTTGACCTCAGCCGGGTCGAACGGGCCCTGGTCGTAGCCGGGCGAGCAGTAGCGGAAGAAGTACCAGGACGAGTCGACGAACGTGTCCATCGTGTCGGTGTCACGTTCAGCGTCCCCACCGCACGTGGGGCAGGCGACGTGGCGCCACTCTGCTGCGTCCGGACTTGCCAGCGGCGAGGTTCCCCTCGGTGCCAGCGCGGCCCCGCGCAGGTCGGGCAGCGTCACAGGCAACTGGTCGTCAGGGACGGCGACGTCCCCGCACGAAGGACAGTGGATGATCGGGATCGGGCAACCCCAGAAGCGCTGCCGGCTCAGCAACCAGTCGCGCAGCCGGAACGTGACCGTCGCCTTGCCGCGTCCGTCCGCCTCCAGTTGCTCGGTGATCCGGGCCACGCCCGCTGCCTTGCCGTCGATCCCGTCCAGGACGCCCGAGTTGACGTAGCGTCCGTCGCCAGCGGTGGCCACTCCGCTCGAGTTGGGGTCATCCTGGCCGGTCTCGATCACGACGACCACCGGCAGCCCGAACTTCCGCGCGAAGTCGAGGTCTCGCTGGTCGTGTGCGGGAACCGCCATGATCGCGCCGGTGCCGTACTCGGCCAGCACGTAGTCGGCCGCCCAGACCGGGATCTTCTCACCGTTCACGGGGTTGGTCGCGTGGACGCCGAGGAACACCCCGGTCTTCTCGCGCTCCGTCGACTGCCGCTCGATCTCGGTTTCCTGCTTGGTCTTCTCGAGGTACTCCTCGAACGCGGGCCTTGCGTCATCGGTCACGATCTCGGACGCCAGCGCCGCGTCGGGGGCGACCACCATGAAGGTCGCCCCGAACAGGGTGTCCGGACGCGTCGTGAAGACGGTGACGGGCTCGTCGCGGCCATCGATCACGAAGTCGACGTACGCGCCCTCCGAGCGTCCGATCCAGTTGCGCTGCATCGCCAGCACCCGATCGGGCCAGCCGCCTTCCAGCTGGGACATGTCGTCGAGGAGTTGCTGGGCGTAGTCGGTGATCTTGAAGTACCACTGGTTGAGCTGGCGCTTGGTCACCATGGCGTGGCAACGCTCGCACTGGCCCTGGACGACCTGCTCGTTCGCCAGAACGGTCTGGTCGTTGGGGCACCAGTTGACGTAGGAGTCCTTGCGGTAGGCAAGCCCGCGCTCGAAGAAGCGGGTGAACAGCCACTGGGTCCAGCGGTAGTAGTCCTCGTCGGACGTGTGCAGCCGGCGCGACCAGTCCAGGCTCAAGCCGTATCGCTTGAAGGACCGTGCCTGCGTCTCGATGTTGGCGTACGTCCACTCCGAGGGGTGCGCGTCGCGGGCGATGGCTGCGTTCTCGGCGGGCAGACCGAACGAGTCCCACCCGATCGGGTGCAGGACGTCGAATCCCTGGAGACGCCAGAAGCGGGCGACGACGTCACCCATGACGAAGGCTTCCGCGTGCCCCATGTGGAGGTCACCCGAGGGGTACGGGAACATGTCCAGCACGTAGCGACGCTCGGCTGAACCGTCGTCTGCCGGTGCAAAGGTGCGGTCGTCCTCCCAGTACTGCTGCCAGCGCTGCTGCGCTGCCGCGGCGTCGTATCCCCGACGTTCGGTCTTCTGCTCACTCACGTCATCTCCCGTTCCCGTGCCACAGTGCTCCTCACATGTTGCTCCTCACATGAAAAATCCCCGAGGCCCAAGAGGGCATCAGGGACAGCCGCGTCTCTCCAGAGCCGCGGCTAGCGAAGGAGCAGGCCTCGCATGTGCATGCCCACGAGCATAGCGGACGCCGACCGCCACGCCTCTCGTGGTCGCCTCCCGTGGACGAGACCCCTTGTCAGAGCAATGAGGTGAGCCTCCCCTTGCTTGCGGCCACCAACTCGCGGCGGCACTGTTGTTCCATGGCGATTCTCGTGGTGAACACCGACGGTCCCGGAACTCCGAGCCTGAACAGCAAGCTGAACTGGCTGCGGGCCGGCGTCCTCGGCGCCAATGACGGCATCGTCTCGACGGCAGGACTCGTGATGGGCGTGGCCGGCGCGTCCGCCTCACGCAGCGCGCTCCTCATCGCCGGCCTCGCGGGCCTCGTCGCAGGCGCACTGTCGATGGCAGGTGGCGAGTTCGTGTCAGTCAGCTCCCAGAAGGACACGGAGATCGCCGAGCTCGCGCAGGAACAGTGGGAGCTCACGAACAACCCCGACGGCGAGCTCGAAGAGCTCGCCGACATCTATCGGAGCAAGGGCATCTCGGACGAACTCGCGCACCGAGTGGCCACTGAACTGACCGCCCATGATGCACTGGCCGCCCACGCAGAGGCCGAATTGGGCATCTCCTCGCTGGAGCGCACCAGTCCCTGGCACGCCGCCATCGCGTCCATGATCGCCTTCACGCTGGGGGCCACGATTCCCCTGCTTCTCATGGTTCTGAGCCCTCACGACTACCGCGTGCTGTCGACCCTGATCGGGGTGCTGCTCGCACTCATGCTGACGGGCTGGGTGTCGGCCCACATGGGTGGGGCCGGCAAGGGTCGCCCGATGGTGCGCAACGTCATCGTGGGCACCTTGGCGATGCTGCTCACCTACCTGGTCGGACGCACGGTCGGCGGCGCCCTGTAGGGTCGCCCACCCCCGGGGTCACGTCACCCTGTCGCGATGCGCGCCTCGACCTCGGCCGTGGTCGGGGGGTTGGCTCCACGGCGCCCGCAGACGATCGCTGCCGCGGCCGCTCCGGTCTGCAGTGCGCCCTCAAGATCGGCAGGATTGGCCACCCACGCCGACAGGAAGCCCGCCATGAAGGTGTCGCCCGCCCCCACGGTGTCGACGACCTCGACCGGATAGCCGGCGAAGCGCACGACGCGACCGTCGGGCTTGACTGCCGCCACGCCTTCAGCTCCCAGCGTGACCACGAAGAGGGATAGCCCGTACGCCGTCGTCCAGGCGGCCGCGACAGCGACAGGATCGAATTCAGGATCGTCGAGCCCCCCGACCAGGAACGCGATGTCTTCGTCGCTCGCCTTCACGATCCCTGCCTGGCGACCAACCGCCATGAGGAAAGGCTCGACCCGCTCCCAGTACTCGACCGGGTCGGTCAACACCGTTGGACGCACGTTGATGTCGAACGAGACAGCGGCCTCGGTGTCACGCACGAGGCCCAGCAAGGCGGACGCCCCCGGGGCGACCACGGTGACCAGGGAGCCGAAGTGCAGCCAGTCGTCGGCGGTCAGCACCGGGAACTGCTCGCGCGTCCACGAGAAGTTCGCCGTGTCAGCGAAGTGGAAGGTGTAGCTCGCGTGACCGTGCTCATCGAGGCTGACAAGCGCCAGGGATGTCGCCTCGGACGTCACCCTGGCCAGATCGAGCCCGACCCCGTTGCCGCGCAGGTGGCCACCGATCTGCTCACCGTAACCGTCGGAGCCGAGGCGTCCCATGAACTGCACATCCTCGCCGAGTCTCCTGAGTGCGATGGCCGTGTTCATCGGACCCCCGGCCGACAGTGCTCGCCAGCGGGTCTCGAGATGGGCGAACGCGGGGTCCTCCAACGGGGGTGTGACCTCGGGGATCAGGTCGATCAGGGCTTCTCCACAGACCACGAATCGCATGCGCGCAACGCTATCGTTTCGAGTCGCCCAGATCGGCGAGATTCATCGAGTCCCACAGCGCCGGCGGGACGGCGAACCGGTTGAGGTCCTCGAGGATGTGGAGCATCGAGTAGTCCGGGTCGAGCTGCAGCGCCCGCTCCACGCACGAAACGAGCAGCGCACCTTCGCCGCCCAGCCAGCTCGCCACCCCCGTGAGGCACAGGACGGGCACCGCCCACTCCTCGGGGGTTGCATGCACCACCTTCAGCCACAGGTCGCGATGGGCCCTGGCCTCCGGGCGGGTCATGGCCCACCAGGCCCGGTCGCGGCACTCGATCACCGAGGCCAGGATCGCCAGTTGTGCGCACTCGACCCGGGTGAGGGCATCGGGGTTCGCCAGTCCGACGGCCAACAGGCGATCAAGCATCCCGGCGCGCGGCTCGATCGAGTCCTGGAGCTCGACCATCGCATCGTCGAGCGCCTCCCAGCATGCCGGGACGTCGCCGTCCTCCGGGCCCTGGCACAGCCGGACGATCGCGAGACGGTCCGACAACGGAGCCATGCCCGCGAACACCGCCTCCGCGCACAGCTCGGCGTCGGGGGGAGGGAGCACCCAGCCCGTGGGGTCAGGGTTGAAGCGCGACCACCCCCGGACGCCGTCAGTCACGAGGCTGTCAATGACGCGGTTCAGGCCCAGGAAGTTCTCCGTGGCGGCCAGGACGGCGTCACCACGCCGACGGTCGCGGCTGAAGGCCATGAGAATGAAGTCACTGTCCGGGAACTGGTCGAAGAGTGGGGCGATGGCGGCGGCGACCTGCTCGGCCGTGCCCGCGATGTCAGCTCGTGCGACGGCGCCGACCCGGCGTCCATCGATCTGGACGGCGACCAGCGACTCACCCGGGTGGAAACCGAGGAGGTAGGGGACGAGGGTGAAGAAGTCGTCGGGCGTGGACGCCTTGATGGTGGTGGTGGTTTCTTCCATGCCCTTGTTGTGGTCGACAACACCGGACGGATTGTCACGGGTCGTCAGCCCTGTGGAGAATTCGCCCCCTTGGCTCATCTGTGCACACCGGTACTCTGGACACCACCATGACCCAACCGCCCCAAGGTTCCTGGCAGCCCCCGGTCGTCCCACCACCGCAGGGTTGGCCGAACCCGCCTCAGCCCGGGCAGTACCCCGGCCAGTACTCGGCGTACCCTCCTCAGGGCGCGCCGCCCCCGCCGGCTTGGGGTCCCCCCACCACCCAGCCCGTCAGTGAGCGAGACCCCTACGCACCCATCGGGGCGCAGCCACCGGCGTCCGTCTCGATCGACCAGTTCGTCACGCCACGCACGCGTGCTCCGTGGATCATCGCCGGTGTCGTCCTCGTCCTTCTGATCGGCCTGTTCTGGATGGGGTCGAACGTGGACAGATTCATCGCCTCCGCCGATTCCGGGGTCACCACCCGACCCGTGACGCCCTCAGCCATCCCCACGTCCGTGGCCTCGGGGAACGGCGTCGAGTTCCACTCCACGCGCGATGACGCAGATGGCATCTTCGAGATCGTGGACTACCGCTGGACCACCCGAGGACTCGAACTCGACGTCCTCATCGAGGTCTCGTCCGGCACTTTCAGCTACAACTTCTTCGCGCTCGACAACACCACCACCGAGGAGTTCATTCCGCTCACCAGTGCCGGGCCCGGCTACCTCAGCCCCGGAACGGTCGGGGCGGGGAACTCGGTCGAGGGCACGGTGATCTTCCCGAAGGAGCGCGGCGACACCACCGTGATCCTCGCTGACGAAACCTCTCGGCAGGTGACGGCGCTCAGCGTCCAGGGCTGACCTCGACGACCACCCCTGGCGCTCGCCCACTCAGCGGTGCACGACCACCCTGTCGCCCACCCTCGCCTGGCCGAAGAGCCATTCAAGCCCGTCCCAGTCGCGAACGTTGACGCACCCGTGGGACGCGCCGAGGTAGCCGCGCGCCGCGAAGTCGGACGAGTAGTGGACCGCCTGACCGCCGGAGAAGAACATCGAGAACGGCATCTTGCTGCCGTACAGGTTCGAGACGTGGTCGCGATCCTTCCACTCGACGGCGAAGAGTCCCTCGCGTGTCTGGTTGGCCTCGGAGCCGAACCTGACCGACATCGTGAGCAGCACCTTGCCGTCGACGACCCACTTCAGCTTGTTGGTGACCTTGCTGATGCAGATCGCGCGTCCGGTCATGCACCTGGGGTCGAGGTCGTTCGTCGCCCCGCGGACGATGTTGTTGAGCTCGTCGGTGGTGGGCGTGTGGGTCATGCCACGCAGACGGTCGAGCGTCCGTTGGTCGACGGCGCCCGTCACGGGGATCTCGCGCTTGGCCTGGAACCCCTTGACTGCCTGCGTCGTGGCCGAGCCGTACGTCCCGGTGACGTCGCCGAAGAACCAGGAGAGTTGCTTCAGCCGTGCCTGCAGGTCCTTGACCCTGGCGCCGGTCGCCCCCGTCGTGAAGAGGGTGGGTCCCGGGTGCAGGACGTTGTACATCTCGTCGTGCGTCGGCGTCCGCGTCATCTTCACGAGCACGTCGAGCGTGGCCTGGTCGACCTCACCGGTCACCGGCAGGCCCCGTTTGCCCTGGAACCCGCTGACCGACAGTTGCGTGGTGGGCCCGTAGGTCGGCGTGATCGATCCCGAGAACCAGTCGAGTTGGAGGAGTCGGTGCTGCAGCGCGCGCACGTCATCGCCCTTCGACCCGTACTTCAGGAGGGCCACCGGACGCGATGGCGTCGCCGTGGGCGTGGGGGTCGCACTGGGCGTGACCGCGGGCGCCGGGCCCGTCGACGAGGGAACCGCGCTCGACTCGACGGCGTCCGGGGTCTCGTCGACTGCGACAGGGGTGCGGACGTCCGAGGGAACGGGGGCGGCCTGCTCCCCTGCGGGGTTACCGGAGGGCAGGACGCGCGCGCACGCCGGGGTGGCCATCAGCGCCAGTGCCGCGATCAGCAGCACGAGATGGCGGCGAAGTGTGGTCGGCATGGTGAGAGTCCTGTTCTCAGGGGTGGCGCCCATCGGCCACCGCACGGTCCAGAGTAGGCAATGGACCCCAAGACGATCCAGAGCGCGCCCCCGACGCGCCGGACCCGGCACTCTCAGCGCGCGTCCTGCCCCGTTGTCGAGTCGATCACGCCCAGCAGGCGTGCCCTCAGGTCCTGCCCCCGGACCATGAACTCCCGCTGCGCCGCTACGTACGCCGCGCGTCCGGCCGGTGTCTCCACCTTGACGGGCTCATAGCCCCAACCGGACACGTCGTATGCACTGGCCGCCATGTCAAGGGCACGGATCTCGAGGGCCAGTTGGTAGGTGTCGAGGAGCAGCGACGAGTCGACGAGGGGGAGGAGCTTGCCGGCTGCCTTGTAGAGGTCCATGGTCGCGTGCAGGCACGCGGGCTGTTCGAGGACGACCTGGGTTTCCCGCGTCGGACGAACGGAGTTGAGCGGAACTGCGTCCGGGGTGAAGAAGCGGAAGGCGTCAAAGTGGGTGCAGCGACAGCCGACCTGCTCGACGATCCGTGCCACCTCGTCCGGCGCGAAACGCAACGGCAGGCCGGGATGCCGCGTCTCGGACTGCTCCAGGTGGTAGACCATCGCCCACTCATGCATGCCGAAGCAACCGAACTGGGGCGTCCGACCAGCGGTGGCCTCGAGCAGGGCACGCGTCTGGTCGACGGTCGACGCGCGATCAGACAGAAATCGACCGACATCGACCCGTGCGACTCCCCCACGGACCTCGTAGAACTTCCGGGACGCATACTCGTCCGCGTCCGCCAGGGCCACGCCCGCACCCGGATGCCACGAGATCAACTGCCCGGGACGCAGGTTGTAGTAGTCGAACAGGAAGTCCTCGACCGGGTGGCGGACACCCCTGGACCGCCGTTCGATGACCCCGGCGAGACGGGTGCGCGCGCGTGCCGCGTGGGCGTCACGCAGCCCGTGCCAGGTGGACGCCGGCAGGACGTCCCCCATCACACCACCTCGACGCGCGGATACCTCGGCTGCCACATCTGTTCGTAGACCTGCTGCACGGGGTTCGTGAGGGGTCGGTCTGCCACCCCCTCGGACGCGGCAGCAGCGGCCACTGCAATGGCCACCCTCGTCGAGACCGACCGGAGCTGGCTGATGGACGGGAGGAGCGAGGCTCCCGGCGTCCGATCGCCGACGACCGCGGCCACCGCACGGGCTGCGGCGGCGATCATGCCGTCCGTGACCCGGGACGCCCTGCAGGCGATCACGCCGAGCCCGATGCCGGGGAACACGAGCGCATTGTTCGCCTGGGCGATCACGTGGCGCACGCGCCCCCAGATGACGGGGTCGAACGGTGAACCGGTCGCGATGAGGGCGCGTCCCTCGGTCCAGGTCAGGAGGTCGGACGGGATCGCCTCGGCCCTCGTCGTGGGGTTCGACAACGGCAGGATGATCGGGGCATCGCAGTGCCCGGCCATGTCGCGGACGATCGCTTCGGTGAAGGCCCCCGGTTGTGCCGACGATCCGATCAGCATGGTCGGGCGCACGTTGCGCACGACGTCGGCGAGGTCGTACGTGTCGGGCTGGTCGAGCGTCCACCCTTCGACCTCGGACGCCGGACGCGCGAACGGCTCCTGGAACGAGCGCATCACCGCGCCTTCCCTCAGCAGTCCCCTGGACCCGAGACACCAGAAGCACGCTCGTGCTTCGGCCTCGGTGAGACCCTCGGCAACCATGAGGTCGACCATCAGGTTGGCGATGCCGATGCCCGCGGTCCCGGCCCCGTGGATGACGATCCGCTGGTCGGCCAGGCGGGTGCCCGTGCGTTGCACGGCCGACAGCGCGGCGGCCACCACGACGGCGGCCGTCCCCTGGATGTCGTCGTTGATGGTGCAGTAGTCCTCGCGGTACCGATCGAGGATGCGGTGCGCGTTGGCCGCGCCGAAGTCTTCCCAGTGCAGCATCGCGTGGGGGAAGGCACTGTGCGCCTCCACGACGAACTTCTCCACGAAATCGTCATACTGCTCCCCCCGGACGCGGGCATGGCGGACGCCCAGGTAGGCGTCGTCGGTGAGGAGGTCGATGTTGTCGGTGCCCGTGTCGAGGACCACGGGCAGGACGCGATGGGGATGGATGCCCGCCGCCGCGGTGTACACGCTCAACTTCCCCACGGTGATGGCCACTCCGCCGACACCCTGGTCACCGATGCCGAGAATGCCCTCGGAGTCGGTCACCACGATCAGGTCGATCTCTTCGGGACGATGGCCCATGCTCCTCAGGGCCGGCCCGATCCCGTCCGGGTCGTCGATGCTCAGGTAGACACCGCGCGGGCGGTGGTACCAGTGGCTGTATTCCTGGATGGCCTGCCCGATGGTGGGCGTGTACACGATCGGCAGCATCTCTTCGATGTGCTCGGTGAGGAGTTTGTAGTAGAGCACTTCATTCCGGTCGTGCATCGTGTTGAGGTACACGAATTTGGCCAGGTCATCGGGCTGGCGGCAGTACTGGGCGTAGACACGCTTGAGCTGGGTGTTGAGCGTCATTACGTTGGGCGGCAGCAACCCGTTGATGTTGAGGGCGATGCGCTGCTCACGCGTGAAGGCGGTGCCGAAGTTGATCATCGGGTTGGTGAGGACATCGCGTCCTCGCGCCTTGATACGCACGGTGTCGCCGCTCGGCGAGTGAACGAACTCGAAGCTCTGGGCCATGGGGCCAAGGCTACCGAGACAGGGTCCAGAATCCGGGTGGGATATCGTTTCGGGTGAACTCGGAAGGGACTGACATGGATCTGGGGCTCTTGCTCCTGCGGCTCCTCCTCGGCGGCCTCATGATCGGCCACGGGGCCCAGAAGCTCTTCGGAACATTCGGTGGGAGCGGCCTTGAGGGAACCGGCCGGTTCTTCGAGCGGATCGGTTTCCGGCCCGGAAGACCCATGGCCTTCATCGCGGGGATCACGCAATTCGTGGGTGGCCTGTTCATCGTGCCTGGCGTCCTGACCCCGCTCGCCGCCGCGGCCGTACTCGGCACCCTGGTCGTCGCCGCCACCGTGCACGGCGGCAAGGGTCTGTGGGCCCAGAAGGGCGGCTACGAGCTGGCCTTCGTCTACTCGGGACTCGCGGCCGCCCTCGCGCTGACTGGTCCCGGTTCCTGGTCTGTCGACCGCCTGCTCGGCCTCGACTCGCTCCCGGTGTGGTTCGGGCTCGCAGCGAGCGCTCTCGGGCTGGCGTCAGGAGCGCTCGTGGCTCTTCGGGCGTCAGCGGTTCGTCGCGCGGAGGTCACTGCTGTTCGTTGACCCGCGTGGGTGACGGGGGAACGCGAGTCACCCCACGGGGACGTCACGCAGGAGCCACGCGACGGCCTGACGTCCGTCGTAACCGTCGGGATACAGCCCGAGGAGGTTCTCGACGCCAACGAGGTCCTGGCCCAGCGTGAGCGCCGGCTGCTCGACGTACCCGTCCTTGCGACGCTGGGGCATCCCGATGTTGGCGAAGAGCGCGTTGCACAGGCACTTGCGTCCGAGTGTGTCCTGAACCTC
Source organism: uncultured Propionibacteriaceae bacterium (assembly GCA_937988865.1). Classification (GTDB taxonomy): domain Bacteria; phylum Actinomycetota; class Actinomycetes; order Propionibacteriales; family Propionibacteriaceae; genus CALKHV01. Next base: position 3,491 of record CALKHV010000049.1, on the reverse strand, counting down.
GCCGCCCTTCTTCAGGTACATGTGGACCGGCTCGGACGCGCAGCGGTAGACGATGCTCCCGTCCGCCCGCTCGGTGGGTTGACGCAGGTAGCCGAGGTCGCAGATGCGATCGCGAGCCGCGTACTCGTCGGGCTCGGACATGGTGCCCTCGAGCTCCGCGACCTTGAAGGGGAAGCCCGTCGGTGACGCCAGGGGGTCGTTCCTGACCACGAGGGTCCCTTCCTGCACCTTGGCGGTGAGTCGTTCCCGCAACTCGGGTTTGAGACCCGACTCGGACGCCAGGGCGAAGATGGTGCCGCACTGCACGCCCTGCGCGCCCGCCTCCCGGGCTTCAGCTACGCGCTCGGGCGTGCTCCACGCCCCCGCCATCCAGAACGGAAGGCCGATGGCGGCCATCTTGACGAGGTCGGCCTCGTCCTTCTCGGTGTAGATGGGTTGCCCGGTCTCGTCGAGCGCCATCTTGCCTCGTGGCGGGGCACTGTGACCGCCTGCCAGCGGGCCCTCGACGACGAAGCCATCCGGACGGATCTCGGGATCGCGGGCCAGATAGTTGCCCAGCACGTGCAGCGAAATGATGGCGACGAAGAGCGGACGCCGCAGCGCGGGGAGGTCGTCACCGAGATACTCGCGCGGGTCGAGGACGGCCTCGTGCACGCGCGTCTGGTTGCCGACGTCGATCGTGAGGTGGGCCGGGAGGCCGTGGGCGAAGTCGGTGAGGACGCGCGGCATCTCCTTGGGGATACCGGCCCCCATGAGCACGTAGTCGACCCCGGCCAGCATCGCGCCGAGAACGGCCGACAGCGTGGCCGTCTGGATCTTCTCCAGGAAGTTGATGCCCACGACACCGTCGTGCCCCTCCTTGGCCAGCCACACCTCGACGAAGTTGCCCACGAGCGCGAGTTCGACGGCGGGTCGGCTCGGGTGGATGGTCAGCGTGGGGTGCGGACGGTACGCATGACCCTCTGCGCGTCCGCCGTCAAGGAAGTAGGTGTCGAGGATGCGCTGCGCCATGGTCGGCGACGGGAAGTGCTGGAGGGCACGCCTCACATGACCGCCGGGATCGCCGTCCTGCAGGGTGCGGGCCACGACGCCGTCGAGCGCGGTGCCGGACACCACACCCAGTTGACCGGCGCTGGCCACGGCATTGGCGAGGCGCCACGACGAGACCGCGACGCCCATGCCGCCCTGGATGATGGTCGGGTGTTGACGAGTCATGTCTGATCCTCACGCTGCGGGTTACAGTGGCGTACCCTACGGTACCGTAACTTACGGCTCGGACGCACGTACGGGCCCCAGACCCGGGGCCCGACCTACGGAGTGTCACGAGCGGCCGGACGCCAGGGCCTACGATCCCGACATGGGGATCGTCGTCACCGTCACGCTCTTCGTCCTGGCCGTGCTGGCCGTGACGTGGCTCGCCGAGAAGCTGGAATGGTCCGCACCGCTCCTGCTGATGGCGGCCGGTGCGCTGGGTTCGGTGCTGCCTTTCGTCCACGCGCCTGAACTCGAGCCTGAACTCGTCCTGGTGGTCCTGTTGCCGCCCCTGTTGTACGCGTCCGCCGTCAACACCTCGCTGGTGGAGTTCCGGCGGAATCTCGCCTCGATCGGCTGGCTCTCGGTCGGGCTGGTGCTGCTCACCCTCGCCTCCGTCGGCCTCGTGGTGTGGGCGGTGCTCGGTGTCAGTTGGCCGGCTGCCCTGGCCCTGGGCGCGGTCGTCGCTCCCCCGGATGCGGTGGCGGCCACCGCCGTGGCCCGGCGCGTGGGGCTGCCGCGACGCGTTGTCGCGCTGCTCGAGGGCGAGTCCCTGGTCAACGACGCGACCGCGCTGGTGAGTCTGCGCTCGGCACTCCTCGCCCTGGGCGCGACATTGTCGGCGTGGGCCGTGCTGGGTGACTTCGCGTGGGCGGTCCTCAGCGCGATCGTGATCGGTGCCGTGGTCGCCCGTCTGGCGGGGCTGGTCTTCCGCATCCTTCCCACCGGGCAGCTGACGACGTCGCTCACCTTCCTGGTGCCGTTCATGGCCTACGTCCCCACGGAGGAGTTGGGCGGTTCGGGCGTGCTCGCGGTCGTGGTCGCCGGGCTGGTCCTGGGTCACCGGAGCCACGTCGAACAGGGGCCTGGCGACAGGGTCGCCGGACGCATCACGTGGCGCACGATCCAGTTCCTGCTCGAGAACTCCGTGTTCCTGCTCATCGGGTTGCAGGCCCGGTCAGTCTGGGCAGCGGCCTCGCTGTCCGATCGTGGCTGGCCGGTCATCGTGGCCACATGTGTCGCCACCCTCGGCACTGTGGTCGTGGTGCGCCTACTTGCCGTCCTCGCGACGTTCGCCCTCACGCGGGGACGCGCCGACTCGCCGCCACTTTCGGGTGCGATCGTGGTGGGATGGGCCGGCATGCGCGGCGTGGTGACGCTGGCCGCGGCCCTGTCCTTGCCCCCATCGGTGCCCGAGCGTGACGTGCTGGTGCTGGCGGCCCTCGTCGTGACCGTCGGCACCCTTCTGCTCCAGGGGCTCACACTCCCGTGGCTGGCTCGCAGGGTGGGCCTGCGGGGGCCGGATCCTCGCGAGGACGCCATCGAGGAGGCGATGATCCTGCAGCGCGCCAACGCCGAGGCGTTCGCCGTGGTCGGCGCGACCGCGTCCGACGACGAACGGCAAGACCTCGACCAGTTGCGCGATCAGCAGACGAGCATGCTCAATGCGGTCTGGGAGCGTCTGGGACGCAGCGACGTGGCAACCCCGGGCCTCACCCGGGGACGCCTGTACGTCAGCGTCCTCCAGGCGCAGCGCGCAGCAGTCCTGCGCATCCGGGACGCCGGCACGGCCGACCACTCCGTCCTCTCGTCGGTGCTGGCCCAACTCGACGTCCAGGAGGCCATCGCCTCGAACATCAGCGAGCGTGCCGGGGCGATCACCAGCGGCCGACTGACCGTGTCCCCGTCCGTGGAGCCCTGCGACCACCTCGCGGACGCCCCGGCCTGCGTGCGTCCACTCACTCCGCAGGGATGCCAGGACTGCGTCCGGGAGGGCCTGCAACCCGTGCACCTGCGCCTCTGCCTCAAATGCGGCAACGTGGGATGTTGCGACTCCTCCCCCGGACGTCACGCCGCCCGCCACCACGCCGAGACGGGCCATCCCGTGATGCGATCCTTCGAACCCGGCGAGTCGTGGCGCTGGTGTTACGTCCACGAGGTCATCTCGGACTGATGGCGATTCCGGTGGGCCGCACAGCCAACCTCCCGGACGCGAAAATCGCCCTGACGAGTGATGTTCACCGTCAGGGCGAGTCTTGTGGAGCTAACGGGATTCGAACCCGTGAGAGGGCATCCCGTGAGCATCCGCCGAAACTGCTTGTGATTGCCGTACTGACTAGGTAACTGTCCATCATGTTAGCCGGTCGCGACATGGACCGCAATAACCTTGAGTAACCACGTTTATCCTGCTATGTTGCACATATGTTGCACGAGGGCACGACGAGCACCCGGAAGCCGGG
>CALKHV010000048.1 GCA_937988865.1 uncultured Propionibacteriaceae bacterium | reverse complement strand
ACCCGCGACCCTCACCTTGGCAAGGTGATGCTCTACCAACTGAGCCACGTCCGCATTGCATTTCCTGATGTGGTTACCCGCATCAGGCGCGAGGAAAACCATAGCGCGACTGAACCGGGATGCACAAACCGACGGACGACCTCCCGGCGTCCCCGTGTGGGGGCCGGGAGGTCGCGCGGCGTCCGGCGTCCGCTCACGACTCCTTCGACACCCGGGACGCTCGGGCGTTCGCCTCGGCGTCCGCGATCCGGGTGAGAAGCTCATCGGTCATGGATTCCTCTTCGAGGCTCTGGCCGAGCAGGTCGACGGCGTCGGGCAGTCCCAGGACCTTGGCCCAGCGCCGGAGGGTTCCGTAGCGGGTGATCTCGTAGTGCTCGACCGCCTGCGCCGACGAGATCAGCCCTGCGTCCAACGCGGTCATGCCCTCGTAGTCCTCGAGCAGCCCGTCACCCTCCTTGAGGATGCCGTCGATGGCCTCGCAACGCTTCGAGACCGGCTTGCGGTCGATGAGGGAGAAGACCTGTTCGAGACGGGCGATCTGGCCCTGGGTCTCGTGGTGGTGCTTGTTGAAGGCGGCCTTCAGTTCGTCAGAGACGGCCGCCGACTCCAGCTGGGGCAGAGTCGTCAGGATGTGCCGTTCGGCGTAGTACATGTCACGCAGCGTGTCGTAGAACAGTGAGTCGAGACCTTTGTCGGGCATGAGTCCTCCAGGGGTGAGTGATTCGGGGACGATCGTGAGGCCGCGCGAGCGGCTCACAGGCGCCGGGGTGAGGCGGGGGAGCGAGCAGGGTCGGCATCGCCATCGGGATGAGCGCCGGTGGCGAAGCTGCCGGTCTCGTCGGGTCCGACAGGGGTCCCGTCCGCGCTGGTGAACGGACGCCAGGTCGGGTCGGGCGAAGGGCCCGTACCGATCGTCGCTTCCGGATCGCCCTCCGGATCCGTGCTGGTCGCGAAGTTGCCGGTCTCGTCGGGTCCGACAGGCGTCCCGTCAGCGCTGGTGAACGGGCGCCACTCGGGGTCGGTCGGTGGTGACTGGGTCATGTCTTCCTCCTGGGCAGGTAGTGCGACGCACATCGTCGCCAAGATCCACCTACCCCGTCTCTGGAGGGCACAAACCGAACTCGGGCAAAGGGCCTCATTCTGGCGCTAGGTTTGGCCCATGATCGTGAGGCCACTTCTCGCCCGTGCCTTCTGGGCGGTGTCGCGCTACCGGCTCAGCTCTGAGTCCCAGAGCGGTGCTTCCGCCGTGCTGATCGGCGCGCCGCACACCTCGAACTGGGACCTCCCCTACATGTTTGCGATCTGCTGGCGTCACGGGTTCTCGCCGATGTGGCTCGGGAAGCACACGCTGTTCAAGCCGCCGTTCGGTTGGGTCATGCGGAGCCTCGGCGGGATTCCTGTCAACCGAGAACACCCGGGCAGACTCGTCGACGAGATCGTGGCGCAAGCGCGAACGGGAAAGCAGTTCTTCCTCGTGATCGCGCCTGAGGGGACGCGGCACCGCGCGAAGCGGTGGAAGTCGGGCTTCTACCGGATTGCCCGTAATGCCGACATGCCTGTCGTGCTGGGATATGTGGACTCGAGGACCCGCACCGCCGGCCTTGGCCCGACGATCAACCTCACCGGTGACGTCCACGCCGACATGGACCGCATCCGTGAGTTCTACGCCGACAAGCACGGCGTGCACCCTGAGGGCTTCACCCCGCCGGAGCTCGCCGAGGAGCGGATCAGGCCGGACGCAGGCTGATCCGACACCTCAACAGCAGTGGTTCGGCCGAGCTGACCTCGGCGTCAGGCCCGGTTGCGCACCTCATCGGTGATGCGGAGGGTGTTGATGGTTCGGGCATGGTCGGACGCACAGTCGTGGTCACCGTCGACGAGTTCAACGAAACGCTCCAGCGAGTACTGCAGATTGCCGGGAGGTTTGGCGATCTCGCGCTCGAAGCTCGGCCCCCCGAAGGGCTCAACTCGCAGCACCCGTGGGTCGGCGATGTGGTCGATCACGAGCGTCCCCTGTTCACCCTGGATCTCGCTCGGCCTCGTCGAATGGCTCATCTTGGAGTAGCTGATGTCGACCAGCAGGCCGGGGTAGCTGAGCAGAAGTGCCCCGGCACCGTCCGCCCCGGTGGCGAGCGGGACCGAGCGTCCCACCACTGCGTCGGGTGGGCCGAAGAGCAGCACCGCGGAACTCAGGCAGTAGACGCCCAGATCGAGGAGCGCGCCCCCCGCCATCCCGGGGTCGAAGACGTTGAAGGTGTTTCCGCTGAGGAACGCGTCGTACTTGCTCGACCGTTGACAGTAGGCGAAGGACGCCCGCCGGAGCGTCCCGAGCGTTGGCAGCAGGTCGCGGATGACCTCCATGGCCGGGTCGTAGGCGTTTCGCATGGCCTCGATGACCACGACGCCGCTCGCCCTGGCCTCGTCCGTCAGACGACGGAAGGATTCGGCGTCCGGGGTGGCCGGCTTCTCGAGCAGTACGTGCTTCCCGGCGCGAATGGCCGACAGCGCCTGCTCGAAGTGCACCGAGTTCGGGCTGGCGATGTACACGGCATCGATCTCGTCGGAGTGAAGGAGGCCGTCGAGGTCGCAACTGACGGACGCGATGCCGTTCGCGTCCGCGAAGGCCCGCGCACGGCTCTCGTCCCGGGAGTAGGCGGTGGTGAAGGTGGCCGTGGGGACGTGGTGTGACGCTGCGACGAATTGCGCGCTGATGGCGCTCGTCCCGACCGATGCGAGCCGCATCATGAGCCTTTCGGAAAGGGCCAGTCAACGCTGGCCTGTGAGGGTCCTGCGAAGTGATTACAGCGTTTGTTCGGTACGGGCAATGATGTCGTCCTGGGTTGCCCTGGACAAGACGTTGAAGAACGCACTGTAGCCCGCGACGCGCACGATCAGGTCGCGGTGCCGCTCGGGGTGCACCTGGGCGTCCAACAGGGTCGCCCGGTCGACGACGTTGTACTGCACGTGGAACCCGTCGAGCCGGTTGAAGAAGGTGCGCAGCAGCAGGATCAACTTCTTGCGGTCTGCCTCTTTGGCCAGCACCTGGGGCGTGACCTTCTGGTTGAGCAGGACCCCACCGGTGATCCGCGCGGTGTCGAGCTTGGAGACAGACTTGAAGACGGCCGTCGGTCCGTGGGTGTCAGCGCCGTGGCTGGGGGAGCAGCCTTCGGCCAGCGGCTGGCCGGCGTTCCGGCCGTCCGGTGTCGCCATGGTGCTGGCCCCCTGCGGGACGTTGGCCGAGATCGAGGAGGTCCCGGCGTAGTAGCCGCCACCGATCGGGCCCCGACCGTAGCGGGTGTTGTGGTGCTTGAAGATTTCGTCGATGCAACTGTCATATGCCTGCACGAGCAACTCGTCGACGTAGTCGTCGTCGTTGCCGTATTTCGGGGCATTCGCCAGGGCAGCCTGGATCTCCTTGCCCCGGACGCCGGCGAAGTCGTTCATCAGGGCGTCCCACAACTCGGTGCTCGTGATGGTGCGATCGTCGAAGACGCACTTCTTGATCGCTGCCAGGGAGTCACCGAGGTTGGCGATGCCGACCTGCAGACCGGAGATGAAGTCGTAGACGGCGCCGCCCTCCTTGATGGGCTTGCCTCGTCCCAGGCAGTCCTCGACCAAAGCCGAGCAGAGGATGTCGGCGACGTTCTCCTCCAGGGCGATGTCGCACGCCGAGTCCAGGATCACGGCATGACGCTGGAATTCCCGGACCGTCACGTCCCAGGCTTCCATGAGCTCGTCGAAATTGGTCATCGCGGTGAAGCTCTTCACCGGTGTAGCGATCAATTCCCCTGACTTGGGATCGACGCCGTTGTTCATCGCCGTGAGCAGCGTCTTGGGGAAGTTGAGGAAACTCATGCCGGTGCAGCGGTAGCCCCACTTGCCGGGGACTGCGACTTCCACGCAGCCGATCGCAGAGTAGTTGTAGGCGTCCGACTTCTCGACACCCTTGTTGATCAGGGACGGAATGATGACCTCGTCGCTGTTGAACGCGGGCATTCCGAAGCCGAGCCGCATGACCTCGATGCATTCCATCATGAAGTCGTCAGCGAGGCCCCTGTGGTAGCGAACCGTCAGGTTGGGCTGGGGGAGCCTCGTCTGGGCGACCGAGCGGAGCACCAGGTACGACAGCGGATTGACCGCGTCGAGGCCCTCGGGCGTCTGCCCCCCGACGGTCACGTTCTGGTAGAGCGGGCCACCGGCGCTGAAGCGGGTGTGTGACCAGCCGCGGATCTTGGCCAGCGTCATGGTCTTGAGCCACAGGTTCGTCAGTAGTTCCGTGGCCTGGTCAGGCGTGATGCGTCCGGCCTCGAGGTCGGCCTCGTAGAAGCGGTTCATGAACTGGTCGAACCGACCGTAGGAGAGGCTGTGACCGTTGGATTCGATCTGGAGGGTCAGCTGAACCAGCCAGACCGCCTGCACCGCCTCGGCGAAGGTATCGGCGGGGTGCTCGGGCACCTTGGCGAGGACGCGGCTCATCTCGACCAGTTCGGCCCGGCGGGCCTCGTCGGGCTCGCACGAGGCGAGGTCCGCGGCCAGCGCTGAATAGCGGTGGGCGAAGTCGATCACGGCGGTGAGAGCAATGTGCACCGAGCGGTAGAAGAACGACTTCCTGAGCTGATCGGGCTCGGTGAGGTCGAGCGCGGCGAGCAGGGCTGCGGTGCGGGCCAGGTAGCCGCTCAGTCCTTCGGCAAGAACCCGCTCGTAGTACACAGCGATGTGGGCATCGCCCGAGGTGATGTTGCCCTCGGGATGAATGATGCCCAGATCGTAGAACTGTCGACTGGCCGGCGGCATCAGGCTCAGCCCCCGGTCCTTGAGGGTGTTGTGCTCCCAATAGGGCGCGATGCCGCGCAACTGTTCCTTGGCATCCTCGGTGATCGTGAAACGGTCACCGGGGCGCTGGTCGAACTCATCCAGTTCGGCGATGACCCAATCCATCGCGTACTCGGGCATGATCGGGGCCGCGCGGTTCGCGGACGCCTGGTTCCCGCAGATCAACGTTGCGGGCTCGATGAAGATGGACATGTTCTCGAGCACGTTCTTCAGCATCAGCGCGCGCCGCAACACCATCGGCTCACCCTGGTGCTGCCGGTAGGTTTCGGTCGTCAGCATGGCCCGCTCGACGCACACCGACTGCGGGGTCTCCATCAACTCCTCACGCCAGGCCGCCATTCTGGGGGTCAATCGGCCGAAGTGGGGGCCCTCGACATTCACCGTCGAATCGACCAACGTGCTCATGGGATCCTCTCTTGCGTTGAACTAGAAGAAGGCGTGGACGCCGAAGTTGTCGAAGGTTCTCACGTATTCCGTGAGGTCCTCCTCGTGGAGGGGAGGGACGCCGGACATCCGGTAGTCCCAACCCAGAAGTTCGTACTTGCGTTCACCGAACTGGTGGAAGGGCAGCAGCTGGACGTCCCGGACGCCCAGGGGTGCAAGCAGCCGGCTGAAGGCCTCAGCGTCCTCGCACCGGGCATTCACACCGGGGATGACGGGGATCCGTACGAGCACCTCCGCCCCGGCATCGAGGGCCCACGCCAGATTCCGGAGGGGGAGCTCGTTGCTGACGGTCGTCCACTGCTTGTGGAGCTTTCGGTCGTGGTGCTTCACGTCGATGATCAGCAGGTCGACCGCGGCGACGATCTTGCGGAAGATGCCGGGGGATGCGTAGCCGGTGGTCTCGATCGCCGTGTGGATGCCGCGGGCCTTCAGCTTGCGCAGGAGTCGGGTGGTGAACTGGTGCTGCACCATGGCCTCGCCGCCCGACAAGGTGACGCCACCGCCCGACTCCTCGTAGAAGGGCAGGTCCTGCAGGCAGACGCGGATCACTTCATCGATGGAGTAGTCGCGGCTGTCGGCGGTGAAGACGCTGGGGTTGTCGGGGTCCCGGACCGGTAGGACGCGCAACTTGCGGGAGCCCGGGTTGGAGCACCAGGCGCAACCCATCGGGCAGCCCTTGAGGAAGACGACGGTCCTGATCCCGGGGCCGTCATGGAGCGAGAACTTCTGGATGTCGAAGATACGTCCGACGTCCTCTGGCATCCCGCGTCCCTTCACACGATGACTTTCAATACAAATCACTTGAGCTTTCGTACGTAAGCATACTATGGTTCGTAGTGGAGTCAATGCAGGCAGGAAGGGACCGTCCAGTGTCCGATCGGCGATCAAAGATCCTCGAGTACGTCATCGACAACGAGCGAGTCGACGTCAGTGAGCTTGCCGGGATGTTCGCCGTGTCGCAGGTCACCGTTCGCAAGGACCTCGACGGGCTGGAGAAGAAGGGTCTGATCCAGCGCCAGCACGGCTTCGCCGTGGCGATCGCGCCGGACAACCTGCTCAGCCGCCTGGCTTTCCACTACGACCTCAAGCGCCGGATCGCGGCCGCCGCCGCCGATCTCGTGCCGAACGGCAGCACCGTCATGATCGAATCGGGGTCGTGCTGCGCCCTGCTGGCGAACGAGATCGCGAAGACGAAACGCGGAGTCACGATCATCACGAACTCGGCATTCATCGCCGACTACGTCCGCACGGCGCAAGGCGCGTCCATCGTTCTGCTGGGGGGCGACTACCAGCCTGAATCCCAGGTGACCGTTGGTCCGCTGGTCGAGCAGTGCCTGCAGAACTTCCACGTCGACCAGTTGTTCATCGGCATCGACGGCTACACCGTCGAGTCTGGGTTCACGGGCAGCAATCACCTGCGTGCCGCCGTGGTCAAGGCCATGGCCAGACAGGCACGCGACGTCATCGTCCTGACCGAGTCACTGAAGTTCCCTCGCCAGGGAGCCGTACCACTTCTGCCCGCGGACGCCGTCAGCCGCGTCGTGACCGACAGCGGGATGCCGCACCCCATTCAGGAACAACTCACCGGTTCGGGTGTCCTGATGAGCAAGGTGCCGGCCAACCAGGACGGCGTCAGAATCCGATGAGTCTTCAACGTGGAAGGACCGTCCTTGTCAGCGCCGTCAGTCTCAACATCGTCAGTGTCAACCTCGTCAGTTTCAACCTCGTCAGACCCAACCTCATCGGTCGTTGATCTGAACCCGGTGGCGATCGGCATCGACATCGGGGGCACGGGGATCAAGGGCGCTCCCGTCGACATCCGCACCGGAGCCCTGACAGCACCCCGTCACTACATCGCGACGCCTCAACCCGCCACCCCCGAAGCGGTGGCGATCGCCGTGCGCGCCATGCGGGCCCACTTCGGCGATGTGCCGGCCGACGCCCCGGTCGGCGTGACCATTCCTGCGGTGGTCCGCAACTGCGTCGTGCGCACGGCGACGAACATCGACCCGGCGTGGATCGGCACCAACGCCGACACCCTGTTCCGCGAGGCACTCGGCGTCCCGGCCACGATGCTCAACGACGCGGACGCTGCAGGGCTCGCCGAAATCGCGCTCGGAGCCGGCCGGGACGTGAAGGGCGTGGTGCTGGTCGTCACGCTGGGAACGGGAGTCGGCTCCGCGTTGTTCGTCGACGGTCACCTGGTGCCGAACACCGAGTTCGGACACCTCACGATCGACGGCTTCGACTGCTGCCCCTGGGCGTCGGCCGCGGCTCGCGTCCGCGAGAACCTCTCCTGGGCGCAGTGGGTGTCACGGCTCCAGGAGTACCTCACCTACGCCGAGAGCTTGCTGTGGCCCGACCTGGTCATCATCGGTGGCGGGATCAGCCACGATGCCGATCGGTTCCTTCCGCTGCTCCAGCTCGAGGCTCCCGTCGTGAGGGCCCGCATGGAGAACGACAGCGGCATCATCGGAGCAGCCTTCGAGGCCCACGCGGCGGCGTTCGCCTAGTCGGCACGCCCAGTATGGGGCGGAGCCCATCCACATGGCGTCCGCCCGAAGGCATCGGGCAGAATGGGCAGCACACCCCGCGTCCCGGCCCCGGTATGGTCGCGCCGCCCTTTGAGAGGAAACACCGTTGTCCGTCTCCATCACCGTCGTTCGCGCAGGCCATTCCAGCGAGCAGGTGGTCGAGACCTCGGCCACCGGACTCGACCTCTTCGGCGACGACCGTTCGATCGTCGCGATGCGTGTCAACGGCGAGACGCGCGACCTCGCGCACGTCCTCCAGGCCG
>CALKHV010000047.1 GCA_937988865.1 uncultured Propionibacteriaceae bacterium | reverse complement strand
TGCCGGCCAGGCTGGTCTCTGTCTACGCTCCGGGCCTGTACCCCATGGACTTCCACGCCGTGGTCGAGGTTGCCCTCGACGGACGCTGGCAGCTCGTCGACGCGACCCGGCTGGCGCCCCGGGCGTCCATGGTGAGGATCGCGACGGGACGTGACGCTTCCGACACCGCATTCATGACGGTGCACTCGGGGATGGTCACGCTCGAGGGAATGATGGTCACGGCCATCGCGCTGCCGCTCCTGCCCCGGGACGACGTGAAGGCACCGTTCCACCTGTAGGGCCGTTTCAGTCCTGCGAAAGTGTCCGTAGTCAGACAGTTCTGCAGGAGTGAGTAGCGCTCACTCCGCGTGGCGCCCAGCGAGAGACAGCACTCTTGCTGCACGAACTCGGCGTACCTCGCGTCCGATGATGAACATGAACACCAGCCCTCCAGCCGCTGCCCCCGCCATGAGGCCATACATCCTTGGATCCATCCCGGGGGTGACGCTGGCCACTTCCGCGACATCGGCGGCAGCCGGAACGTATGGGACACGGTGGCCGCGCACGAGGAGCCGGTGGGTGTTGATGGCGTAGGGGGTGCAGGTGAAAAGGGTCAGGAGATCCTTGCCCTTGACCACCTTGAGGTCGTCGATCTGGTTGGGCAGGACGATCTTGATCTGGTCGACCTGGTAGGCGAGGGTTTCCCCCTCGACGTCGACGAAGACAAGGTCCCCCACCACCACGGACGTCAGGTGGTCGAACAGGGTCGCGGTAGCCATTCCAGTGTGACTCGTGAGGACCGCGTGGGTGCTCGTGCCGCCCACGGGTAGCGAGGTGCCGTACAGGTGTCCCGCGCCGCGGGCGATCACGGCGTCCGTGGTGCCGTGATCGACCGGCAGGTCGATGTGGGCCGCCGGAACCCGGACTCGTGCCATGACACTGAAGTTCGACAGTTCGTCGAGATAGGTGCGATAGGGGCCCGACTTCGGGTCACCCGAATTCTGCGCGAGCCAGGGATCGAGGATCGGGATCCCTTCAAGTGTGGCGTTGTAGGCGCGGGCCTCGGCCAGGTCAGCACCCAATTGGTCCGGCGCCGCCTGGGCGACCTCGCGGTTGTAGTGAGTCGCGAATTCGCGCTGCTTGACGTTGTTGTACTGAGTACCGAGAACCGGGTAGAGCATCACGAGAACGCCGGCCAGCACGACAACTGCTGAGACCCAGGGCCCGGGAAGGCGCCGGGACGCGACGTGGTGATCGGACACACGGCGCGCTGATTGCGGGCTGTTGGTCACGGCAAGGTCGCGTCCCTCGACATGATCGGACGCACGGCGCGGCGGGTGCGGGCTGTTGGTCACGGCAGTGTCGTGTCTCTCGAGGTGGTGGACAGGGTCGAGGAGTCGGGTGGGGTAGTCCGGCGCAGTCGCCGATCACCCACACCCCACACCACGAGAAGTATCGCCGCGACAGCAAGGGCAATCGCTGTGGCCGTGAGACGGGGGGGCATCCAGGGCTCGATCGCGACGCCGGTGAGGCTGCTCACACCTCCGGTCGCGATGGCCGGTGGGGCCTGGGCCATCGTCGCCTGCCCTGCAGCGTCCTGCACACGGACGCCACGCACGAGCAGCCGCCGGGTGTGGTCGGGGAAGTCGATGCAGGTGAGGAGGGTGACGTAGTCGGCCCCGGCGACGCGAACGACCGCCCCCACGTCGTCAGGCTCGACCACAGAAATCTCGTCGACGCGGTACGTGAGCGTCTCACCCGAGACGTCCACGAAGAAGGCGTCCCCCGGGATGAGTTCGACGAGATTGTCGAAGAAGGTGCCGAAGCGCATCCCGGTGTGGGCGGCCAACACCGCATGGGTGCCGGGCCCTCCGACCGGAAGGGAGGTGCCGTACATGTGGCCGACCCCTTTCGACAGCTGGGCCTTCGACGAGTCGTGGAAGACGGGGAGATCGACGTCGATCGTGGGGACGCGCAGGCGCGCCATCACCGGGGACTCATGGAGTTGGGTGAGATAGTCCTGGTGCGCGGCCGTCGGGTCAGGCACATCGTCCCCCCACGGGTCGAGCAGCAGCTGCGGGGTGAGGCGCCCGTTGTACTGCTGGGCACTCAGGATCTGCCCCGCGCGCAGGTCAGGATCTGACTCGGCCACCGCTTCCGAATAGGACAACGCGGCCTTCGACAGGTCGCGGTTGGTGGCGATGGTGTCGGCGACGGGATAGCCCGTCACGACGGCGCCCGCCACGATGAGGGTCAACGCGACCAGACGGTGACGCCACCGGTGGGCCGAGCGGCCACTGGATTGCGGGGCAGGCGAGACCGGGTGGCGGGGGGAATGCCCCCCCACCACCCGGTCAGTTACTTCGCCTGCCCTGATGACCGAACCGCTCAGACGTTGTGGCGACGACGCGTCGACACGAAGTAGTACGCCAGGCCACCGCCCACGAGCAACAGACCGCCGACGCTCAGAGCGGCGACGCCCCCGCCGCCGGTGATCGGCAGCTCGTTGCCCAGGTTGGTCTTCTGGTTGTTGACTGTCAGCTCCTCGAAGGCCGGGATCTCTGCAGTGGCCGAGCCCTGCAGAATCGTGAACTGGATGGCCTGCGGGTTGAGGTTGTAACCCACGGGGGCCTTGGTCTCAACCAGGCAGTACTGCTGAAGATCGGTCTGCGTCTGGCCGTTGTAGAAGTCGGACGTCTGCAGACCCTTGACGGTCGCCTTGGCGGTGGCGTCCGTCACGGCAGTGCCGATGACCGGGTTGCTCACCGACGTGGTGACGTCGGCAGCGGTGCAGCCGGTGGCCGGGGTCGGGTCGAGGTAGACGGCGAACTCGGCGCCGGCCATCACCGACGGGTCGGTGACCGCGGGAACGGCGGCCTTGATGATGCGCAGGTCACCGTACTTGGTCTGGGTGGGGTTGGTCGGCGTGCCGGGCTGACCCGGGTGCGCATCGGCCCACGCCTGGTTCGGGATGACGTACGCCGTGTTGGAGATGGTTCCGTTGCCCTCGGTGTCAACGCTCGCCTCGATCGTGGTCACGACGGTGGCCGCGGCGTTGGCATTGTTTGCAGCGACGAGCTTGGCGAGGCCGGCATCGGTCAACGTGATGACGACATTGCCGGAGAGGACGTAGTCGGTCACCGGGGTGAGGGCGGGGCTGAGGCCCCCACCGGTGCCGTCCGCGCTGGTGTACACCTTCACGACCGGGCTGCTCAACCGGGAGTCGAGCGTGTCGGTGATCACGTACTTCTGCATCTGGGCGACCGTCATGCCGTCCGTGATCGAGGTGTTGATCGTGAACATGATCGTGTGGTCGCCGCCACGGTCGCTGCCCTCTGCCGTCTGGGTGCCCTGGTCAGCGACGGACTTCGTTGCGGTGTCCTGCTGGTTCTTGGGGTAGACGTGCACCTGGTACATCCAGGTGTTGAGGTTCACCGGGTGCGTCATCGGCAGGGTGACGAAGAACGGGTTGCTGGGCGTCACCTGAGAGGTGGGCACGTCGGTGCACACGCCACCGGGGCACTGCTGAACGGTGGGGCCCGAGGCAGCCAGGTTCTCGTTGACCAGGTAGAGCCCCGCGCCGGCGGGCTTGTTGAAGGAGGCGGTGCCATCAGTCCCGGTCGTAACCGGCACCGAGGTGCCGAGGTAGTAGGTGGTGCCGCCGATGACGAACGAGCCCGCCGTGATCTGGGCCTGCGTCGGCGTGTAGCCGGTCACCGCGGCAGCCGACGTCCAGCCGGCGTTGGTGGTGAGGTTGATCGGGTTCGACCGGGCGGAGTCGTAATACACCTGGAAGACGTCGAACACGACTCCCTTCAGGGGCGGCCTGGAGACGGTCTGCTCCGTGCCGTTGTTCGGCTGCCCCGTGGGCGTGCCGAGGTACTTGTGGATGTCGAGCTGGACGCCGGCGGCGGGATCCACGAGGGACACCGGGACGGTCGGAGCGGGCGCGGGGGCGCCGAGAGCGGCGGGCGCGCCGATGCCCAGCAAGAGCACCGTCGAGACCGACGCGACGGCTGCCGCGATGCGGAGTGATGTGAGTTTCATGACTGCCTTGTTTCTCCTGTGAGGTGATGGTTGCGGCGGGTTTGCTGAACGCGGGAGCCCCGTTCCCAGATCGTCAGATGGCCCTCCTCGGTGCGATTCCTGAACCGGACATCCTCCGGTAGTACAGGGCCGACCCTGCGACGAGCAGCAGCCCGAGAGCGAGGTACGGCATGGTCCCGTCGCCGCCCACCTTGGGCAGATCAGCCGCCGGAACATCGGTGACGGTGACCGTGAAGGTCTGCGCGTCCGCTGTGATGAGTGAACTTGCGGTGGACGCGTCAAGCGTGAGCTGGGTCAGGGTCACGTGGAACTTGACCGGTTGCGCCAGGAGCTGGAAGCCGGCCGGGGCCTTGGTCTCGACGAGCCAGTAGTCGCGATCGACCACCAGGTCTTCGGCAACGAAGGTGGCGCTGCCCACAGGATTCTGGGCGAGGACGGTGCCCGTGCCCGGTGTCGGCCCCTGGGGATCGGACGCGTAGAGCGTGAATTCAGTGCCGGGGAGTGTGTTGTTGCAGCTGGGGACGCCGACATCACAGTTCAGGCTGCGCTTGATCACGGTGATGTCGACGGTCTGTTGCGTGTTCACGATCGTGCAGGTCGCGTCGTCGCCGGCCACCAACGTCACGGCCGTGCCCACCACGGGGGTGGACGCCCCATTGATCGTGCCCGTGCACGTCCAGGACGTCCCGGCAGCAAACCCGGCCGGGCCACCGGACTCGGACAAGGAGTAGGTCCCCGGCGTCACGACCTGATTGGTGACCGCGACCGAATTGCCCGCACCGGTGACCGGCGTCGGACCGGTGGCCGTCAACGTCCACGCACCCGGATCGGCCGCACCCAATGGCACGACAGACTTCACCAACGTCAACCTGGTCTGCTTCGTATTGACGATCGTGCAGGTGGCGTCATCGCCTGCCACCAACGTCACGGCCGTGCCCACCACCGGGGTGGACGCGCCATTGATCGTGCCCGTGCATGACCAGGACGTGCCGGCGACGAACCCGAGCGGCCCCCCGAATTCTGTGAGGGCGTAGGTTCCCGGCGTCACGACCTGATTGGTCACCGCGACCGAATTGCCGGGGCCGGTGATCGGAGTCGGACCTGCCGCGGCCAGCGTCCACGCGCTCGGCAGAGCCGCAGTGACCGGCAGCACCGACTTCACCAACGTCAGCCTGGTCTGCTTCGTGTTGATGATCGTGCAGGTCGCGTCATCACCGATGG
>CALKHV010000046.1 GCA_937988865.1 uncultured Propionibacteriaceae bacterium | reverse complement strand
GGTTCGGGCGCCCGGAGCGCGCTCAGTGTTGCCTGCGCAAGGAAACCTGCGTCCTGCCGTGGGCCGCCCGGGCCAACCTGGGCGTCCTGTGTCGCACGGGTCGTCTACGACCAGTAGACGACGACCTTGTCGCCGATCTTCACCTGGTCGAACAGCCAGGCGATGCCGCTGTAGTCACGGATGTTGACGCAACCGTGGGACGCCCCGAGGTAACCGCGGGCCGCGAAGTCGGACGAGTAGTGCACGGCCTGACCGCCCGAGAAGAACATCGAGAACGGCATCGCGCTGCCGTACAGCCCGGAGACGTGGTCACGGTCCTTGTAGTAGACGGCGAACTGGCCCTCGCGCGTCGGGGTCGACAGGGCGCCGAAGCGTGCGTCCATGATCTTCTTCACGCTCCCGTCGACGACCCAGTACAGCTTGCGCGTGGTCTTGTCGATGCACATCGTGTGCCCAGTCAGGCAGCGTCGGTCAAGGATGCCCGCGGCCACTCCTGTGCTCGCCGGGGCCACCAGCTTGAGCAGGTTCAGGCTGACCTTGTCGAGCTTGCCCGTCTGGGGCAGGTTGCGGGACGCCTGGAACTTCGTCACCGCAGTCGTCGTCAGGCTGCCGTAGGTGCCCGTCGCCGACTTGACGGCCAGATAGCCCAGATTGGCGAGGCGCAGTTGCGCGTCCTTCACCGCGGCCGACGTCATGCCCGGGGCGAGGACGATCTGCGTCTGGGCCCACGTGTAGGTGCTGGAGATCGCCTTGTCGGTGATGTCGTCGACCACGCCGGTGACGGTGAGCTTCCTGGCCGACTGGAACGACTTGACGGCCGTCGTGGTCGCGGCGTCATAGCGTCCGGTCGCTGTCTGGTGCAGGTAGCCGGTGCCGGCGAGGCGCTTCTGCAAGGTCGAGACGACCGACCCGGTGCTCCCCGGCTGCGCCACGATCGTGTCGGTCCAGGTCGGCCGGGGATGGATGTCGGCGGTAGCGGGCGCAATCGCCAGCGTGGACGCCGTGGCGAGCGCGAGCAGGCCGAGCAGCAGCTTGCGGAACATGTGGAGCCTTCCCTCGAGTTACCTGACACCCTCGATACGCACGTGGCCAGCGGCCGGTTGCGGTCGTGGGCCAAGAATGTGCTGAGAAGTCGTGACGATTCTACGGCCCGGCCCCGGAGAGCCCCCAACGGAGCTTGTCGGCCCCGGTTCGAGCCTCTCCGGAATAGGTCCGGGATCAGGCTTTCGGAGCCTTCGGTGCCTTCGCCTTGTTTCGCAGCTTCGACCGATCGTTCTGGCTCAAGGCGACCTTACGGATGCGAACGGCGGCCGGGGTCACCTCGAGGCACTCGTCCTCGCGGCAGTACTCGAGCGCTTGTTCCAGGCTCATCAGGCGCGGGGGAATCAGACGCTCCAACTCGTCGCCCGTGGCCGAGCGGACGTTTGTGAGGTGCTTCTCCTTGGTCGGGTTCACGTCCATGTCATCGGGACGCGAGTTCTCCCCGACGATCATGCCCTCGTACACCTCGACGCCGGGGTAGACGAAGAGCGTCCCCCGCTCCTGCAGGTTGAACAGGGCGTAGGACGCCACGACACCCGTGCGATCGGCGACGAGTGAACCCGTCGGACGCGTCCGGAGTTCGCCCACCCAGGGCTCGTACCCCTCGAAGACGTGGTGCATGATGCCGGTGCCGCGGGTCTCGGTGAGGAATTCGGTGCGGAAACCGATCAGGCCCCGGGCCGGGACGACGTACTCGATGCGCACCCAGCCGGTGCCGTGGTTGGTCATCTGTTCCAGGCGTCCCTTGCGGAGACCGAGCAGTTGCGTGCACGTGCCGAGGTACTCCTCGGGGGCGTCGATCGTGATGCGTTCCATCGGCTCCTCGACCTTGCCGTCGACGACACGCGTGACGACCTGGGGCTTGCCGACCGTCAGCTCGAAACCCTCGCGGCGCATCATCTCGACCAGGACGGCGAGTTGCAGCTCGCCACGGCCCTGCACCTCCCACATGTCGGGACGCTCGGTCTCGAGCACCTTGATCGACACGTTGCCGATGAGTTCGGTGTCGAGGCGTCCCTTCACCAGACGCGCGGTGAGCAGCTTGCCGCTCCTGCCGACGAGCGGTGCCGTGTTGATGCCGATCGTCATCGAGATGCTCGGTTCATCGACGTGGATCAGGGGCAGGGGACGCGGATCGGTCGGGTCGGCCAGCGTCTCGCCGATGGTGATCTGCGGGATGCCCGCCACCGCCACGATGTCGCCGGGGCCGGCGCTGTCGGCCGGGACGCGGTCGAGGGCCTTGGTGATGAGGAGTTCAGAGAGGCGGACGTTGGTGATCGTGCCGTCCTGGCGGCACCACGCCACGGTCTGGCCGCGCTTGATCTCACCTTCGACGATGCGGCACAGGGCCAGACGTCCGAGGTAGGGGGACGCGTCCAGGTTGGTGACGTGGGCCTGCAGCGGTGCACCCTCGGTGTAGGTGGGGGCGGGGATCGTCTTCATGATCGTCTCGAAGAGCGGCTGCAGGTCGAGGGAGTCGGGCATGCCGGCGTCCTCGGGCTGGGTCAGGGACGCGCGCCCGGCCTTCGCGGCGCAGTAGACGATCGGGAAGTCGAGATGGTGGGCCTCGTCCTCTTCGAGGAGGTCGAGGAACAGGTCGTAGGTCTCCTCGACAACCTCGGAGATCCGGGCGTCGGAGCGGTCGACCTTGTTGATCACGAGGATGATCGGGAGTTGCTTCGCGAGCGCCTTGCGCAGGACGAAGCGGGTCTGGGGGAGCGGGCCCTCGGACGCGTCCACGAGCAGGAGGACGCCGTCGACCATCTCGAGACCGCGCTCGACCTCACCGCCGAAGTCGGCGTGGCCGGGGGTGTCGATGATGTTGATCGTGGCGATCTGGCCGTCGTCCATGGTGTGGGTGACCGCAGTGTTCTTCGCGAGGATCGTAATGCCCTTCTCGCGCTCGAGGTCCATCGAGTCCATCACCCGGTTGTTGATGTCGGCACCTTCGCGGAAAGCCCCGGACTGCCACAGCATCGCGTCCACCAGGGTGGTCTTGCCGTGGTCGACGTGGGCCACGATCGCGACATTGCGCAGGTCATTGCGTGTGGGCATGCAGGAATCTCCAGACGTATTTGCGGGGATGACTGGGCAAGTCTACGCGGGTCTGGAGGGGCTCCTGGACCTCGAAGCCCTAGGCTGACCCCGTGGCTGGACCCGACACGACACCCAATCTGCTGGTCGAGGGCAACCCGACCTTGCTGCCTGACGACCCCGCGATCGACGACCTTGTCTCCGGCGCCCGTGACCGCTTCTATGAGGTCGTCCGCGCGAACCCGGCGTCCAGTCTCTGCTGGGCACTGCTGGCCGAGGGGTCGCTGCTCGTCAACACTCCTGAGGCCGACGTCGCCGGCTACGCCTACGCACGGACGGGTTACCACCGCGGTCTCGACGCCCTGCGTCGCTCGGGCTGGAAGGGGAGCGGTCCGATTCCGTGGGCTCATCTTCCGAACCAGGGGTTCCTGCGGTGCCTGTGGGCGTTGAGTGTGGCGTCCGGACGGATCGGGGACGCCGAAGAGGCCACGCGCTGCGCCCAGTTCCTGCGAGACTCGTCGGAAGACGCCTACTGGGAGTTGTCCGAAACCTCGTTCGAGTAGGGACGCCGACCCCGGGGCGGTAAAGTTCAGCTGCAAGAGCCCCTTGCACCGATGCGAGCGGGCTTGTCTGATTTTCAGGCTCGAAAGGGACGCGATCATGCCGAGCATCGTGGTTGTCGGGGCGCAGTGGGGCGACGAGGGCAAGGGTAAGGCGACCGATTCACTGGGTGATCGGGTCGACTACTGCGTCCGCTACTCGGGCGGCAACAACGCCGGCCACACGATCGTGGTCAACGGCGAGAAGACGGTGCTGCACCTGCTGCCGTCGGGGATCCTGAACACCAACACGACCTGCGTCATCGGCAACGGTGTCGTCATCGACCTCGACGTCTTCTACCACGAGCTCGACGAGCTGTGGTCGCGCGGACTGCAGGTTCCGCACCCGCTCGTGAGCGCCAATGCGCACGTCCTGGCGCCCTATCACCAGACCATCGACAAGGTCACCGAACGGTTCGCGGGCAAGCGCCGCATCGGGACCACCGGTCGCGGCATCGGCCCGGCGTACTCGGACAAGATCAACCGGATCGGGATCCGCGTCCAGGACCTGTTCGACGAGGAGATCCTGCGCGACAAGGTCGAGGCGGCCGTGGCCCCGAAGAACCAGTTGCTCCTGAAGATCTACAACCGGCGGGCCATCGACGCCGAGGAAGTCGTGGCCAGCCTGTTGACGCATGCGGAGCGCATTCGCCCCTATGTCGTCCCGGCGGCGCGACTGCTCAACGAGGCACTGGACGCCGGCAAAGTCGTCCTCTTCGAGGGTGCCCAGGCGCACCACCTCGATGTCGACCACGGCACCTACCCGTACGTGACGTCGTCGAATCCGATTGCTGCGGGCGCCTGCACGGGCGCGGGTGTTGGACCGTCGCGGATCGATCGGACGGTGGGCATCGCCAAGGCGTACACCACGCGTGTCGGCGAGGGACCGTTCCCGACCGAACTGCACGACGCGGACGGTGAGCGTCTGCGCGCCGAGGGGTCGGAGTTCGGGGCGACGACCGGGCGTCCGAGACGGTGTGGCTGGTTCGACGCGCTGGTGGTCGAGGAGGCCTCAACGATCAACGCGTTCACCGACATCTACCTGACCAAGCTCGACATCCTGACGGGCTGGGAGAGGATCCCGGTGTGTGTGGCCTATGACGTCGCGGGGACGCGCCATGACGTGATGCCGATGTCGCAGGCTGACTTCGCGTCCGCGGTGCCGATCTATGAGTACCTGGACGGGTGGACCCAGGACATCTCGGGGGCCCGGACGTTCGAGGAGTTGCCTCCGACGTGCCAGGCGTACGTGAAGCGTCTGGAGGAGCTGATCGGGTGCCGGATCTCGGGCATCGGGGTCGGGCCGGGACGCGAGCAGGCGGTCACGATCAACGCGCTGCTGTGACGCCGTGACCGCCCGCACGGGTCGGGTCAGATGGTCGACGGGCGGTTGAATTCCGGCGGGATGTGGCGGGCGATGCGCAGCACCGGCGACAGGGCGACGACGCCGCCGATGGCGGCGAGCCACATGGTCGGCAGGACGCCGATACGTCCGCCGAGCCAGCCTGAGAGCAGGGCCCCGATCGGCATCACTCCCCAGACGACGAACCTGATGGACGCGTTCATGCGTCCGAGGAGGGGTTTCGGGCACAGGCGCTGGCGAATCGAGACCTGGGTGATGTTGTAGGCCATCACCGCCATCATGGTGACGATCTCGGTGGCGACCAGGATGGTGATGGCGAGGCCCCTGGACGCGACTGTTCCGGCCAGCGGGTTGCCGAGGAAGGTGATCCACGAGACGAGGACCGCCAGCGGGATCAGGCGTCCGGGGGTGAGTCGGCGGGCGAGCCATGGCGCGGTGGCCGCGCCGATCGTGCCCCCGATGGAGCCGGCGGTCATGATGAGGCCATAGGTGAACGGGGTGAGCCCGATCTGCCGCAGCACGAGGATCGGCAGCAGCGTGAACGACATCGTCGAGGCGAGATTGGCCAGGAAGGTGCTCAT
>CALKHV010000045.1 GCA_937988865.1 uncultured Propionibacteriaceae bacterium | reverse complement strand
ATCACGGTCGTGCTCTACGGCATGATCGGCCTGCTGGGCGCGAAGATCTGGAAGGAGAACAAGGTCGACTTCGGCAACCCGATCAACCTCGTCCCCGTCGCAGCCGGCATCATCATCGGCATCGGCAACGTGCCGCTCACCTTCAGCGACTCGTTCACGCTCGGCGGCATCGCCTTCGGCACCATCGTGACCGTCGTGCTCTACCACGTGGCCCGGGCCATCGCCCCGAAGTACCTCTCGGACGCCGCCGGCGGCGCCAACATCATCCTCGACACCCCCGGCATGTACGTCGAGGAGCCCGAGCCCGACGAGTACCCGAAGTACCGCGACCGCGGTGGACGCTGAGCCCGCGTCCGACCTCGTGGTGGGGACGGACGGCCTCGCCCGTCCCCGCTGGGCGTCCGACGACCCCCTGCTCCGTGACTACTACGACCACGAGTGGGGCCGACCCGTCCGCGACGAGCGGGGCCTGTTCGAGCGGCTCAGCCTTGAGGCGTTCCAGTCCGGGCTGAGCTGGGTGACGATCCTGCGCAAGCGTGAGAACTTCCGGTCGGCCTTCGCCGACTTCGACCCGGACGCGGTCGCGTCCTTCGATGACACCGACGTGGCGCGCCTGATGGACGACGCCGGGATCGTCCGCAACCGCCGCAAGATCGAGGCCACCGTGGTCAACGCCCGCGCGACGGTCGCGCTGCGTCCGCTGGGCGGTCTACCCGACCTCGTCTGGTCGCACCGACCCGAGGCCGACCCCGAACCCCGGACGCTCGCCGACATCCCCACCCGCTCGTCCGGATCGGTCGCGCTCTCGAAGGCGCTCAAGCGGGCCGGCTTCACCTTCGTCGGCCCGACGACCATGTTCGCCCTCATGGAGGCCACCGGAGTGGTGAACACCCATCTCGTGGGGAGCCACCGACGACCGCACGCCCAGTCACGAGCAGGCGAGTGACCGACTGGCGAGTCGGCGGTTGGCAACAATTCGCGGAATCTGTGCATCGAAAGGCACACTTGTCGGTGTAGGGGGCTTGGTTGCGCCCGTTGTCAAGCGACGCGACCGAGCTGGTGTGTGAAAAATCTCCGGAAGGTTGGCCATGAAGACTCTCACCAAGATCGCAGCCGTGGCGGCGGCCCTCGTGATGGTGCCAGTCGGCGCACCGACCGCACAGGCCGCCTATCTGCCCGTGTCAGCGTCCTGCTACGCGGAGATGTCGGCGGTCGACTCCACTGGTGCGATCACCTTCATCGGCATCGACGGCACCACCAGCCCGCAGGCCCTGCACGATGACGACGGGGTCCAGAACGGCATCCAGACGCCCATGAAGCTCGGGTACGTCCCGAAGTCACTCACCCTGGTGAACTCCTGGGAGACGACGACCGAGTTCCGGTACCGCTACTACGCACTCTCGACGGCCGGTGTCCTGCGCCAGCATGTGTTCGTGATTCCGAAGGCCGACACGACCACTGCCACCCTGACGACGAAGCAGATCGCGTCGGGGTGGACCAGCGTGACCGACCTGGCTGCGACGTCCCACCAACGCATGTACACGCTGACGAGCACCGGCAACGTCTACAGCTACTACGTCCGCGCTGACGGGACGATCGGTTCGAAGACCCTCCGCAAGTCGGGCTGGACCGGTTTGAAGGGCATCAACTACGCAGGCTCCGTCACGACCACCGTCGCTGGCACCGTGACGGTGAAGCGCGACCTGCTGACCGCCATCACCACGAGCGGGGCGATCAAGTCGTACCAGCTGCGCTACGCCGGCACCGGGTCTGACCTCGCCTACACGTTGAAGTCGTCGGGGTACAGCACCTACGAGACCATGGCTGTCGGCGCCTGCGCCGGCCGCGGCGGGGTCATGGTCCTGCACGACAACAACAACGGTTACGCCCGCGTGCTGTACGACACCAACATCATCAACGGTGTGAGCACCGGCGAACTGACCGATCGCGGCAGCCTGGGTGTCACATGGAAGTTCCGCTCCTACGGAAGCTGACGCCCACCGACGCCCGCCCACGTGAGGGTGGCCAGCTCAGGTCAGCGTCCCTCGCAGGAGACTGTCGCCGGAGTGTTGCGGCTGGTCGTCGAATTCCTCCCGCGAGATGTCGACGATGACGAAGCCCTGGTCGATCCACCCCTGCGTCACCCGGAAGTCCTCCTGGGTGACCCCGTTGGGCAACATGCCAACCGACACCATCCGCTTCAGGTCGTTGTTGATGAGCCAGACCTCCAGGAAGCCCGTGCCGGCGTCCAGGGGGTCGACCTGCAGTCTGAGGCGGACCTCGCCGTCGGTGGTGACCAGGTCGGCCGATCCCCCGGTCTGCAGCGTGTCCAGCGTGTCCATCCGGGCCTGGGCCACGATCGTCTCACTGGGCGCCGTGAGTGAGCCGTACACCTGCGTGCCGGCGAGACCGACGATGACGCCGGCCGCTGCGGCGGCCGCCATCCACCCCAGCTGAGGCCTCCGGCGCTCCCTGCGCAGGGCCAACTGGTCAGGGACGCGAAGCTCGTCCGTGATGGCCGTCCACACGGAGTCAGGCGGTGAGGTGAGTACCTCGGACGCCTGGACGAGCCCGATCGTGTCCTGGAGCTCGTCCACGACCGCTTCGCAGTGTTCACAGTGCTCGACGTGTTCCACGTCCGCCGGGTCGATCGGCTCACCGAGCGCGAGGGCGGCCAGTCGTTCGTCGTCAGGATGCATCAGGTCTCACCCCCTCCAGTGCTGCGCGCAGCTGGAGCAGCCCACGTCGGGCGTGACTCTTGACGGTTCCCAGTGGCAGTCCGAGCGACTGGGAGATCTGTTCGTGCGTCTGGTCCTCGACGAAGGCGAGACGGACGATCGTCCGTCGGGGCTCCCCGAGGTTCTCCAGTGCGTCCTGCACGAAGACGCGATCAGTGACGGTGTCGTCGAGCCTGGTGGCCGCCGGCTCCACGTGGGTGTCGTTGATCTCGTACAGCTGCTGACCGCCACGCGCGCGCACCCGGAGGGCGTCCGCGATGGCGTGACGGGTGATCCCGACCAGCCAGGCGGGCAGCGGACCCCGCTGGGGATCAAGGCCCTGTCGCCCGCGCCATGCCGCCACGAAGACCTGCTGGGTGACGTCCTCGGCGTCCTGGTGATTGCCGAGACTGCGAAGGGCGAGGGTGTGGACGAGTCGCGAATGCAGCCTGTACGCGTCCGCGAGGGCGTCGGGATCACCATCCCGAAGCCTGGTGGCCACCAGCTCGTTTCCCACGTCGTCATCGTCTGAACCCTGCACGCGCTCAGGATAGGACGTGGGCCGGAATGCTGTGAAGAGTCATGATCGCTCCTTGCCTCGTTGCGCCCAGCGCGCAATTCCCTCCTGTTCTTCGCATCGACGAGGCCCGTTGGATGCAGCCTCGTGCCACAACTGGTGACAGAGTTTGCCCCGAGGGCCGTGACAACCCGAGGGCCGTGACAATGTGAGGAGAAGCGCATGGACGCCGACGTCCTGGTGATCGGAGCCGGGCTGGCTGGTTTGAACGCCGCCCGCGGGATCGAGCGAGCGGGCTTGACGCCCCTCGTCCTCGAGTCCTCGGACGCCATCGGCGGCCGGGTGAGGACCGACGCCGTCGACGGGTTCCGGGTCGACCGCGGTTTCCAACTGCTCAACCCCGCCTACCCGGCCCTCAGGAGGGCCGTCGATCCCGCGACCCTCGCGCTGCGTCCCTTCGGACGCGGGGTGGCCGTCCGGACGGGCGCCGGACTGCAGGTGCTGGCCGACCCCTTCAGGAGCCCACTGCGGGCCGGTGAACTGGCGCGCGCCGGCCTCTCGGACGCGTCGGGTGCGTGGGGCCTGGCGCGATGGCTCCTGCCCGCCATGCGAGGGAAGAAGGCCTTGTCCGCGGCATCCGACCTGACCCTGTCCGAATCCCTGGACGCCGCAGGAGTGCACGGGCCGTTGCGCACGGGCGTGCTTGAGCCCTTCCTCGTGGGCGTCCTGGCCGACGACGAGGGCGCCACCTCGGCGTCCTTCGCGCGATGGCTTGCCCACT
The DNA here is from genome assembly GCA_937988865.1 of uncultured Propionibacteriaceae bacterium. Lineage (GTDB taxonomy): Bacteria > Actinomycetota > Actinomycetes > Propionibacteriales > Propionibacteriaceae > CALKHV01. Next base: position 7,438 of record CALKHV010000045.1, on the reverse strand, counting down.
GGTTCGCCCTCGGGACGCCGTCCCTGCCCGCGCAGGGCATGGCCGCCCTTCCAGCGGCGTTGCGCGCCGCCCTGAAGGCCGACGTGCGCCTGGCCACCACCGTGGACGCACTCGACCGCGACGGTGGCGCGTGGGTCGCCCGGACGAGTGGAGGATCACTCTCGGCCCGCGCGGTGGTGCTGGCCGCCGGGCCGGTCGCCTCGGCCGGGCTGGCCGGTGGCGCAGCTCCCCGGATGCGTGGACTTGCCACCTGGTGGTTCGCCCCGGACGAGGCGCCGACGGCGTCCACCTACCTGCACGTCGATGGCGAGCGGGGCGGACCCGTCGTCAACTCGGCCGTCGTGAGCAATGTGCAACCGGCCTACGCACCGGCCGGACGCCACCTCGTGCAGGCGTCCACCTTGTTGGGTGAAGGGTTGGCCGGTGAGGGGTTCGCGGGCCGGGCCCCGTCCCAGGCTGACGTCCGCACCCACCTCGGACGCCTGTACGACCGGTCGGCGCAGGACTGGCCCGTGGTCGCGGTCCACCACGTCCCGCACGCCCTGCCCGCCATCGAGCCCGGGGGGTGGCTCCGCACAGCAATCTCCCGCGACGGTCTGGTCGTCGCGGGAGATCAGGGGGACGCATCCATTCAGGGGGCGATGCAGTCAGGTCAGGATGCCGCCGCCCACGTGATCGGCCTGTTGCACGGGTGATCGGGGGGGTTCTCCTGCGAGGGACAGCTGATCCTCGAGGTTGAACACCTCCTCCACCCGCTCCCACGCCTCGTCGGGCGCGCCTTCGCTCGCGAAGAGCCGTGCCATCTCGGCCTGCCAGCGGGCGTTCACCTCGGTGGCTGCGACCCGGACCTGCGCCTCGTCGAGGTCATCGGCCTCGCAATAGCCGATCAGCATGCCGTCCGGCCTCAGGAACAGTGAGTAGTTGCGCCAGCCGGCATCGCGCAGCGCAACCAGCAACTCGGGCCACACGGCAGCGTGCCGCACCCGGTACTCATCGAGCTTCGCGGGGTCGACCTGGCCCAGCAGGCAGTACCTCGCCATCGCTCAGGCGCCCCAGCCCGACTGGGTGCCTCCGACACGGTCGGCGGCGATCTTCCCCAGATAACCGGACGCTGCGAACGCGGCCATCGGGTCGGCCGGCAGTCCACGTGACTCGCGCCAGTCGGCCAGGTCGGCGCGGACGTCGGTGTAGAAGGCGTCCATGAAGACGCCGTGGGCGCCGAGGACGTCGCCCGCCGCCTGCGCAGCGTCCAGTGCCACCGCATCGACGAGCAGGGCCTTGGCGGTCATCTCCTGGACGTTCAGCACCGAACGGATCTGGCCGGGGACCTTGTCCTCGACGTTGTGGCACTGGTCGAGCATGAAGGCAACCGTGGACGCCGGGCCGTAGCCACCACCGCGGATGACCTCATAGAGGATCCGGAACAGCTGGAAGGGATCGGCGGCACCGACGATGAGGTCGTCATCGGCGTAGAAGCGGGAGTTGAAGTCGAAGCTGCCCAGCTTGCCGAGGCGGAGGAGTTGCATGACGATGAACTCGATGTTGGTGCCGGGGGCGTGATGGCCGGTGTCGAGGCAGACCATCGCCTTCGGTCCGAGCGCCGCCACTTGCGCGTAGCTCGTGCCCCAGTCGGGCACGTCCATGTGGTAGAAAGCCGGCTCGAAAAACTTGTACTCCAGCACCATGCGCTGGTCGGGTCCCAGTCGGTCGTAGATCACCGAGAGCGACTCGGCCAGGCGGTCCTGGCGCGCGCGCAGGTCTGCCTGCCCCGGGTAGTTCGACCCGTCGGCAAGCCAGATCTTCAGGTCACGCGAACCGGTCGCGTCCATGATGTCGATGCAGTCGAGATGGTGGTCGATCGCGGTCTGACGGATCGCAGGGTCAGCGTGGGTGAGGCTGCCGAACTTGTAGATGTCGGCCTGGAAGGTGTTGGAATTGATGGTGCCGAGCGAGACGCCGAGGTCGGCGGCAAAGGCGCCGAGGCCGGCGTAGTCGTCGACCTTGTCCCACGGGATGTGCAGCGCCACGGTCGGGGCCAGCCCGGTGAAGGCGTGCACCTGGGCGGCGTCCGCGAGCTTCTCCTGGACCGTGCGTGGGGTGCCCGGTGTGCCGAAGACCTTGAAGCGGGTTCCCGAGTTCCCGAACGCCCACGAGGGCAACTCGATCGCCTGAACGGCCAGTTGGTCAGTGATGGATTCGAAAGTGGTCATGTCGGGTTGTTCTCTTCTTCTGGCTGGTGTCTGGGGAACCTCGGTGTGCTGCGGTGGTGATCGTGGTGCCCGGCCCGGGGACCGGGCACCACGATCAGGTCACGTCGACGATCAGAACTGGAAGTCGGCGATGTTGTCCTTGTTGAAGCGGTACGGCTCGCCCAGGAGGACGGTCGCGTCGGCGCCGACGGTGTACTCCTTGTCGCCTGCCTTGAACTTGTCGCCCTCCTTGCCCGTGATCTCGCCCTTGGCCAGCGCGGCAGCCGCGTAGGCGGCCAGCGAACCGAGTTCCTCGGGGTTCCACAGTGCGAATTCGGTGACGGTGCCGTCCTCGACGAAGGCCCGCATCTGGTTCGGGGTGCCGAGGCCGGTCAGCATGACCTTGCCCTTGCTGTCAGAGGTCGACAGGTAGCGAGCGGCGGCCGCAATGCCGACCGTGGTGGGCGAGATGATGCCCTTGAGGTTCGGGTGGGCCGAGATCAGACCTGCGGTCTTGTCGAATGAGGTCTGGTCGTCATCGTTGCCGTAGACGGTGTCGACGAGCTTGATGTTCGGATGATTCGCCGCGAGTTCGGTCTTCATCATCTCGATCCAGGCGTTCTGGTTCGTCGCATTGGCGGACGCAGACAGGATCGCGATCTCTCCGGCGTCACCGATCTCGGACGCGATGATGTCGACCTGGACCTTCGCGATGCCCTCGGCGGTGGCCTGGTTCACGAAGAGGTTGCGGCAGTCGGGGGTGGTGTCGGAGTCGAAGGTGACCACCTTGACGCCGGCGGTCATGGCCTCCTTCAGCGCATCGCAGATGGCCGACTTGTCGTTGGCCGACACAATGAGCCCGCCGACCTGCTGCTGGGTGGCGGTGTTGATGTAGGACACCTGGCCGGCGGGATCGTCGCCCTTGGCCGGGCCGACCTGGGTGACGGTGCCACCGAAGTCAGCCACGGCTGCCTCGACGCCCTTGAACGAGGTGTCGAAGTAGGGGTTGCCGAGGTTCTTCGGCAGGAAGGTCATCTTGAGGTTGGCCGTGGCCGAGCCGGACGCGTCCGGGGTGGCCGTGTCGTCGGATGAACATCCGGCGATCAACAGCATGCTCATCACGGCGACACCGGCCAGCGCACGGATGCCCGCACGAGACTTACCAAGCATGGGTAATTCCTTTCGTTTGGTCAGGTCCGGCACTGGACCCGACGATTGTTGGGGCGAGCCCCGGAACAGATTTCATGCGGTCGTGCTGGGTGCGGGTCCCAGGGCCGGTTTGACCCGTCGGGACTGCACCCAATTCATGACGCTCCCGGCGATCACCGAACCGACGAGCAGGACGCCGGTGATGATGCTCACGACGTCGGAGGTGATGTTCACCAGCTGGAGGGCCTTGGACAGGACGCCGATCAGCAACACGCCGGCCACCACGCCGTGCAGGGCGCCTCGGCCACCGAACACCGACACCCCACCCAGCACCACGGCGGCGATGACCTGGAGTTCCATGCCGGTCGCGTTGTCACCGCGAGCTGAGGTGTAGTAGAGGACGTAGTAGATCCCCGCCAGCGCCGCCATCAGCCCTGAGACGACGAAGAGGACCAGTCGGGTCCGATCGGCCTTCACACCCGAGAAGACCGCAGCGTCCTTGCTCAGCCCGATGGCGAAGACCCCGCGTCCGAAGGGCGTGTAGTGCAGCACGATCGAGAAGGCGACCAACAGCACGACGAAGACGATCATCACCATGGGGATGCCCGTCGTGCCGATCCTGGACTTCACGAGCGTCGTCCACGACTTGTCGAACTGGGTGATCGCGGTGGTGCCCAGGAGGCCGACAGCGATGCCGCGGTAGAGGGCCAGGGTGCCGATCGTCACGGCGAGGGCGGGCAGCCCGATGCGCGTGACCAGCAGGCCGTTGACCAGGCCTCCGAGCGCCCCCACCGCGAGGGCGGCCAGCGCGGCCACCGGGATCGACAGACCGGCCTGGGAACACAGCCCGAGAGTCACGCCGCTGAGGCCGACCATGGAGCCCACGGACAGATCGATGTCGCCCGTGATCATGACCGGCGCCATCGCCAGCGCGATGAACAGGATGGGCGTGATGTCGAAGAGCAGGTAGCCCATGGTGACGGGCGTGGCGAACTTCGGCACCATCACCGAGGCCGTGATCACCACGACAGAGAGAAGGGCGATGATCGCCATCTCCCTGGTGAACAGCAGGCGACGCCAGGCGGGGCGTCCGAAGTTGGCGTAGGTGCGTCCGAGGGCGGCAGGCTCAGCCGTGAGCAGGGTGGTCATGCTGCGTCCCTTTCGGCCCTCAGACGCTTCGTCTGGCGGTTGGCGAGCACTCGGTCGAGGATGATGGCGCCGATGATGAGCGCGCCCACCACCGCCCGCTGCCAGAAGTCGGGAATGCCCAGCACCGGAAGTGCCCGGTTGATCGTGAGCAGGAGGTAGGCGCCGAGCACGGCCCCGACGACCGTGCCGCTGCCACCGACGATGGCCACGCCGCCGATCACGGCCGCCCCGATGGCCTGGAGCTCGAGACCGTCGCCGACCTGGGAGTTGATCGTCCCGTAGCGGGCCGCGAAGAGCACGCCACCCAGACCGGACGCAGCGCCGCTCGCCACGAAGGCGACGAGCACCCGCCTGGTCTTGGCGAGGCCGTACAACTCGGCCGCCGCGGGATCGGAACCGATCGCGTAGAACTCGCGTCCGCCTCGGGTGTTGGCCATGTACCAGGCCACCGCGACGAGGATCGCGAGGGCGATCAGGGTCAGCACCGGGATCGTGAGGAATTGCTTGGTGCCGAGGGCCAGGAAGGAGGCCGGCATGTCGGAGGCGTTGATGCGATTGCTGCCCGTCCAGGCGACGTTGATCCCCCGGAACGCATACAGGGTGCCCAGCGTGATGACCATCGCGGGCACCTTGCCGAAGGCGACCAGTGCACCGTTGACAAGGCCCAACAGAGCGCCGAACGCGATCCCGACGAGGAACATCACTGCCACCGGAAAGCCCGGCATGGCCACGAAGAGGGTGCCGACGAGGTAGGCGGACAGTCCGACGATCGAACCGACCGACAGGTCGACGCTGCGGGTGATGATCACCATCGCCTGGCCGATCGCGACCACCGCGACGATGGCCGGGGTGAGGAGCAGGTCGCGCCAGCCGTCGCCGCTGAAGAGGAAGGCGGGGTTCTTCACGGTGGTGGCGATGACCACGAGGGCGAAGGCGAGGAAGATGCCGGTCTCGCGGGATCGGGCCAGGGAACCGAAACGGCTGGCGACCTCGGAGGCGAACGTCGGGGTGGCCACGGTGGTCATGCGACGTCCTCCGGATTGTGGGTGGCGGCGAACATGACCGACTCGGGGGTCGCGTCCGCTCGCGCGATGTCGGCCGTGATCCGGCCCTCGTGCATCACCAGCACGCGGTCGGCCATGCCGAGCACCTCGGGCAGTTCGGAGGAGATCATCAGGATCGCCAACCCCATGCCGGCGAGTTCAGACATCATGCGGTGGACTTCGGCCTTGGTGCCGACGTCGATACCGCGGGTGGGTTCGTCGATGATGAGCACCTTGGGGTTGGCCGCCAGCCACTTGGCCAGCACGACCTTCTGCTGGTTGCCACCCGAGAGCGTGCCGACCACCGCGTCGAGGGCGGCCGTCTTGACCTCCAGCATCCGTGCCCAGGTCTGCGCCTCGCGGTTCTCGCGGTTGACGGTGACCAGGCCGAACTTCGTCAGGGTCGGACGGATGGCGTCGGTGACGTTGCTCGACACGGTGGCGTCGATGACGAGGCCCTGCTTGCGGCGGTCCTCGGGGACGAGGGCGAGGCCGGCCTTCATCATCGCGGCAGGGTTGCGCCTGGGGAGTGTCTGGCCGTCGAGTGCGACGGTGCCGCTCTGGTAGGGATCGACGCCGAAGACGGCACGGGCGACCTCGCTGCGCCCGGCACCGACCAGACCCGCGAGGGCCACGATCTCGCCCGAACGCACGGTGAAGCTGATGTCGCGGAACACCCCCGGCTGGTTCAGGTGTGAGACCTCGAGCAGGGGGCGCCCGATCGTCGCGTCCTGCTTGGGGAAGAGCTCGGTGACGTCGCGGCCCACCATGAGTCGGACGATCTCGGCGACGGTGGTGTCGGCGATGGCAGACGTCGAGATGTAGGTGCCGTCGCGCATGACGGTCACGGTGTCGCACAGACCGAAGACCTCGTCGAAGCGGTGCGAGATGAACATGAGCGCGCGACCCTCGTCGCGCAGGCTGCGGGCCACCGCGAACAGGCGGTCGACCTCGACCCCGGACAGTGCGGCGGTGGGTTCATCCATGATGAGGACGCGGGCGTCGAGCGAGATGGCCTTGGCGATCTCGATGATCTGCTGGTCGGCGATCGAGAGTCCCTCGGCGGGCAGGTCTGGGTCGATCCGGACGCCGAGACGTTCCATCAGGCCGACGACCTCGGTGCGCATGGCGGTCTTGTCGATGCGGCCGAAGCGGCCGGTCGGCTGGCGTCCCATGAAGACGTTCTCGGTGACCGACAGGTCGGGGAAGAGTGTTGGCTCCTGGTAGATCACGGCGACGCCGGCGGCTTTCGCCTCGGCGGTGCTGCGGAAGTGGGCGGGCTTCCCGTCCATGTCGAACGTTCCGGCGTCACGCTGGTAGAGCCCCGCCATGATCTTGACGAGCGTGGACTTGCCTGCGCCGTTCTCGCCGACCACGGCATGGATGGACCCGGCGTGCAGTGACAGGTCAGCGTTGCGCAGCGCCACGACGGCGCCGAAGCTCTTGGACACCCCCTTGAGCTGAAGCACTGGCACTGCCTGGGTCCGGTCCACCGCGTTGCCTCCATTGGCATTTGAAACGTTTCACTTGAATGGATTCACTCTAGGGACGCGTCCGGTTCGGTGTCAACCCCTTTCGAAGAAGCGCGTTCGAATCGCAATCTGAAGGCCACTCCGAAAGGGCGGAGCCGGCGAACCGGCGCGGGTCAGTCGGTTCGGGGCCGACAAGGCCGGACGCGTGGCCGCGCTGAACCCCCCCTGCCGAGCCCCGGTGCCGAGGGCAGGCCACCGACCAGGAGGGCGGCGACGAAGGCTGCGAGCAGCAGCGCAGTGATGGGAACGGTGAGGCGCAGGAGGGGACGCAGAATCGTTCACTTCTCAATGAGGCGCCCGGTCATCACCGCACTTCATGCGAATGGGTGGTGCACACGAGGAGATTGGGTGGAGCTAACGGGATTCGAACCCGTGG
>CALKHV010000044.1 GCA_937988865.1 uncultured Propionibacteriaceae bacterium | reverse complement strand
CAGTCGATCGGCGAGCCCGGGACCCAGCTCACGATGCGTACCTTCCACACCGGTGGTGTGGCAGGCGACGACATCACGCAGGGCCTCCCGCGCGTCGTGGAACTCTTCGAGGCACGCCAGCCCAAGGGCAAGGCGCCGATCTCCGAGGCGGACGGTCGCGTCCGCGTCGAGGAGAGCGAGACCAGTCGCTCTCGCAAGCTGGTCATCGTTCGTGATGACGGTCAGGAAGACCTTGAGTACCCCGTGCCGCGTCGTGCGCGTCTGGAGTTCGAGGACGCAGACGGACGCAAGCACTCCATCAAGGATGGTGACCACGTGACTGCCGGTCAGCAGCTCACGGCCGGCACCATGGACCCCCAGGATGTCCTGCGGGTGCGTGGCGTCCGGAAGGTGCAGGAGCACCTGGTCGAAGAGGTGCAGCGTGTGTACCGCACCCAGGGTGCGCCGATCCACGACAAGCACATCGAGATCATCATCCGCCAGATGCTGCGTCGCGTGACGGTCATCGACTCGGGCGAGACCTCGATGATGCCGGGTGAGCTCGTAGACCGTAAGTCCTACGAGGCGTTCAACCTCAAGGCGGTCGACGAAGGGGGGCGTCCCGCCGAGGGTCGTCCGGTGCTCATGGGCATCACCAAGGCGTCACTGGCGACCGAGTCGTGGTTGTCGGCAGCGTCCTTCCAGGAGACGACCAAGGTGTTGACGGACGCTGCGATCCACGGCAAGTCCGACTCGCTGCGTGGCCTCAAGGAGAACGTCATCCTGGGCAAGCTGATCCCGGCCGGTACCGGCCTGGATCGTTACCGCAACATCAGGGTGGAGCCGACGGCCGAGGCCAAGGCCACCGCCTTCACGATGAGCTACGACCCGTTCGACTACGATTTCGGGTCGGGCACGGGTGCTGCGGTGCCGTTGGAAGACCTGGACTTCGGCGACATGCGCTGATCTTCACGGAGCGGGCGGATCCCGGTGGGGGTCCGTCCGCTTCGCGTTTTGACCCGTATGGGGCCCACCGAGTAGATTTGTACCCTGTGCTCACCACTGGTGAGCATCGTGTGCGTACCCTGGCAGTCGAGCCGGCACCTAAACGTTGCGAGGTGCAGGCCCCGGTGCGGAGTTCGCACGGCACATGATCATGACGTCCGGGTGACGATGTTCCCTGGCGCGGCGTGACCGTGCGCGAGCCAGGGAAACCAAGACAACGAAGACGAAAGAGATACCAAGCAGGTGCCTACAATCCAGCAGTTGGTCCGCAAGGGCCGCGCTGACAAGGTCAGCAAGAGCAAGACGCCCGCGCTCAAGGGCTCCCCCCAGCGTCGAGGAGTGTGCACTCGCGTGTACACGACCACCCCGAAGAAGCCGAACTCGGCGCTTCGCAAGGTGGCCCGCGTGCGCCTCTCCTCCGGTGTCGAGGTGACCGCGTACATCCCCGGTGTCGGCCACAACCTGCAGGAGCACTCGATGGTGCTCGTGCGCGGCGGCCGGGTGAAGGACCTTCCCGGTGTGCGCTACAAGATCATCCGCGGCTCGCTCGACACCCAAGGCGTCAAGAACCGCAAGCAGGCTCGAAGCCGCTACGGCGCGAAGAAGGAGAAGTAATGCCTCGCAAGGGTCCGGCGCCCAAGCGCCCCGTGATGGTTGATCCGGTTTACGGGTCGCCCGTCGTTTCGCAGCTCGTCAGCAAGATCCTGATCGGCGGCAAGAAGACCGTAGCCCAGAGCATTGTCTACACCGCGCTGGAGGGCACCCGCGCAAAGACGGGTGTCGATCCCGTGGTGACGCTCAAGCGCGCCCTCGACAATGTGAAGCCGGCCATCGAGGTCAAGTCCCGCCGCGTCGGTGGCTCCACCTACCAGGTGCCGATCGAGGTCAAGCCGGCCCGCTCGAACACTCTGGCCATGCGCTGGCTCGTCAGCTACTCCCGCGCCCGTCGCGAGAAGACAATGGCCGAGCGCCTGATGAACGAGATCCTGGATGCGTCCAATGGTCTCGGCGCCTCGGTGAAGCGTCGCGAGGACACGCACAAGATGGCCGAGGCCAACAAGGCCTTCTCGCACTACCGCTGGTGATTTCTCCCGCCCCCTGGCCGGTGCCGGTTCTGTCGAACCGGACCGGTGAGGGGGCGCCTGCACGTCCGGGTGTCCGTCCGCTGCCCGACCAGAACTACTCACAAGATTTGAGGTTGAAGCCCCGTGGCCATCGACTTGAAGACCAACCTGGCCAATGTCCGCAACATCGGCATCATGGCTCACATCGACGCAGGCAAGACCACCACGACCGAGCGCGTGCTGTTCTACACCGGCATCAACTACAAGATCGGTGAAGTCCACGACGGCGCCGCGACCATGGACTGGATGGAGCAGGAGCAGGAACGTGGCATCACGATCACGTCCGCTGCCACCACGGCATTCTGGGGCGACCATCAGATCAACGTCATCGACACGCCCGGTCACGTCGACTTCACGGTCGAGGTCGAGCGTTCACTGCGCGTCCTCGACGGCGCTGTCGCTGTCTTCGACGGCGTCGCCGGTGTCGAGCCGCAGTCGCAGACTGTGTGGCGCCAGGCGTCCAAGTACGGCGTCCCGCGCATCTGCTACTTCAACAAGATGGACCGCACAGGCGCGTCGTTCGAGCACTGCCTGAAGACCGTCCGCGAGCGTCTGAACGCCAACGCATTGGTCATCCAGCTCCCCATCGGTTCCGAGCACTCCTTCCGCGGGGTCGTCGACGTCGTGAAGATGTGCGCCTACGTCTGGGAACTCGACGTCAAGCCGGCCCTGGTCGACTTCGAGACGATCGAGATCCCCGCCGACATGGTGGACGCTGCGAACCAGGCCCACGAGGAGCTCATCCACGCGCTCGCCGAGGTCGACGATGAGTTCGGCGAGATCTGGATGTTGTCGGAGGACTCGGGCGAGCCGATTTCCGTCGACGACATCAAGGCCGCCATTCGCCGCGCCGTGTTGGCCAACAAGGGCAACGCCATCGTGTGCGGCACGTCGTTCAAGAACAAGGGCGTGCAGCCGCTGCTCGACGCCATCGTCGACTACCTGCCGTCGCCGCTCGACATCCCTGCCATCAAGGGGTTCAAGCCGGGCGACGAGTCGGTCGTCATCGAGCGCCACCCCAGCAATGACGACCCGCTGTCGATCCTGGCCTTCAAAATCGCCGCCGACCCGCATCTCGGCAAGTTGACCTTCATCCGGGTCTACTCCGGCGTCCTGCAGGCCGGCACCCAGGTGCTCAACTCGACCAACGGCAAGAAGGAACGCATCGGGAAGATCTACCAGATGCACGCCAACAAGCGTGAGGAGATCGCCGCGATCGGCGCCGGCATGATCGTCGCCGTCATGGGTCTCAAGGCCACCACTACGGGTGAGACGCTCTGCGACCCGGCGCACCCGGTCGTGCTGGAGTCGATGGAGTTCCCGAACCCGGTCATCGAGCAGGCCATCGAGCCGAAGACGAAGTCCGACCAGGAGAAGCTGTCGATGGCGATCCAGCGCCTCGCCGAGGAGGATCCGACCTTCCGCGTCCACACCGACGACGAGACCGGTCAGACGATCATCGCGGGCATGGGCGAGCTGCACCTCGAGGTGCTGATCGACCGCATGAAGCGCGAGTTCAAGGTCGAGGCCAACATCGGCAAGCCGCAGGTGGCCTACCGCGAGACGCTTCGTCGCGCGGTCGAGAAGGTCGAGTACACCCACAAGAAGCAGTCCGGTGGCTCGGGCCAGTACGGCCGCGTCATCATCAGCCTGGAGCCCACCGAGGCCGGCAGCGGGTACGAGTTCGTCAACGGTGTCACCGGTGGACGCATCCCCCGCGAATACATCCCCGCGGTCGACTCCGGCATCCAGGACGCCATGCAGTTCGGCGTGCTGGCCGGCTACCCGGTCGAGGACATCAAGGTGACCCTCGTCGATGGCGCCTACCACGACGTCGACTCCTCGGAACTCGCGTTCCGCATCGCCGGTTCGATGGCCTTCAAGGAGGCCGCACGCCGGGCTGACCCGGCGCTGCTCGAGCCGCTGATGGCGGTCGAGGTCACCACCCCCGAGGACTACCTCGGCACCGTGATCGGTGACCTCAACGCCCGCCGCGGCCACATCCAGAGCATGGACGAACTGCACGGCAACCGCGTCGTCCGCGCTCTCGTCCCGCTGTCGGAGATGTTCGGCTACGTCGGGGACCTCCGGTCGAAGACCTCGGGCCAGGCGTCCTATTCCATGGAGTTCCACTCCTACGGCGAGGTGCCGAAGAACGTCAGCGAAGAGATCATCGCGAAGGCGCGCGGAACCGTCTGATCCACGTCCGTCGGGGGACGCCGAGCGCGTCTCCCGACGGTCCCCGCCCCGGTATCCAGTTTGACTCTGGACGCCGGGTGCACAAAACTTGGACGGGTCTGTCGACCAGACGAGACCACGCACGTCCTACCCCGAGGGAGTCCATCCCGGAGGGCACAGAAATCATGCGCCCCGCGAACCGCGTGGGGACAATCCAGAAGGAGCCCAAGTGGCAAAGGCCAAGTTCGAGCGGACAAAGCCGCACTGCAACATCGGCACCATCGGACACATCGACCACGGCAAGACCACGCTCACCGCGGCGATCACGAAGGTGCTCCACGACAAGTACCCCACCCTGAACGCCATCTCGGCCTTCGACCAGATCGACAAGGCTCCTGAAGAGCGTCAGCGTGGCATCACGATTTCCATCGCGCACGTCGAGTACCAGACCGAGGCGCGCCACTACGCGCACGTCGACTGCCCCGGCCACGCCGACTACGTCAAGAACATGATCACCGGCGCGGCCCAGATGGACGGTGCGATCCTCGTGGTCGCCGCCACCGACGGCCCGATGCCCCAGACGCGTGAGCACGTGCTGCTCGCCCGCCAGGTCGGCGTCCCCGCGATCGTGGTCGCCCTCAACAAGTGCGACATGGTTGACGACGAGGAGCTCATCGAGCTCGTCGAAATGGAGGTCCGCGAGCTCCTGACCAACCAGGAATTCGACGGGGACAACTGCCCCGTCGTCAAGGTTGCCGCCTTCCCGGCCATGAATGGCGACGCCAAGTGGACCGAGTCGATCCTCGAGCTCATGGACGCTGTGGACGAATACATCCCGCAGCCCGTGCGCGAGACCGACAAGCCCTTCCTCATGCCCGTTGAGGACGTCTTCACGATCACCGGTCGTGGCACCGTCATCACCGGCCGCATCGAGCGCGGCATCGTCAAGACCGGCGAGCAGGTCGACATCATCGGCATCCGCGAGGCGAAGCAGACCTCGAC
>CALKHV010000043.1 GCA_937988865.1 uncultured Propionibacteriaceae bacterium | reverse complement strand
CCCGCCCTGGCAGCCGCAACGTCGCCGCGCGACAGCTCCGCGACCGTCAACGCCAGCCAGGCGTACTGCGACTCGTGCACGTGCAGGCGACCCGCGTCCCGAGCGATGTCGAGAGCCTCCAGCGCCCTGGCCCGAGAGGATGGGATCGCGACTCCGCGCAGCGCTTCGGCGAGCGCCCAGATGCCGAGGAAGTACGTGCCCTGGTAGCCGCGTCGGATCGTGTCGGGCGCCTGCACCGCGACGCTCGACATCAGGGTGCTGGCCCCTTCGACGTTGCCGCTCCACAGTTCAGCGGTGGCGCGGATGCCGGCCACGGCCGGGCGTGCGATGGCCCAGGCGTGCGCCTCGGACTCCGACAGCCTCGACAGGATGGTCTCGGCCTCGATGGACGCGGCCAGGGCGGCCGGGGAGTCGCCACCTCGGTGCGACTGGGCACTCTCCGCGACTCTGAGGGTCACCGTGGCGAGGTCGCGGCGTCCGGCAGGCAGGGACGCCAACTTGGCCTCCGCGAACTGGGCCATCGTGGCCACTCCGGCAGGGTCGCCCACGATGTAGGAACGGAAGGCGAGCGCCGCCGCCACCTCGGGGTGGTCATGGGCTGATGCCGGCGGGATGGTGGCGAGGACCGTTGCGACCCCTGCGCGGTCGCCCATGAACAGGACGGGCGCCCCGGACCGCGTCGCCACCTGGCCGACGAAGTCCCAGTCGCGGGTCGCGATGGCGTGGTCAGGGCTTCCAGCCCGTCGCCGTGGCGCTCGAACCAGTGGACGGCGACGCGCTGCAACTCGGTCTCGAGGTCGGCGTCCGCCCCCACGAGTCGGGAGTGCAGCATGCGCTGGAGCAGGGAATGGCTGGTGAACCACCCCGGCCTCTCGTGGTCTTCGACGAGCAGTTCGTCGCGGGCGAGTCGGCGCAGGATGGCGTCGGCGTCCGGGTTGCCGCTCAACGCCCGGGCGAGCGACCCGCAGAGGTGCGACGACACCGACGTCCGCATGAGCAGGTCGTTGACATCGGGCGGGAGGATGCCGAGCACCTCGTCCCAGAGGTAGTCAGACACCAGGAGGTTTCCGCCGTCGAACCGGTCGAGTACCCGCTCGGGGTCGTCGGCGTCGCGCAGGCTGAGGGCGGCGAGGTGGAGTGCTGCCGCCCAACCTCCGGTGGCGGCGAGGAGGCGTCCGACGGCGGCGTCGGAGAGCACGACGTCCCAACGCTTCAGGAGTGCCCGTGCCTCATCGAGGGTGAACGCGAGGTCGCTGAAGCGGACCTCCGCGAGTTGGCCCCTGAGCCGTAGGCGGTGCAGCGACAACGCCGGGTCGTGCCGCGAGATCAGGACGAGGTGCACGCCGCGCGGGGGGTCTCGCAGCACCGTGTCGATCGCGGCGAGTCCGGCGGCGTCGTCCATGCGTCCGAAGTTGTCGAGCACGACGACCAGACGTCCACCCGCGCGATGGGCTATGGCCTCGAGCGTGGACGCTTCCATCAGTTGGGGCACGGTGATGCCGTCGAGGGCTTCGATGCCCAGTCGTGCGCGCAGGGCGTCCATGCACTTGGCCCAGATGGCTTCAGGTGTGCGCACCGACTCGATGAGTGACACCCAGATCGCGGCGGCCGGACCCCGGTCGACCCAGTCGGCCACGGCCAGTGACTTGCCGACCCCTCCGGGGCCGGTGACGATCGTGAGCGGACGCGTCGACGCCTGCGTGAGCAGGCGGTTCACCCGGTCACGCGGGACGAACGTCTCTGAACGGGGCAGGACGCCGGGCACACCGATCGGCAGGGTTCGCGCGACGTCATTCATGCCGGGCCCCCTCCACCAGTCGATTGACCCACGTGAACCGTATCCGCTCGCCATCGGGTCACCTGCGCGCGTCTACCCACTCGCGTCCAACCCCCCGGGCATCCACCGAGCGCACGGTGAGGCCCAGGGTGTCGATGTCGTCGAGCACCGCGATCAGGTCGTCGTCATCGACAACCCTCACCTCCAGCGCCATCGGATGGCCCCCGGGACGGACGACGCCGCCGGTCAGGTCTGCCAGCAGGGCGGTCACGCCGCCGTCGACCTCGATCCGGACGGTGCGTTCGCGACCATCGCTGCGCGGCCCGGCCGCGCCGCGGCGTGGGGCGGGGTGCTCAATCCGTTCCACGGCGCAGATGGCCAGGCCGGCGGCGTGCAGGCGCCGCAACACACCCCACAAGGCGGTCTGATCAGGCAGGTCACCTTCCAGGACCAGTCCGGAGCCCTCGGCGCGGACGCCGAAACCCTCCAGTTCGTCCAGCACGGTCGCCGTGAGTTCGCCCTCGACGAGAAGTCGGACGCCGGCCCACCGATGCCCAGCACCCGACCCGGACGCGGCACCGCAGGTGGCGTCGGGAATCACGCGGCTGGTCACGGTGGCTGCCTCTCGTCCGGGTTGGACCCATCGTGGCGCAGCGGCGCTGCGATGCGATCACCCGTGAGGGGTGATGCGTCCCCCGGTGCCCTCGGGGAGGCTGGGCACGCCACCGCACCGGGTGGCCCAGGCAGGAGGAGGACACGTGTCAGAACTCATCATCATCGGCTACGACGACGAGGCGACGGCAGAGAAGGCCTACGACCGGGTGCTCGACCTGCGTCGGGACTTCGTCCTGCAGCTCACCGGCCTCGCCGTCGTGAACGTGGACGCGAAGGGCCGCAAGCACATCGAGACCCCCGGGTCGATCGTCGGGGCGTCCACCGCTTCAGGAGCCCTCTGGGGCATGATCCTCGGAATGCTGTTCCTCATCCCCGGCTTCGGCCTGCTCTTCGGCGGCGCCATGGGCGCCCTCAGTGGTATCGCCGGGCGGGCGGGTATCAACCGCGCCTTCCAGAACCAGGTCGATGGTCTGCTGGAACCCGGCAAGGCGGCGGTCGTGATCATGGCCAGTAAGGTGACCGAGGACAAGTTCGCGTCCGGCATGGCCGAATTCGGCGGCACCCTGCTGAAGACCTCGCTGTCGGAGGCGGACGAAAAAGAACTCGAGGCAGAGCTCACCGGAGAGTGAGCTGGGCCAGGCTGTACCCACTGATCGAGAGAAGCGCCCATGAGTGACAGCCTCATCACCCTGCTCGTCCTCGGGGCGGCGGTGATCGTCTTCGTCATCGACAAGTTGCCCGCAGCTGTCGTGGCGTTGCTCGTGCCGCTCGCGCTGTGGGCGTCCGGGGTGCTCGACCTGAACGTCGCCTTCGCCGGCTTCGGCGACCCGACGGTCCTGTTCATCGGCGCGTTGTTCGTTGTCAGCGAGGCGTTGAACGCGACAGGGGTGACCGCGTGGGTCGGTGAGAAAGCCATGGCCCTGGCCGGCGAGAGTCGGACGCGTCTGTTCGTCACGGTCATGATCATGGTGGCGCTGCTCACGGCCCTCATCAGTCCCAACGGCTCGGTCGCCGCGCTCAGCCCGGTCGCGGTCATGATGGCGTTACGGGCGAAGCGGTCACCTTCGGAACTCCTGATGCCGGCAGCCTTCGCCGCCCACGCCGGGTCACTCCTGATGCTGACGGGCTCACCCGTGACCGTCGTCGTCTCGGACGCAGCGGCCTCGGCCGGCGTCGGCGAACTCGGCCTGTTCAGCATCGCCCTGGCCGGGGCGCCGCTGCTCGTCGGGACGATCGTCATCGTGCTGCTGCTCAGTTCACGGCTGGTGCCGCACCGCACGGCCGCCACCACCCTGCGCGACCTGGGCGACCACGGACGCACACTCGCGTCCCACTACGGGTTGCAGGGCGACCCCGACGTCGCGCTGGGCCGGACGCGGGGTGTCGCGGAATTCCTCGTGCCCCCGCGCTCGGAGTTCATCGGGGACGCTGTGCACCGCGGCATGGTCACCGAGAGCGGACGCCTGGTCGTCGCCGCGATGTACCACCGGGGCAACATCATCGAGGGCCCGCACAAGCTGTGCACCGGCGACAGCCTGCTCCTGAGGGGCGAATGGGACGCTCTGGAGAACGCCGCCAAGGATCCCAACCTGATCGCCGTCGACGACCCCGAGACGGTCCGCCGGCAGGCGGTGCCGCTGGGTGCCGGCGCGTGGCGGGCCATCGCCGTCCTGGCTGCGATGGTCGTCCTGCTCGCCACCGGCCTCGTCCCCGCTGCCGTCGTCGGCATCGGCGCCGGCCTCGCCATGGTGGTCTTCCGCATGGTGAACGTGGAACAGGCCTACCGCGGCATCTCGTGGACGACCCTGATCATGGTCGGGGGGATGATGTCGCTGTCGACAGCGATGGTCTCGAGCGGCGCGGCCCAGCAACTCGCCGAGGCGCTCGTGAAACTCGTCGGGGACGCCGGCCCCGCCGTCCTGCTGCTGGGGCTGTGGATCATCACCACGGTGCTCGGCCAGCTCATCAGCAACACGGCCACCGCACTGATCGTCATCCCGGTGGGACTGGCGGCCTCGACGCAGATGGGCATCTCGCCCCTGCCCGTGCTGATCGCCATCGCCGTGTTCTCGGCGGCCGCGCTGCTCACCCCGGTGGCCACTCCGGCCAACCTGATGGTGCAGGAGGCGGCCGGGTACCGGTTCGGTGACTACTGGAAGCTCGGGCTTCCGCTCGTCCTGCTGTACGGATTGGTGGGCATCTTCCTGGTGCCTGCCATCTGGTCGTTCTAGCCATCCTCACCCTTGGCGGGTGATGCCTCCCGCCACCGGGTACGGCAGAATTGCTCACGGTCGTATTGCCTAGTCAAGGGAAGAACACATGAATCCGGTTCTCGCATTCGTCGTGATCATGGCGGTGTGGACGGTCAGCGACTTCATCGCGAAGAAGACCAAATCGCTGCTGTCGTCACTGTTCGTGGCCTCGATCATCTTCCTCATCGGATTCCTCACGGGCATCTTCCCTGAAGACCTGCTCACCAGCTCGTCGCTGCTGGCGCTCGCCGGGGTCGTGGTGGGCTTCATCATCGTGCACCTCGGCACCTCGATCAGCCTCGACGACTTCAAGCGGCAGTGGAAGACGTTCGTCATCGGCTTTGCCACCGTCATCGGCATCGGCATCTTCCTGCTGATCGCCGGCCTGATCTTCGGCGGTGGCGTGAAGGACGGCGTCTACGACAACGTCGCGTCCGCCCTCGACTACGTGATCGCCGGCACCGGCGCCCTGTCGGGCGGCACGATCTCGGTGCTGATCATCCAGGACGCCGCGCTCAACATCGGCCTCACCTCGGTCGCCGTGTTCCCCGTGCTCATCGCGGCCCTGCAGGGTCTGGTGGGCTTCCCGCTCACGTCGATCATCCTCAAGAAGGAAGCGGCCCGTCTGTCGGCCGAGTACGACGCCGGCAACCTCGCCGCCCCGGTGGTCGAGGACGCCGCCGCAGCGAGTGCGTCCAAGTTGCCCGCCGCCTTCAGGACCACCGCCGGGACGCTGTTCGTCGTGGGCCTGACCGTCCTGGTGTCGATCGGTATCAACAACCTCACCGACGGCGTCCTCAACACCTTCGTGGTGGCCCTCATCCTGGGCATCACGTTGCGCGCCACCGGCATCTTCAAGCCGTCGGTCCTCTCCGGGATCGACTCCCTCGGCCTGATGATGATCGCCATCATGATCCTCGTCTTCGGCCCGCTTGCCACCGTCAAGCCCGCCGATGTGGCCGCCCTCGCGTGGCCGCTGCTGCTCGTGTTCGTGTTCGGCGTCGCCGGGATCATCGTCTTCTCGGCGCTCGTCGGAAAGCTCGTGGGCTACTCCGTCCCCATGTCCGTCGCCATCGGGCTCACCTCTCTCTACGGCTTCCCCGGCACGATGATCCTGTCGCAGGAAGCCGCGAAGGGCGCAGGCCGCACACCCGAGGAGGTCGCCGCCATCGAGGGCGAGATCCTTCCCAAGATGATCGTCGCCGGATTCTCGACGGTCACCATCACCTCGGTCGTCGTCACGGGCATCATCGCCTCTGGCATCGGCGGCTGAGTTCACCCGTCCGCGCCTCCACCCCCGCATTCCCATCCCACCCGAGGAGAAGTCATGGTCCGTCGCAGGAGCCTGATCGGCACCGCAGCCCGCACCGCCGTCATCACCAAGACCGCCACCACCGTCGCCGGCAATTCGGCGCAGAAGCAGGCCGCCGCAGCCGCCCAGGCCCAGAACGCCGCCGCTTTCGAGGCCCAGCAGCAGCAGGAAGCCCTGGACGCGGCAGTCGCCCGCGCCGTCGCCGCCCAGCAGCCCGTGCAGGCCGCGCCCGTCCAGGCTGCGCCGGTCGCGGCAGCCCCCGAGGCTGTCGATCCGCTGGCCCAACTCGAGCGCCTCGCCAGCCTCGCCGAGAAGGGCCTCCTCTCGGCCGAGGAGTTCGCCGCCGCGAAGAAGCTGGTGCTCGGCCTCTGATCCTTCCGGGGTGATCACCTCGCCCTCGAGAACCCGCCTCCGACACACACGAGCGGACGCAGTCTCACCCAGCACGGGTGATGCTGCGTCCGTTCTTCGCTTTCTAGGGTGTGGCCAGGACGGGTCCAGGTCGTGCGGTCACCTCCGCACCCCCGTCCACGTCACATCAGGGGGACGCATCATGGCCACGACTGCAACTGTGGACGCAACCGAACCGAAGGGCTTGCTGGGCGCCGTCGAGCGGATCGGCAACAAGGTGCCGCACCCGGTGCTGATGTTCGCCTACCTGATCCTGCTCGTCATCGCCCTGTCATGGGTGCTGAACGCGATCGGCTGGAGCGTCACCGAGCAGGTGGCCGTCCCCGTCAGCGAAGGCGCCCCCGAGTACGACTACTACGAGGACACGACCCAGCCGGGCATCAGTTCCCCGGACGCCCCCTACGACGAGGACTGGACGATCATCGAAGAGGTCGTCAGCATCAGGAACCTCGTGTCCGTCGACGGCGTCCGCTTCATCTTCTCGTCGTTCGTCAACAACTTCGCCGGCTTCAGCGTGGTCGCCGTTGTGTTCATCGCGATGATGGGCGCCGGCGTGGCCGAGGAGGCCGGATTGCTGGGGTCGCTGATCAGACGCCTGGTGAGGAGTGCCCCCAAGTGGGCACTGACCTTCATGCTCGTGCTCGTGGGCGTCATCTCCTCGATCGCGTCGGACGCCGGCTACCTGATCCTGATCCCGCTCGCTGCGGCGGCGTTCGCGAGCGTCGGACGTCACCCGCTCGCCGGGTTGGCGTCCGGGTTCGCAGGTGTTGCGGCCATCTTCATGGTCAACGTCATGTTCACCCCCACGGACGCGATGATCACCGAGATCGCCAACGAGTCGATCGCGGTGGCCGGGGGGACGCCGATCACCATCGCCGCCAACTACTACTTCATGATCGCGAGTTCGCTGATCATGTCGTTCGTCACCGCCCTCATCACCGAGCGCTACGTCGAACCGCGACTCGGCCCCTGGAAGCCCGAGGACGCCGGCGAGGGAGCCACCCAGGAGGTCACGCTCGACGAGGCAGCCGACAAGAAGGGCTCGCGGTTCGCCCTCATCGGGCTGCTCGTGGTGCTGGCCATCGTGTCGCTGGCCACGTTCCTGCCGGGCGCGCCCCTGCGCGATCCCGAGACCGGTGCCATCATCGGCAACACGCCCTTCATGGACAGCCTGCTGTTCATCATCATGCTGGCCTTCCTGGTGTCGGGCGTCTGCTACGGGGTCGGGGCGGGCACCATGAAGTCCGCCAACGCCGTGATCGCCGCCATCACCAAGACCTTCCAGGGCCTCGGCGGCATGGTGCTGATGCTGCTGATGATCAGCCAGTTCATCGCCTACTTCAACTGGACGCGTCTGCCCCAGGTCATCGCCGGCTCGCTCGCCCACCTGCTCGAACAGGCCAACATCGGGGCCATCCCCCTGCTGATCGGGTTCATCCTCGTGATCGTCCTGCTCGACGTGATCATGCCGGGATCGTTGCCGAAGTGGGCGATCTTCGCCCCGATCTTCGTGCCGTTGTTCATCCGGCTCGGAGTGGCGCCACAGACGCTGCTGGCCGCCTATCGCGTCGCCGACTCTCCCGTGAACGCACTGACCCCGCTGATGGTCTACCTGCCGTTCATCGTGACCGTGGCGCAGCGCTACGACAAGAAGTCGGGCATCGGCACCGTCATCGCGCTGATGCTTCCCTACGCCGTGGTCATCCTCGTCGTGTGGGTCGTCATGTTTCTGCTGTGGTTCGTCCTCGGCATTCCCCTCGGCCCCGGCTACCTGCCGAGCGTGAAGTGATCCCCGACCTGGGTGAAGCCCCGGCACCCTTCGTCTCCACGGGCGACCTGCCGGGGTCCGGACGGATCGACGGGCTGATCGCCGAGGCCCACGAGCGGTTCTCGGCAGCCCACGAGGGTGCGGTCTCGCAGGTCTATCCGGCGCTGGCCCGCGCCGACGTGGACGCCTTCGGGATCTGCCTCGTCACCGCCGATGGACGCCGGTTCACCGCCGGGGACGCGGACGTCCCGTTCACGCTGATGAGCGTCGCCAAACCCTTCGTGTTTGCCCTGGTGGCCCAGGAACTGGGCCCTGACAAGGCCCGCGAACGCATCGGAGTCAACGCGACCGGACTGGCGTTCAACGCGGCGTCCGCCGTCGAACGATCGCCCGACGGACGCACGAATCCCATGGTCAATCCCGGGGCCATCGTCACCACCAGCCACGTGCCCGGTGAGGGCGAACAGAAATGGGACGCCCTCGTCGACGGCCTCTCGCGATTCGCCGGACACCCGCTCGGGTTCGACGAGGAGGTCTACGCGTCCGCCTCGGCGAGCAACTACGCCAATCGCGCGCTCGTCTGGTTGCTGCACCAGCGCGGCCTGCTGGGGTGCGACCCCGAGTTGGCGCTCGACCTGTACACGCGGCAGTCGTGCCTGCTGGCCACGGCCGTGGACCTGGCCGACATGGGGGCCACGCTCGCCGACGGCGGGGTGAACCCGTTCACGTCCGAGCGGGTGGTCGATCCGGCCACGTGCCACCACACGCTCGCGGTCATGCTCACGGCCGGGCTGTACGAGACGTCCGGGGACTGGCTCTACGACATAGGGCAGCCGGGCAAGAGCGGGATCTCGGGCGGCATCGTGACCGTCTCGCCCGGCAAGGGCGGTCTCGGCACGTGGTCACCACCCCTGGACGCGGCGGGCAACAGCGTCCGGGGACAGTTGGCGGCGCGCTTCCTGGCGTCCGGGTTGGGGTTGGACCTGCTGCAGTCGCGGCCGACGTTCCCGTCCTGAGACGCGACTACGGCGCCTCGCCGAGCACGACCGGCAGGGTCGCCACCTTGCCCGTCCGGAAGACCCCGACCTCGGCCGTGTCACCCACGGACGCGCGGGCGAGGAAGCGTCCGACGGTGAACGAGTTCGCCTGCTCACCGTTGATCGTGATGATGACGTCGCCGGTGCGGATGTCGGCGTCCGCTGCGGGCCCTCCTGCCCGGACGGCCTGGACGAACATGCCCGGCTGCCCACCCAGGGTCTCGGTGGTGCCGGCCGGCACCTCTGACAGGGTGAGGCCGAACGAGGGGTGCGTCGCGCGGCCGTCGGCGATGAGTTCGTCGGTGATCCGGCGAACGATGCTCGCGGGCACCGCGAAGCCGATACCGACGCTGCCACCGCTCGCCACGCCGCTCGAGTCGGGGACGGTGGAGATCGCAGTGTTGATGCCGACCAGGCGCCCGGAGCAGGCGACCAGCGCGCCGCCGGAGTTGCCGGGGTTGATCGCCGCATCGGTCTGGATGCTGCTGGCGAGAACCGTCGTGCCGCCCGCCCCGACCGGGGCGAGGACGTCGCGATTCAGGGCGCTGACGACGCCCGACGTGACCGTGCCCGACAGGCCGAGCGGGGCGCCCATGGCGACCACCTGCTGGCCGACCCGCAGGCCCGAGTCGTCACCGAGGCTGAGCGTCGGCAACCCCGACGCGTCGATCTTCAACACCGCGAGGTCGGTCTTCGGGTCGGTGCCCACGATGGTGGCGTCCTTGACCTCGCCACTGTTGAGGAGGACGCTGATGCGTCCGCTGGTGCCGGCGGTGTCGATGACGTGGTCGTTGGTGACGATCGCACCGTCCGACGTGAGGATGGCGCCCGAGCCCGAGCCCGACCCGGTCGCCCCCTGGGCGAAGATCGTCACCACGGCGGGGAGCGCGGCCCGGGTCAACCGGACGACGTCACAGGTGTTGTCGCGGCCACCGAGCCCCGCGACGTAACCGCCCAGGGCGCCGGCGGCGAGGCTCGCGACCAGACCGAGGGCGACCAGTCCGCCGACCCGACGTCCGGGGGACGCCACGGCCCGCGAATCCTGCGCGTCAGGGGCTACGGGTGCGGTCACGGGGTCCTCCTGGGTCGTGCGGTCAGCCGATGGTCAATGGGGTCAGAGCAGGTTCGAGAAGAGTCTCGCGAAGGAATTGCGGAACCGCCGGACGCGGCCCCACGAGTGCACCTCGTCCAGCGTCAACTCGCGGCAGTCACGCAGATCGTTCAGGAAGATCTGCTCGTGTAGGGCGGCGATGTCGCGGTCGTAGACCCAGACCATCAGTTCCTTGTTGATCTTGAGGCTGCGGATGTCGAGGTTGAGGGTGCCGATGGCGCAGGCCTCGCCGTCGATGGTGATCGACTTGGCGTGGAAGAAGCCCTTCTGCCACTGGAAGATGCGTCCGCCTGCCTCGAGGAAGTCCTCGAAGAACGACTCCGCCGCCCACCAGGGGAACTTCTTGTCGAGCCACGAGGTGGTCATCAGGTCGACCTGGACGCCGCTGGCGGCGGCGTTCAGCAGGACGTCCATGGTGGTGGGATCAGGGACGAAGTAGGGGGTCTGCACCTGGATCCGGTCGCGGGCCCCGCTGATGGCGACCTGGTAGGAGCGCGTCACCGAGTGCCACGGGTCGTCGTGCCCGTGGTGGACGGTCTGCACCATGATCTCGCCCGACGGCAGGGCCGGGTCGGGGAAGTACCTGGCGTCGAAGAGGTTCTCCTGCTGCGCCTCGAGCCATCGCATGTCGAACAGCTTCTCCAGGTCGGCCACCCCGGGGCCGGTCATCCTGATGCCGGTGTCGCGCCAGGCCGGGAACCGCTTCCCGCCGTCGATGTACTCCTGACCGACGTTGAAGCCGCCGCTGTGGCCGATCTCG
This sequence comes from uncultured Propionibacteriaceae bacterium, assembly GCA_937988865.1. Lineage (GTDB taxonomy): Bacteria > Actinomycetota > Actinomycetes > Propionibacteriales > Propionibacteriaceae > CALKHV01. Next base: position 5,062 of record CALKHV010000043.1, on the reverse strand, counting down.
GCGTCCACGACGGTGATCTTGCGGTGATTGCTGTAGTTGAGGCGGGCGATGCCGGTGAGGTCGCTGCCGATCATGGCGCCGGCCGCCTCGAGGCGCTTCAGTTCGTCCTTCTTGTAGGTGAGGCATCCGACGAAGTCGTTCAGGATGCGCACCTCGACGCCGGCCGCGAGGCGGTCGAGGAGGGTGGCGGTGATGCGGGCGGTGAGCTCGTCGCGTCCCCAGATGAAGTAGCTCATGTGCACGAACCGCTTCGCCCCGGCGAGGTCGGCGAGCAACACGTCGAAGTACTCGGCGCCGTCGCCATAGACCTCACACGTGCGCACGGGCATGGGCGGCGTGGCGACGGTCTTCTCGATCAGGTTGACGTTGCGCTGGACCCACGGCCTCGCGAGGGCCCCGGTGAAGGCGAGCGCGCGCTCGCGGTGGCGTCCGTGCACCCCCTTCATGAAGGACGCAGTCGTCGCCTTGACGTGCTTCACCTTCGCGGAACGTTGGCTGATCACGGGCCAGTTGCGTCCGAAGAAGAAGTAGATGACCAGCCCGACGAAGGGCAGTGAGACGAGGACGAGCAGCCAGCCGAGGGCGGCGGTGGGGTCGCGGTCCTCGGCCACGATGAGGATGATGACGAAGGCCCAGTAGAGCAGGATGACGAGGTCGAACACGAGCCAGCCGCTGGATCCCAGAGTCACGGGCACGCGGGCCTCCACTGTCAGAGTTGATGGCCGCGGCTCGGTTGACTCGTCGCGGTTCCGGACCATTGTTCCGGAGCCCTGACGCTAGCGGCATCCCCCCGTCAGGGTGAGACCGTCCACAGGAACGCCCCTCGGAGCGTCAGAGCACGCGACGTCAGAGGACCTTCGCGAGGAAGTCCTTCGTGCGCGCCTCCTTGGGCGAGCCGAAGATCTCGGACGGCGTCCCCTGCTCGACGATCACGCCCTCGGCCATGAAGAGGACGCGGTCGCTCACCTCGCGGGCGAAGCCCATCTCGTGGGTGACGATGACCATGGTCATGCCCTCGGTGGCCAACTGCCGGATCACGGCCAGCACCTCGCCGACCATCTCGGGATCGAGCGCGCTCGTCGCCTCGTCGAACAGCATGACGTCGGGCTTCATGGCCAACGCGCGGGCGATGGCGACACGCTGCTTCTGCCCGCCCGACAGCTTGGCGGGCCGGGTGTCGACCTTGTCGGCGAGTTGCACCCGCTCCAGCAGGGCGACCGCCTGGGCCTGCGCCTCAGCCTTGGACGCGCGCTTCAACTCGACCGGCGCGAGCCGGATGTTCTCGGCGGCGGTCATGTGCGGGAACAGGTTGAAGTGCTGGAAGACCATGCCGATGCGCTGGCGCACCTCGTCGATCTTCGTGCTGGGCGCGGTGAGGTCGACACCCTCGAAGATGATCGTCCCGCTGGTCGGTTCCTCCAGCTTGTTGAGGCAGCGCAGGAAGGTCGACTTGCCCGACCCGGACGGCCCGATGACCGTGACGACCTCCCCCTCGCCCACGGTGACGTTGATGCCCTTGAGCACCTCGAGCGACCCGAAGGACTTGTGGAGGTCCTTGACCTCGATCAGCGGCTTGCGGCTGGTGGCGGCAGTCACTTGTTCACCTTCTTGTCGACGACGTTGGAGAGTCTGGTCAGGGCGGTGATGACGATGAGGTAGAGGGCGCCGACGATCAACCACATCTCGGCACTACGGAAGTTGCGGGCGATGATCTGCTGGCCCTGGTAGGTCAGCTCGGCCAGGCCGAGGACGGCCAGGAGCGACGTGTCCTTCAGCGTGATGACGAACTGGTTGATGAACGACGGCGTCATGACCTTGACGGCCTGGGGCACGACGACACGCCTCATCGACGTGAGCCAGTTCAGGCCGAGGGATCGGGACGCCTCCATCTGCCCGGGATCGATCGACTGGATACCCCCTCGGACGATCTCGGTCATGTAGGCGCCGGCGTTGAGCGACAGGGTCAGGATGCCGGCCGGGAGGACGTCCAGCTTGATGCCCAGCGAGGGCAACCCGAAGTAGAAGAAGAACGCCTGGACGAGCAACGGCGTCCCCCGGAAGATGTCGACGTAGACCGTCGCCAACAGGCGAAGGACGCGCACCGGGCTGACCTTGAAGAAGCCGAAGAGCAGGCCGAGGATGGCGGCGAAGACCAGCGAGAGGGCGGTGGCGAGGAGCGTCATGCCCAGGCCCTTGAGCAGCGCGGGAAGGCTGGAGGTCAACAGGCCCCAGAAGTTCTGGTCCTCGGTGACCTGGGGCGCCTTGAGGTAACCGTCGATCAGTGTCTGGTACGAACCGTCGGCCTTCATCTCGGCGAGACCGGCGTTGAAGGCCGCGAGCAGGTCGGCGTTCTTGCCCTTGTTGACGGCGAACCCGTACTGGCCACCCGCCTCCTTGGGGGTGACGGCCTTGAGGCCGTTGCCCTGCTTGATGCCGTAGGCCAGCACCGGATAGTCGTCGAACACCGCGACCGCATTGCCGGCCTTGACCTCGGAGTACATCGTGTCGGCCTGGGCCAGCGCTTTCACGGTGAAGCCGTACTGGTCAGCGATCGACTCGGCGAACGCCAGGCCTTCCGCGCCGGTCTTGGCCACGACGGTCTTGCCCTTGAGGTCGGCGTAGCTGGTGATGCTGCTGTTCTCTTCGACGGCCATCTGGATGCCGGAGTCGAAGTAGGGCTCCGAGAAGTCGAAGATCAGTTTGCGCTTGTCGGTGATCGTCATGCCGGCGATCACGCCCTGCACCTGGTCGGCCTGCAGCGACTGCAGGGCCGCGTCGAAGCCCACCGACTTGATGTCGACCGAGAAGCCCTTGCGCTTGGCGATCGCGCGGAGCAGGTCCATGTCGATTCCGGTCAGCTCACCTGCGGTGTTGCGGAACTCGAAGGGGGCGAAGGTGGTGTCGGTCGCGATCGCGAAGGTCTTGCCCTGCACCTTCGGATCGATCCCGGACGTGGTCGGCGCGCTGGACGGGGAGCTGCCGGCGTCCAGATAGGTGTCGAGGATCTTCTGGTAGGCACCGTCGGCCTTCATGGCCGCGAGCTGGGCGTTGAAGGCGGCCAGCAGGGCTGCGTTCTCGCCCAACTTGACCCCGAATCCGTAGCTGCCCGCCGGTTCCTTGGGCGTGACGGCCTTGAGGCCGTTGCCCTGCTTGATGCCGTAGGCAAGCACCGGGTAGTCGTCGAACACGGCGACGGCCTTGCCGGCCTTGACCTCGGAGTACATGGTGTCGGCCTGGGCGAGCGCCTTGACGGTGAACCCGTACGTCCCGGCGATCGACTGGGCGAAGGCCAGGCCCTCGGAGCCCGTCTTGGCGACGACCGTGGCGCCCTTGAGGTCGGCGTAGGAAGCGATCGACGAGTCCATGGCGACGGCCATCTGGATGCCCGACTCGAAGTAGGGGTCGGAGAAGTCGAAGACCTTCTTTCGTGCGTCAGTGATCGACATACCGGCGATGACGCCCTGGGCCTGCCCGGACTGGACCGCCTGCAGGGCGGCGTCGAAGCCGACCGAGGTGATGTCGACGGTGAAGCCGCCGCGCCTGGCCACCTCGCGGATGAGGTCCATGTCGATGCCGGTCAGCTCACCGCCGGTGTCGCGGAACTCGAACGGCGCGAAGGTGGTGTCGGTGGCGATGGTGAAGGTCTTGCCGACCAGCGCGGGATCGGGGCTGGCGGGCGCGGCCTGGGCCGTGGGGGCGGCGATCACGCCGCTCATCAGCGCGACCAGGGCGGCGCACATCTTGAGGGCCAGGGCGGGGAAAGCGGGGGGTCGGGTCACGGGAGTGCCTTCCTGTGGGCGTCTTGCGAAGCCGAGGGAACCAAAAGTACGGACTATTCGTCGTCCCGGGGGGTCGCCCACACTGTGGGCCACCCAGTCTTTCGCCTCAGCCGGAGGTCAGGACGTGACATCCAGCCAGACGGACGTGTCGGTGGGCAGTGAACCGTCGGACGCCAGCGGCCCGCTCGCGACGAGCACTGTCGCGTCCGCGGGTTGGGGAAGCCACGGCGCCGCAGGGCAGGTGGGCGCGGATGCCGGCGATGTCGCCGACGCCGTCACCGCTGGCGTCCGCGAAGCTGCGGGTAGATCTGGTAGACCACCGCGTTGCGCCACCAGGTCGGGAAGTCGTTGCGGCGCGTGGGGGCGGCGGTCATGGGGGCTCCTCGCAGGCGTGATCCTGCCCGCGAAGCTACTCCGTCCGCCCTGGTCGGTGGGAGAATTGGAGGCAACAGACCACGGAGGTTCGCCATGCCCAGCGGACGCGTCCCCATCGTCACCGTCGCCCTGCTGCTCGCGGTGGGGGCGTGCTCACCCGGAGGTCCGACAGACCCCACGACGCCCACCCTCACCGCGCCCGCTGTCACCGCCAGTGCCTCGGCCATCCCCTCGACGACGACGCCCACGTCAGCCACACCGTCGGTGGCTCCCAGCGCTTCGACACCTGCTGCCCCCACACCCTCGGGCGGTGCGTCCGTGCCGTCGTTGCCCGCCCTGGACGTCGCCGCCTGGGACGTCTCGGACTTCGCCTCGCAGTCGGGACGCATCTGGTGCGGGCTGACGTCCGATCGCGCGCTGTGCCACTTCCCGCGAGGATTCCGGGGCGTCATCCCGTCCGGTGAGGAGATCTGCCCCGACGAGGGGCTGGACGTCACAGGCATCGTGGTCACAGACGCTGAGCCCCGGTACTTCTGCAGCGGCGACCCGTCGGCCTTCCCGGTGAAGGGACGCGAGCAGGTGGCCTGGCACGTGGGCACGGGGTACCCGTTCGTCAGCTATGACGGGTACACGCTGGCGGTGCTGCCCTATGGCAAGGCGATTCGGAACGGTCACTACATCTGCGCCAGTGCGGTCACGGGCGTCACGTGTGCCAACCGGGCGACCGGGCACGGGTTCCGGATCGCGCAGGCAGGCGTGACGTTCTTCTGATCCCCATGCTTCTGATCCCCAAGCCACCGCCACCCCAAGAGCCGGTTTCCTTGCGCGAGCAGCCGTAGCGCCCGATTTCGCGCCTCTGGAGGGGGATTTCCGTGCCCGCGCAAGGAAACCGCCGAGGGCGGGGGGTC
>CALKHV010000042.1 GCA_937988865.1 uncultured Propionibacteriaceae bacterium | reverse complement strand
GAAGGTCGGGACGCGTACCTAGACGAAGATCGTCGAGTAGTCGTCCACCTCGGACAGGATCTCCTCCGCCTCGTCCACGCTCATGCGAAGCGCCTCAGCCGCAACAGCCTGGTGCAGCAAAGTCGTCTCACCCGCGGTGGCGATGCCCGTGACCTCCGGATGACCGTTGAGGACCCAGGAGATCGCTGCGGTGGCGTACCGCTGCTGGTCGAAGGGCTTGTACCAACAGGTGTACCGGTCCTCACCGTCGCCGTAAGGACGCCGGGCCACGGCCTTGATGGTCCGCAGGCCGACATTGCGTTCGGTGATGAGGGTGGCGAGGTCTTCGTATCCTGGGCGGAAGACCGGGTCCCTCCAGAGCTGCAGGTTGAGCGGACACAGCACGGCGTCGAAGTCGAAGCGGCGAAGTGCCTCGGCGTGCACGCTCGGCGCGGCCTCCGTGTGGCCCGTGATGCCCAGGAAGCGGGTCATGCCCTCGTCACGCGCCCTTTCGAACGCCTTGAGGCATCCGTCGGCGAAGACCCTGTCGAGCTCGGCCATGTCGCAGACCGCGTGCACCTGCAGCAGATCGACGTGATCGGTCCCCAGCAGTTCCAGCGAACGGTTGATCTCGGCCCAGGCCTCGTCGTAGGCACGCTCGGTCGTCTTGGTCGCGAGGAAGATGTGATCGCGAACGCCCGGGAGCCAGGGACCCATGCGGGCCTCGGACACGCCATAGGAAGCAGCGGTGTCGAAGTGGTTGATGCCGGCGTGCAGCGCAGCATCGAGTGACTCGGTCGCAACGTCCTGGTCGCAGTCCCACAGGGACGCGGCGCCATAGACGAGGACGGATGAGGAGTGGCCGGTGCGGCCGAAGGTGCGATATTCCATGGAAACCTCCTGAAGCCCAGCCTACCCACGTGGGGACGGTCACCGATCGCGGGACGACGAGGCCCCCGGGGATGTTCACCCGGGGGCCATGTCGATCGGGGGTGCGATCAGCTGATGCGGTGGGTTTCGTCCTGAATGTTGATCGCGACCTGCTTGAGCTTGTCGGAGTGGGCGCGCGCATGGTGCGCGCAGAAGAGGAGTTCGCCGCCAGACGTCAGCGTGACGCGCAGGTAGGCCTGGGCACCGCACCGGTCGCAACGGTCTGACGCATCCAGCGTCTGGTCCTCGATCACCGTGGTACTCACATCTGTCTCCTTCGCGTCCGTTCCTGATCCGCTCAACGCAGCCGGTGGGGGAATTGTTCCCACCGTCTGGACCGCAGTGCACGATCACACTGTCCGGCCCCTCTGCCCCGACACGAATATCCGGGCAGTCCTTCTATTCTACCCGGGCCTTCATGACGATCCGTGCTCTTTCCACGGCGGGGCGGTGGGCCGTCGGTGAACTGTCTGCGCCGCCCAGTAGCCTCATCAGGTGCCGACTCCCAAATCCTCCGCCGCCCAGGGCCGTGACTACGAGGCCAAGCACCTCCTGGTGCTCGAGGGTCTCGAGGCTGTGCGCAAGCGACCCGCCATGTACATCGGCTCCACAGACACCCGCGGGCTCATGCACTGCCTCTGGGAGATCATCGACAACGCCGTCGACGAGGCCCTCGCCGGCTACGGCGACCGCATCGAGGTGTTCCTGAACCGTGACGGGTCGATCACCGTCAACGACGTCGCGCGCGGCATCCCGGTCGACACCGAACCCCGCACGGGGTTGTCGGGTGTCGAGGTGGTGTTCACGAAGCTTCATGCCGGCGGCAAGTTCGGGGCGGGTTCGTACAACGCCACCGGCGGCCTCCACGGCGTCGGAGCGTCCGTGGTGAATGCGCTGTCCTCGCGTCTGGACGTCCAGGTCGACCGCAACTCGGCGACGTGGGGGATGAGTTTCCGGCGGGGCGTGCCCGGCACCTTCGCGGCTCCCGGCCCCGACGCTGCCTTCACTCCCGGCGGTGGTCTGGTCAAGCTCGGGCGCGCGGCCAGGACGGCGTCCGGCACCCGGGTCACCTACTGGCCCGACCGTCAGATCTTCCTGACCGACGCCGAACTCAGCCTCGAACACCTCCTCGACCGGGCGCGCCAGACGTCCTTCCTCGTGCCCGGTCTGGAGCTCAGGGTCACCGACGCCCGGGCGTCCGACCCTGTGGTCGAGGTGTTCAAGCACGACGGTGGGATCGCCGAATTCGCCGACTACCTCGCGCACGACGCGCAGGTCACCGAGATCATCCGGCTCCAGGGACGCGAGCAGTTCACCGAGACAGTCCCGATGCTCGACGAGGACGGGGCGATGACCCCGACCGATGTCGATCGTGATCTCGACGTCGACATCGCCCTGCGCTGGGGTGGGGGGTACGACAGCCTGGTCAAGAGTTTCGTCAACATCATCGCCACCCCGAAGGGTGGTACCCACGTCCAGGGTTTCGAGCGGGGCATGGTGAAGGCGTTCACGGCGGCGCTCAACGGCACGCGACTGCTCAAGAGTGGGGAGGAGGTCATCAAGGACGACATCCTCGAGGGTCTCACGGCCGTCGTGACCGTTCGGCTGGCCGAACCGCAGTTCGAAGGCCAGACGAAGGAGGTCCTCGGTACGCCGCCGGTGCTGCGCCTCGTCACGAAGGTGGTCGACACCGAACTGACGAACTACCTGACGTCGACACGCGCGGCCACCAAGGCCCAGGCGCGACTGGTGATGGAGAAGGTGGTCGCCGCATCACGGACGCGCGTCCAGGCCCGGGCCCACAAGGAGAACCAGCGTCGCAAGAACGCGCTCGAGTCGTCCCACCTGCCGCCCAAACTCAAGGACTGCCGCTCGACCGACGTCGATCGCACCGAATTGTTCATCGTCGAGGGCGACTCGGCGCTGGGCACGGCCAATGTGGCCCGCAATTCCGAGTTCCAGGCCCTCCTCCCGATCCGTGGAAAGATCCTGAACGTCCAGAAGGCGTCGGTCGGCGACATGCTGAAGAACGCGGAGTGTGCGTCCATCATCCAGGTCATCGGGGCAGGCTCGGGACGTACGTTCGACCTTGACTCCGCCCGCTACGGCAAGGTCATCTTCATGGCGGACGCAGACTCCGACGGTGCCCACATCCGCACCCTGCTCGCGACGCTCTTCTTCCGCTACATGCGTCCGCTGGTCGAAGCCGGACGCGTCTACTCCGCCGTTCCTCCGCTGCACAGGTTCGAGCTCATCAACCCCAAACGCGGGCTGGACAAGTACATCTACACCTACTCCGACGGCGAGTACCAGCGAAAGATGGCAGAACTCACGAAGCGGGGACAGTCGTTCAAGGAACCCCAGCGCTACAAGGGTTTGGGCGAGATGGACGCGTCCCAGTTGGCCGAGACGACCATGAACCCACGCCACCGCGCCCTGCGCCGGATCACGGTCGATGACGTCACCGCCGCCGAGCGGACGTTCGAGCTCCTGATGGGCAACGAGGTCGCCCCGCGCAAGGAGTTCATCGTCGAGGGCGCCTACCTCCTGGACGCCGAGCAGATCGACGCCTAGTTGCCGGCCGCCTCGCCCCGGCAGCTGGTTTCCCCTCAAAGACAAGGAAATATGCCCTTTCCGGGCTGTAATCCGCCGGTTTCCTTGCTCGGGCAGGCAAGCCGCACTGGCAGGGTGCGCCCCTACCTGCCCACACTCGTGGGCTCGTCACGACGGTCCAGCAGGTCGAGCGACTGACGCCGGCGGCCGCGGCCTTGGGTAGTCGGAAGGACGCGTGGCAGGCCAAGGCCCACCACCCGATCGTCGACCCGGTGCGAGTCGGGAGGACCATCCTCGACGAACTGATCGCGGCGGCGCCGGGGAGGGCCTGCCCGGGCAGACCCCCGGCGGGGCGACGGACGATCCGGCTCGAGCCAGCGCGCCAGCCGACCCGAACGATGGACGGCCGCGATCCGGTGCTGGGCGTCGCGGAGGACGCCGGCGTGCGTCGCGATGACCAGTTGATCACCGACGACGATTCGCAGGGAAGGCTCGCCCGCGACCGCGACCCCCTCGCGCAGCACCATCGACACGATGGCGCCGACGGGCAGCCGCAACTCATCGACACGGGTCCCCGCGAGTCGCGAACCCGGCGGGACGGCGAAGGTGAGCGTCGAAACCGCCGCCTGCTCGAAGGGGGCCGATTCGAAGTCGAGCTGCACACCGGCCCCGGCGTCGGTCACACCGGTCAGCCTGCTGACCAGTGGCAGCAACGGTCCCTGGATCAGGGTGAACACCACCACGAGCAGGAACACGATGTCGAAGATCCGGTGCGCAGACGGCAGCCCGGCGGTCATCGGGATGGTTGCCAGGACGATGGGCACTGCGCCACGCAGACCCGCCCACGAGATGAAGGCCTGCTCACCCAGTCCGACCCTCATGGGCGTCAGGCACACTGCCACCGAGAACGGGCGCGCCACGAACGTCAGGGCAGCGCCGACGACCAGGGCGGGGAGGATGGCGTCCGGCAGTCGCGAGGGTGTCGCCAGGAGGCCGAGCATGATGAACAGTCCCATCTGGGACAGCCAGGCGAGCGATTCCGCGAAGCCCTCCGTCGTGCGCCGGTGGGGCAGCGACGCGTTGCCCAGCCAGAGCCCGGCGACGTAGCAGGCGAGCAGGCCGGAGGCCCCCAGCAGTCCAGCCGAGGCGAAGGCGACCATCCCGACCGCGAGGGTGGCGATCGGGTAGAGGCCGGACGCCGAGAGCGCCACGTGCGTCAGTAACCACTGTCCGACGAGCGCGACAACGAACCCCACGGCGGCGCCCATGGCGAGCTGATAGAGACCGCTGCCCACCATGGCCGCCGCCGACGCCTCGTTCCACAGGTCCGAGGTCACGACCGCGATCAGGATGATCACCGGTGGATCGTTGAACCCGGACTCGGCCTCGAGCGTCGCCCGCGTCCGCGGCTTGATCCGAATGCGTCGCAGGATCGAGAAGGTGGCGGCAGCGTCGGTGGATGACGCAACCGCTCCGAGGATGACGGCCGTGCGGAGGTCGACGTCCAGCATCAGGTACACCAGCCCGGTCGTCACGGCCACGGACGCCAGGACGCCTGCGCTGGCGAGGACGGCGGAGCGTCCCAGCACGGGTCGGAGGTCGTCGAAACGCGTCGTGAACCCGCCCTCCAGAAGGATCATCCCCAGCAGCAGCGTGCCGGCGACCTGGGCGACGACCGCGTCGTCGAACGTCACACCGAGGCCGGACTCGCCGATCCCGAGACCGAGCAGGAGGAACAGGAGAAGGCCGGGCAGCCCACTGCGGTGGGACAGACGCACGGCGGCCACCGAGGCCACGAGCACCGCAGCCACCGCCAGGACGACGAGGTACAGGTCGCCGCTCATGAGTCGCTCCCTCCGCTTCGATCGGCGTCCCCTCCATCCTCGTCGTGCGGTCCGCGGCCGACCATCCGTGCCACCACCCATCTTCCGAAGGCCACGCCATCGGCCGGGTAGCCTGCAGAAATGAGCCCACGCGGACTACCCCTGGTCTGGCGGATCAGCCTGCTGACGGCTGCACCCTTCGCCGTCGGGATCGCGGCCCTCGCCCTGTCTCCCGCGACCATTTCGCGGGACCTGCTGGTCACCGAGGCCGTCGTCCTCGGGGTCGCCCTCATCGCGCTGGCAGTGACGACCACCCTCCTCATCCGGGCCGAACTTGCGCCGCTCGACCGCCTGACGACGTTCATTCGGGACGTCGGTGACGCGGGCGACGACCGGCGTCCGGTCGTGGAGGGGCGCGGACAGGTGAAGGAACTGACCTCGGCCTTCGCCGAGATGCTCAATCGCGTCGGCAGGGAACGCCTTGAGGGAAACGTGCGCGCGCTCGAGGCGCAGGAGTCGGAGCGGACGCGGATCGGTCAAGAACTCCATGACGAGGTCGGGCAGAGGCTGACCGCCATCCTGCTCGGTCTGGCGACCCTCCGCCGATTGCTTCCCGACGACGCGGAACTCGCCCTCCTGCAGGACACCACCCGATCGACCATGACAGAGGTGCGCCGCATCGTCGAGCGGCTCCGCCCCGGAATGCTCGACGAGCTGGGGTTGGCCGGCGCACTCAATGCGCTGGCGAGCGACCTTGCGTCCGTGTCGGGGGTGTACGTGCGCCGGGAGCTGAACGGGGTGGGCGGGCTCCGGCTCGCACCCGACCGTGAGCTCGTCGTCTACCGCGTGGCCCAGGAGGCCCTCACCAATGTCGGACGCCATGCCGACGCCCGGAACGTCACGTTGTCGCTGCGGGAGGTGTGCGGGTCGGTCCAGCTGAGGATCGCTGACGACGGTGTCGGCTTCCCACCGGAGGTCGAGGGCACCGGAATCCGGGGGATGAAGGAGCGTGCCTTCCTTGTGGGAGGCGATCTCGTGGTGGCACGCGGGGCTCCTGGCACCGTGCTGACGCTCCTGGTCCCGGTCGGGGAGGATGCCCGGCATGGCTGACCGGACGCGCATCCTCCTCGCCGATGACCATCCCCTCGTGCGTCGAGGGGTCAGGGTCGTTCTCGAGTCCGAGCCCGATCTCACGGTTGTCGCCGAAGCGTCGGACGGCGCAGAAGCACTCGCGGCCCTGCGGACGAACCAGGTCGACCTCGCGATCCTCGACATCTCGATGCCCCGCATGACCGGCCTCCAGGCGGCCAGGGAGATCGCACGGGACCATCCGGGTGTCGCGGTGCTGCTGCTGTCGATGCACGACAACGAGCAGTACTTCTTCGAGGCGCTCAGGGCGGGCGCGAGTGGTTACGTCCTCAAGGCGAGCGCCGACGACGACCTCGTGGACGCCTGCCGGGCTGTCGTGCGAGGGGGAGCCTTCGTCTGTCCGAATGCGGTCAACACCCTGGTCCGTGACTATCTGGAGCGCCTTCGTCGCGGTGAGCGACTGCCCGAGGCGGTCCTCACGCCCCGGGAGGACGAGGTGGTGAAGCTCGTGGCCGAGGGGCACACCACACGCGAGATCGCCGACCTGCTGTCGATCGCCGTCAAGACGGTGGAACGGCACCGCGCCAACGTGCTCGACAAGCTTGGGCTGAGCGACCGCACGCAACTGGTGCGCTACGCCATCCGCGCCGGCCTCATCGAGGCGTGACCGCCAGGAGTGCGACACCAACGACGCACCGACGAGCCTGCCGAACAACCCCTCGCGTCCGCGAGGCTCGCTGGTCAGGCGCTTCTGGTGGGCTAGATTTCACGCGTGACCACCACGGCCCTGGACCGCAGCACGCAGACGTCGAAGAAGCAGGTCTTCTCGTGGGCCATGTGGGACTGGGGCACCCAGCCCTTCAACACGGTCATCACGACGTTCGTGTTCGCTGTCTACATCACGGGCGAGCGCTTCGGCTCGACCAACTACACCTCGACGGCACTGTCGATCTCGACGACGATCGCAGGGCTGCTCGTCGCCGCGCTCGCTCCCGTTCTCGGCCAGATGTCGGACCGCTCCGGTCGAAAGCTCTTCCACCTGCGGTGGCAGACGTGGCTCGTCGCGCTCATCTCGGCGTCCCTGTTCTTCATCAAGCCGACTCCCTCGTTCCTGTGGCCCGGGCTCGTCCTGCTCGGCGTGGGTTCGGTGGTGTCCGAGATCGCGGGGGTCAACTACAACGCGACGCTCGACGACGTGGCCACCGGACGCAACGTCGGCCGCGTCTCGGGCTTCGGTTGGGGTATGGGCTACCTGGGCGGCATCGTCGTGCTGCTCCTGATCTTCGTCGCGTTCATCCAGCCCGAGGTCGGGCTCTTCGGAGTGGGTGATGCCGATGCGCTCGACATCCGCGTGTCGATGCTGGTCTGTGGCGTCTGGACGCTGCTGTTCACCCTGCCGACGTTCATCAACCTGCGGGATCGCCCCGGGAGCGCCAAGCCCCCGGCGGGGAGCCTCCTGGAGGCTTATCGGGCGGTCTGGCGCTCGATCAAGAGACTGTGGGGCACCTCGCGCCACACAGTGTGGTTCCTGATGGCGTCCGCGCTGTTCCGTGACGGACTCGCCGGCGTTTTCGCCTTCGGCGCCGTCATCGCGGCCGGCACCTTCGGGTTCACCGCCGGCGACGTGATCATTTTCGGCGCGGCCGCGAACATCGCCGCGGGCCTGTCGACGATGGCCTTCGGCCTCCTGGACGACCGCATCGGGCCGAAGAAGGTCATCGTGATCTCCCTCACCGGGCTGACCGTGCTCGGCGTCCTGATCTTCGCCTTCTACGACCGAGGTCCCACAGCGTTCTGGGTCTTCGGAATGTTGATGACGATGTTTGTCGGGCCTGCACAGTCGGCGTCCCGCAGTTTCCTTGCGCGCCTGATTCCCGAGGGACAGTCGGGCGAGATCTTCGGTCTCTACGCCACGACCGGACGCGTCGTGAGCTTCCTCTCACCCGCCCTCTTCGGGCTGGCCATTGCCTTGGGACATGCCGTCACGGGACGCGAGAACACCCAGTACTGGGGAATCCTGGGTATCACGGTCGTCCTGCTGGCCGGGCTGATCGCGATGATCGGGGTCAAGGAACCGGGAGAGCACACGCTCTCCTGAGTCGGGACTTCACTCAGGCCCCGGGGCGCAGGGCCAGGACGGCGAACGTCAGTGATGCGTTCAGTGCACCTGCGAGAGCAGGCCGGTGTCCACGTCGTACATGAAGGCCCCCACGGTGGCCCGACCCTTGATGAGGGGATGGGCGCGGAGGAACCGGACGTCGAAGTCGAGTGTCAGGTCTTGGTCGGGGTTGGCGCCGATCGTCATCCCCCGGACGTCCACCCGGCTCAACTCGAGGATCCGCTCGGCGATCTGCCGATCCGTCCCGGCCGCCACCGCGCATCGCGTGTGCGGGATCACCATGATTCGTTCAACGTGCAGCAGGTGGACGCCCAGGATGCAGCCGACCAGCGCGTCCGGGGTGACGCGCCCACCGGGGGTGCGCAGGATCTTGGCGTCCCCGAGTTTGAGACCGAGCATCGCGAGGGGCTCGATCCGCGAGTCCATGCAGGTGATCACGAGCACACCGGCGTGGGCGATTCCATCGAATCCGCCCTCGTCGAAGGTTGAGGCATAGCGTCGGTTGGCGGTCAGGAGGTCATCGAATTCGCCCATGTCGTCACTCTATTGCCCTGCGACCGGTGCTCCGGCGCTACGCGGTGACGCCCAGGCTGATCACACGGGAAGCAACGGCAGCGATGGGCTGGGGTGAAGGAGTTCCCGAGCCGTCCCGCCGGCCCGTTGCAGGAGGAAGGTCGACCGCCGACCCGGACGCTGCGGCAGCCACGGCCGGACGCGGACCCACCCACGCCAGGAGGAGTGCGTCCTCGCCCTTGAGGAAGCGGTGACACCGGACGCCGCCGGTGGCACGTCCCTTCCCCGGATACTCGTCGAACGACGTCGCCTTCACGCTGCCGGCCTCCGTCCCCGGAAGGGCAGCCGACGACCCCGAGACTGTCACCACGACCGCATCGGACGCACGTGTCACGCCGAACCAGACCACCTGCGCGCCGGGAGCGAGCTTGATGCCCGCAATGCCACCGCCGGAGCGTCCCTGGGGACGCACGGACGCCGCCGGGAAGTGCAGCAGTTGCGCGTCACTCGAGACGAAGACCAGGTCGACGTCGTCGGTCGTGAGGTCGACGGCACCGACGACGCGGTCGCCGTCATCGAGACGGATGACCTCCCACGAGTCCTTGGTGATGACCTCGGGGTTCACGCGCTTGACCACGCCCTGTGCGGTGCCGAGCGCCAGTCCGGGACCGTCCGTCGCGAGTGCCGTCAAGGCGAGGGGGAGCTCGCCGGCGTCGAAGGTGAACAGCTCGTTGGCACGCGACCCGCCCTGGAGGTTGGGCGCGTTGGCGGTGAGTGGCACCGTCGGCAGGTCGATCGCGCGTCCCTTGACCAGGCGCCCGAGACTCGTGAGGACGCCGAACTCCGCGTGCGCCGTCACCCTCACGGCGCTGGTCACCACATCATGCTGGGCACGGGGCCCGCCGGAGGGCAGGTCGTCGGTGGTGTCGATGCGTGCGAGCAGCCCCGCGGACGACAGCAGCACCCAGCACGGCGCATCAGGCACCTCCAACGGGGCGGCCGTTGCCGTTGCCACGGCTCCCGAGGAGGCCAACAGCACCGTGCGTCGCGGGGTCCCGTACTTGCGGGCCACGTCGGCGAGTTCGTCACCCACGAGGCGCAGGAGGACGTCGCGGTTGTCGATGATCTCGCTGAGGCCACGAAGGCGTTCGAGCAGTTCGTCGCGTTCCTTCTCGAGTTCGATGACGCTGAATCGCGTCAGCCGCCGCAGGGGAATGTCGAGAATGTCGTTCGCCTGCACCTCGGTGAGCTCGAAGGCCTCCATCAGGCGCGTCCGTGCCTCGGCGGCATCGTCAGAACTGCGGATGATGGCTATGACGTCGTCGATGTCGACGATCGCGATGAGGCGCCCCTCGACGATGTGAAGGCGCTCGGTGGCCTTCCGGTGCTGGTACCTGGTCCGCCTCAACACCACCTCGATGCGATGGTCGAGGTACACCTGCATCATCGACTTGAGTGACAACGTCCGGGGTTGGCCGTCGACCAGGGCGACGGCGTTGATACCGAACGAGTCCTCGAGCTTGGTCAGCTTGTACAGCTGCTCCAGCAGGGCGTCCGGGTTGATGCCGTTCTTCACCTCGATGACGAGACGCGTCCCGTGGGTGAGGTCGGTCAGGTCCTTGACGTCGGCGATCCCGAGCAGTCGCTTGTTCTGCACGAGCGTCTTGATCTGCTCGATGATGCGCTCGGGGCCCACCATGTACGGCAGTTCGGTGACGACGATGCCGCGCCGCCGGGGGCTCACCTGCTCGATGCGGGCGGTCGCACGGATGCGGAAGACCCCGCGTCCTGTCTGGTACGCGTCCCGAATGCCGTCCAGCCCGATGATCTTGCCGCCGGTCGGCAGGTCGGGCCCGGGGATGAAGCGCATCAATGTCTCGGTGTCGGCGTCCGGGTGGGCAAGCAGGTGCCGGAGCCCCTGCACGACCTCGACCAGATTGTGGGGCGCGATGTTCGTTGCCATGCCGACGGCGATGCCGGTCGCTCCGTTGACGAGAAGGTTGGGGAACGCCGCGGGAAGGACGGTGGGTTCGACCTCCTTGCCGTCGTAGTTGGCCTTGAAGTCGACGGTGTCCTCGTCGAGCCCCTGGGTGAGGGCGAGGGCCGGGGGAGCCATGCGGCACTCGGTGTAGCGCATGGCGGCGGGCCCGGCGTCCAGGGAGCCGAAGTTGCCGTGCCCGTCGACGAGGGGGAGGCGCATCGACCACGACTGCGCGGTGCGCACGAGTGCGTCGTAGATGGCCGTGTCACCGTGGGGATGGAGCTTGCCCATGACCTCGCCGACGACGCGCGCGCACTTGACGTGCGACTTGTCGGGCCGGATGCCCATCTCGTCCATCGAGTAGAGGATGCGGCGCTGCACCGGTTTCAGCCCGTCCCGGGCATCTGGCAGGGCGCGCGAGTAGATCACCGAATAGGCGTACTCGAGAAAACTGGTCTCCATCTCGGACGAGACGTCCACATCGATGATGCGCTCGCTGAAATCGTCTTCGACAATCTCGCCCCTGACCATGCACGACCTTCCCGTACGGACGTCCTTCGACCCTCGATTCTCGCCGGTGGACGCTGGTTTGGCCGAATCCCACGCCGCACGTCCGGGACGGGCGTCAGGTCTGCCGGGCCTCGGTCCCGGTCAGGATGCCGCGCAGCAGGGGAGCCAGGACGTCACCGTCGGCGCCCCTCACTTCGGGGGCGGCGTCCGGCGTCCACTGGAGGTCCTGCTCATCTTCGAGGACCATCGGCATGCCGTGGGCGAGCACCTGCTCGGCGAGGGTCAGTTCGCGAATGGCGATGGCACGGACGTGCTCGGGCTGGAGCTCGGCGAACTCCGCGTAGAGGCGGGGGTCATGCTGGCCGTCATCGCCGATGAGGAGCCACGTGATGTCCGGGAAGTCCCGGGCAAGCTCGCGGAGCGCGGTGCGCTTGTGCTCGGGTCCGCTGCGGAACCAGCCGGTGTTCGTCGGGCCCCAGTCGGTGAGCAGGAGTGGTCCTCGCGGAAAGCCATGACGTCCGAGAAAGCGCAGGAGGAAGGGATAGGTGTTCCAGGCACCGGTCGAGACGTAGATGACGGGGCTGCCGGGGTGGTCGGCCAGCAACTGCTGGTACATGCGGGCCATGCCCGGCACCGCCTCGCGCGCCTGCTCGGTCAGCACGAACGTGTTCCACGCCGCGATGAAGAGTCGTGGCAGGAAGGTCGAGATCACGGTGTCGTCGATGTCGCTCACGATTCCGAAGGTTTCGTCCGCGTCCACCACGACCACGGGCGCCGCAACCTGCTCGTTCGACCCGTCGGCGGTGATCGTCACCTCTCCCCAACCCGGCGGGAGGCCCGGTTGCTTCATGCGGACGTCCAGATACCCCGCGCGGTCGGCCCGCATGGCGATCCTGCGTCCCCCGACCTCGACCGAGACCTGGGCTCTGGGGATGGGCGCCAGGAGGAAGTTGCGCCAGCCGCGCCTGGTCAGCACCGCCTCGGCCACGAGCCCCAGGGTGGTGGTCGGCTCAGCGGGACGCAGGACCGCGCGTCCGAGGACGCGGACCTGTTCTGGCGTGCCATAGCCGGTGTACGGGATGATCGACTCCGTCCAGCCCCGTTTGCGCAGTCGGCGGTTCACGAGGTTCATCACGCCTTCTTCAAGGCGCGCGCCGAGGAACGGACGGGTCGTCATGGGGTAGAGCGTAGCCAAGTTCCGACGGCGTCCACAGGGTCGGCCCACAGGGTCGGGGAACCGGCCTTTGGACGCGCTGGCGCCTCGTGGGAGTATGGCCGGGTGATCCAGGCCAGACGAGGAACCCTGCCCATCGAGTTGCGGCGCGACGTCGAGGCCTGCGGTTACTTCCCCGAATTCGTGCTCGACTCCGTGGCCCTTGCGCTGGGCGACGAGACGGCAGTGCACCACCTGGTGCACCATGAGACGACGTTCAACCTCGACTCGATCCAGCGACACCTGTCGGTTCTGGTCCTGACGCCCACCAGGCTCATCGTCGGACACACCGACGAGAGCCCGAATCCCGAGGACGGGGCGATCCACGCGGTGAGCTCGACCGAGGTCGTCGGCGTCCACCAGCTCAACTCCGTCTCGGTGACGCGTGTCGTGTCGCACCCGGAGTCATACGGCACGGCGGCGTCCACGCTCGTCGAGACCTGGCTGAGCCTGAGCTGGGGAACGCTCCGTCGCGTCGAGCTGGAGCCGGCCGGGTGCGCAGACCCGTCGTGCGAAGCCGATCACGGCTTCACCGGTTCGATGATCGGCGATGACATCACGATCCGGATGAGTCCGGCCGCCGATGGCGCCGAGAGCGTGAAGAATCTCACGGAGTTCGGAACGCTGCTGCAGCAGCTCACCTCCGGACGCGCATGAGTGATCAACCCGTCCTTCCCGCGTACGGGCGGTCGTCGCTCGCCGAGCTGATGCCGTCGATCGCCGCGCATCTCGGCGTCCGCGGTTTCTCCGATGATCCGATCGGTCTGCCGCCGTCCCGACGTTATGTCGTGTGCATGGTCGACGGACTCGGGTGGCACGTCCTGGCGTCCGCCTTGCGGCACGCCCCCTGCTTCGCCGACCTCTTCGGCGATGCCCGCCGCTTGACGACCGGCGTCCCCTCGACGACCTCGACCTCGCTCAGTTGTCTGGGCACCGGCCTCGTGCCGGGACGCCACGGCATCGTGGGTTACGCGTTCCGGGAGCCCGCGTCCGGTCGCGTGCTCAACGCACTGACGTGGGAGAACGGCCCCGACCCCCTGGTCTTCCAGCCGCGCCCGACGATGTTCGAGACCCTCTCGGACGCCGGTGTCGCGACGTCGAGCGTCTCGCCGGCCCGCTTCGAGGCGTCCGGGCTCACCCTGGCCTCCCAGCGCGGGGCCGACTTCGTCCCCGTGCTCGACGAGGCCGATCTGGACGCTCGCGTCGCCCTGACGGTTGAGGCTTCACGCCGCGGAAGCTCGTCGGTGGTGTACCTCTACGAACGGATGCTCGACCACACCGGGCACGGTCAGGGGTGCGGATCGTCGGCCTGGCTCCAGACGCTGGGGCGGATCGACGGCTTCGTCGAGAAGCTGCTCGACGCGCTGGACCCCGACACCTGCCTGCTCGTGACGGGTGACCACGGGATGGTCGACGTGCCGGAGGCGTCCCGCGTCTACTTCGAGGACCATCCCGTGCTCACCAGCGGCGTCGACCTCCTGGCCGGCGAGGGCCGGCTGCGGCAGCTCTACACCTCGCGTCCGACCGACGTGGCCGCCCGGTGGGCCGACCTGCTCGGCGAGCGGGCCTGGGTCACGACTCGCGACGAGGCGATCGACGCGGGGTGGTTCGGCGCAGTCGGGGACGACGTCCGGGAGCGCATCGGTGACGTGCTCGTGGCGATGCGGGGCGACGGCGCCCTCATGTCTCGCGCACTGGAACGGGAGTTGAGCCTGGTCGGCATGCACGGGTCGCTGACCCCGGCCGAGATGTACGTACCGTTGCTGGCGGAGTTCGGGAGGGGCGATGGCTGAACTGGTGTTCTTCTCGGGTCCGATGGACTGCGGCAAGTCGACGCTCGCCCTGCAGATGGCCCACACCCAGTCGAGCCACGACCGGGAGGGCCAGCTGTTCGGCAGCCAGGACCGCTCGGGGACGGCGGTGATCAGTTCGCGCATCGGGCTGGCGCGACCGGCGATCGAGGTCACGGCTGACTTCAACTTCTGGGACCACGCCATCCTCGAACTGATGAGCCGTCGACATCTCGACTTCCTCATCTGCGACGAGGCCCAGTTCTACGCGCCGGCACAGGTCGAGGACCTGGCACGCATCGTGGACGAGCTCGACATCGACGTGTTCTGCTTCGGCATCCTCGCCGACTTCCGCACCGAGCTCTTCCCCGGGTCGAAGCGGCTCGTCGAGCTCGCCGATCGCATGGAGACCCTGCAGGTGCAGCCACTGTGCTGGTGCGGTCAGCGCGCGACTCACAACGCGCGGGTGGTCGATGGTGTCATGGTCACCGAGGGCGACCAGGTGGTCGTGGGCGACACGGCGTCCGCTCGTCCTTCCGAGGTGCACTATGAGGTCCTGTGCCGTCAACACCACCGGGCCGGTGTCACCGAAGAGGTCGCGATGGCGACCCTCAGCCCCGATCCCCTTCCCTTCGAGGAGTGAGTGTGAACCCCCTGGTCAGCGCGCGAGACCTGTCCGTCGAGCTGGAAGGGGAGCGTCCGCCGGTCGTCCTGGACGTCCGATTCCAGCTGGGACGCCCCGACTGGGGACGCGAACAGTTCGACGCGGGCCACATCGCCGGCGCCCGCTTCGTCGACGTCGACACTGACCTCGCGGTGCACCCGCGCGAGGATCGCGCCGGGGGGCGCCACCCGCTCCCGTCGAGGGAGGTCTTCGCGGCGACCCTGCGCCGGCTTGGGCTCTCGAGCGACTCGTCGGTCGTGGTGCTCGACCAGGCGAGTTCACTGTCCGCGGCGCGGGCGTGGTGGATGCTGCGGGACGCCGGCATCGCAAACGTCCGGGTGTTCGACGGCGGTCTGGCGGCGTGGGACGCGGAGGGGTTGCCCCTGACGTCCGAGCCGACACCCGAACCTGAGGCGGGCGATCTCGCCGTGAACCCGCCCATCCTGCCTGTCGTCGATGCTGACGGGGTCGCCGCACTGCTCGACGCCGGGGGCACCGTCTTCGACGTCCGCGCGCCCGAGCGATTTCGCGGTGACGTCGAGCCGATCGATCCGGTGGCCGGCCACATCCCCGGCGCCACGAACCTGCCCGCGTCCATGCTGCAGGACGGCGCAGGACACCATCGTCCCGCGGCCGAGTTGCGGGAACTGCTCGCAGGCGTGCAACCGGGGGACGCCGTGTCGTGCGGTTCGGGCATCACGGCTTGTCAGGCGCTGCTGGCGTTCGAAGCTGCGGGCCTGTCGGGGGTGCAGCTGTATGCCGGGTCGTGGTCGGACTGGATCAGCGACCCGACCCGACCCATCGCCCGGGGCTGATCAGGACGGCGGTTCCTTCGGTGACGGGCCGCCGAACATGATCTCGTCCCAGCTCGGGACGGACGCGCGCCCCTTCTTCCGCACCGGACGCGGCTTCGCGACCGGAACAGGTGTGTCAACGAGCGGGCTCTGCACGGGGTCGTCATCCACTGGGCCAGGTTCGTCGGGGGAGTCCGGTGACGCGGGGGTGTCCGGTGATGTTGGGGAGTCCGGTGACGCGGGGGAGTCAGCCGAGTCGGGCGAGGCAGGCGACACCGGAGACTCGGGTGAATCAGGCGAGCTCGGCGACACCTCCGCCGCGACCTCCCCTTCGACCGCGACCTCCCCCTCGGCCATGACCTCGGGATCAGGGCGGCTCAGGCCCGCGTAGACGTTCACGGAGTCCTCGTTGAACGTCGACAACATGTCGTAGAGCACGTCCAGGTCGGTTGGAGGTGCGGGGACGATGTCGTACACCCCGTCGACCTCGCTGAGCTCGGCAGGAGCATATTCAGGCACGCCGAGTTCCTCGTCGTCGTCATCGACTCGGACGATTTCCTCGTCCTCGATCACTGGAGGTGACGGCGGGAAGACCGGGGACGTCGCGGCTTCCCCCGATGTCGCACGGACCAGTGCCATCTCGTCATTCAGGTCGACGGTGGGCTCCGCGTCGGGATCGTGACGCTTGCGTCCCGGCTGCGGGCCGTGCGCCGATGTTGACTCGTTGATCAGCCAGCGGGCGTCGTCGTTGGCTGCGAGGCTGAACCGGCGCGCCGGGTCGTAGGAGAAGTGTGGTTCGTGGGTCGCGGACCCGGAGTGGTACCGGCCCTGGACGGTCCAGCTGCGGTCGGGGTTGCGCCAGGCGTCCCACTCGACGGAGTCGATGTCGATGCCGCGTCCCTGGAGCCTCTCGGCCACCACCACGCGCAAGGATCGGACGGACGAGCCCTCGCCTCGACGTCGGACGGGGCTGCTGAGCGCGCTGCCTGACACGTGTGAGCGTTCGGCCATCACGGGTGCTGCGAAGGGCTCCACCTGTTCCATGGGCACGCCGGCCGCCTTGGCGACCTCCGCCAAGGTTTCACCCGAGCGGATCCGTGCCTGGATCTCTCGAGGCGTGAGGGCGCTGTCCATGTGTATCTCCAGTTGTCCCGAGCGGGGGCGCATGAGTTCGCGGACCTCCCCTGTGTCCTGTATGCGTAACCTACCTTGCCCCCCGACGTTCGACATCACAAGGACGCAAACGCACGGCTCGGGCCCGGTGCAACACCGCGCAGGCGGAGTGTGATACAAAAGGGCCCGACACGGCAAGCGATGGCATTTTCCCCCGCCGGCTCCGCAGATTCATCGATGGAAGGACATGATGGCGACCGACTACGACGCCCCCCGCAAGACCGACGAGGAGATGAGCGAGGACTCGATCGAGGAACTCAAGACTCGCCGCAACGACAAGAACTCCGGCAAGGTCGACGAGGATGAGGTTGAGGCCGCAGAGGCGTTCGAGCTTCCCGGCGCCGACCTCTCCCACGAGGAGTTGACCGTCCGGGTGCTACCGCGCCAGGCCGACGAATTCACCTGCGCCAGCTGCTTCCTCGTCAAGCACCGCAGCCAGGTGGCGGAAACCCGCAACGGACGCGAGTACTGCGTCGACTGCGTCTGATCACGACCAACCCTGACAATGAACGGCCCAACCCCATCGGGGTTGGGCCGTTTCGTCGTTGTGCGGGAGCCCGGCTGCGATCAGGC
>CALKHV010000041.1 GCA_937988865.1 uncultured Propionibacteriaceae bacterium | reverse complement strand
GGCCCATCAAAATACCTTGTCAGGGGGTCATTATCGGCTGACGCAAGAGAGCTTCAACTCCTCTCTCGCGCACAAAAAGTGCCTCTGACTAGGGCAAATAGAACGAAAAGGCGGGAGGCGAAAACCTCTCGCCTTTCCTATGTCCGGGGCGTGTGGCGTGCTGCTGGCAAGGGCGAATGCGTCGCTGAGGTCGCCAGCGCTTCCTCTGGCTGGCCGGCATGTTCCCCACGTGTGGGGGTGTTCCCCACGCATTCCCCACGAGTTCCCCACGCCGTGAGGGATGGGCTTGCGACCGCGTCCAGGGGACGCCTTCCCGGACCGGTCTCGCTGGGTTAGGCCTCTCAGCAGCAGCCTGCCTTGGTTGCCAGCGGCAGTGAACGGTTCGGGAGGTCGGTGGGTTCGGCGGTGGGTCCGCAGCAGGTCTCAGTTGTGCCGGTGGTTTCCTGGGTGGGGTCGTCGTGTGACGCGCTGGGCTGGGCGAGCAGTTCGGCCGCGGCGAGGAGGCCGGCGCGGGTGATGAGGCCGGCGGGCACGGTTTCGTAGGTGGTGTCGTCGACGGTGATGGTGCGGCAGTCGTTGGGGCCGCAGACGTCGCAGCAGGGGCTCTGGCTGGTCGCGCCGCCGAGCCAGTCCTCGAGGGGTCGGCCCGCGATCAGGATGCGGTTGGACTCCAGTGGCGCCTGCTCGAACTGGGCCAGGTTGATGGTGGCCTCGGCCAGGCGCACGGTGATGCCCAGGGGGGCGAGGGCCGCGGTGAGGGTCGCGGCTGCCGTGCGTACCTCGCTGCCGGTGTCGCCGCAGCGGGGGCAGGTTTGGCCGGCGTCCACGAGGCGTTGCCAGGCGATGGTGAGGTCGGTCATGGGGTACTCCCGGTCATGGTGTGGGTGTCGGTGAGGGCGAGGAGTCGGGCGGCGCCCACGGGTTCGTCGAGCAGGACGGGCACGACGGCGACCCGGGCGGCCGTCTTCGTGACGGTGTCGATGGGGTCGGTCTCCAGGCGGGCGCGGCGAAGCAGCAGTGGGGCGGTCGGCCTGGCGGCGGTGAGGGATTGGTTGATGACCCACGCCCAGGGTGTGATGCCGGCGCGGGCGAGGTCGTCGCGGAACGCCATCGCCTCCAGCACCGGGGTCGGTTCGGGCAGGGTCACCATGACCAGGCGGGTGTAGTCGGGGTCCTGCAGGCGCATCAGCGGAGTGGTGAACCGGACGCCGGCCGCCATGGTCTTGACGGTGTCACGGTGGTAGGCGCCGGTGGTGTCCATCAGTAGCAGGGTGTGCCCGGTGGGTGCGGTGTCCATGACCACGAACTGGCGACGGGCCTGCCCGACCAGGGAGGAGAACTGCTGGAAGACGGCGATCTCCTGGTGGCATGGGCTCTGCAGGTCCTCGGCGAGGGCGGCCAGCGCGTCGGCGTCCAGGCCCTGGCCCTGGGTGGCCATCACGTGGGCCCGGTAGTCGGCGATCGCCTGGGCGGGGTCGACCCGCGACAGCGTCAACGACGGCAGGTCGGGGGTCTCGGTGACGGTGGCGTCCAGGTGCGCCGCGGGGTCGGTGGTGGTCAAGTGGACCCGGTGACCGCGTGCGGCCAGCCCGACCGCGAGCGCCGCCGCGATGGTGGTCTTGCCGACCCCACCTTTACCCACACACATCACCAGCCCGTGACCGATGGCGGCGAGTTCGTCGACGAGGGCGTCCAGGCCCGGCAGTCCTCCGGCGGGCAGTGGGGCGGCGTCCGTCGGAGCCTCGGCGGTGTCTTCGGGTGACAGCAGTGCGCGCAGGGCGAGCACGCCGACCATGTTGACGGTCTTCAGCGGGATCCGGTCCTGTGGCAGGTCGGCGAGCGGGCCCGCGACGGCGGCGAGCACGGCCGTCTCGCGGGCGCGGGTCGCGGCGGCGAGAGGGTCGGGGTGGCCGTCGGCGGGCAGGACGGCGTTCACCACGAGGTGGGTGGCGTGGATCCCGATCCCGGCCAGTTCGGACGCCGTGCGCTCGGCCTCGGCGAGCGAGGTGGCCTGCGCCCGGGCCACCAGCACCAGCCGGGTGGTGGTGGGGTCGGTGAGGGCCGCCAGCGCGCGGGCGTACTGGTCGCGGTGTTTGTCCAGCCCCGACATCGGCCCCAGGCAGGACGCGTCGCCGCCCGAATCGATGAAGCCGGTCCAGTCGCCGGGCAGCTGAAGCAACCGGATGGTGTGTCCGGTCGGCGCGGTGTCGAACACCACATGGTCGTAGTGGGAGTCCTCCTCGGCCAGGAAGCCGGTGAACTCGTTGAACGATGCGATCTCGGTGGTGCACGACCCCGACAACTGTTCGGTGAGCGACGCGATCTCGCTGGCCGGCAGCGCGGCCCGGACGGGGCCGAGGATCCGTTCCCGGTACTGCTCGGCGGCCGATTCGGGGTCGATCTCCAGCGCGTCCAGGCCCTCGACGCCGACCACCGGGGTGACCCGGTTCCCGATCGGCTGGTCGAACACCTGGCCCACGTTGGAGGCGGGGTCGGTCGAGACCAGCAGCACCCGACGCCCCGCCCCGGCCAGGTGGACCGCCGTCGCGCACGCCAGCGACGTCTTGCCCACCCCGCCCTTGCCGGTGAAGAACACGAACCGTGGCATGTCCTCCAGGAACTTCATGGCAAACTCCCTCCAGCCGATCGCGGGGTCAGCCGGTCAGCGGCCGGCCAGCAGTTGGGCGATCTCGGCGGGCTTGGCGACCCGACCTGACAGCACTACCTGCTCGTCGACCACCAGGCCGGGGGTGCGCATGATGCCGTAGCCGGCGATGTCGGCGTAGTCGGTGACCTTCTCGACGCTGGCCTCCATTCCCAGAGACGCCAAAGCTGCGCGGGTGTTCTTCTCCAGGTTGACGCAGTTGGCGCAGCCGGGACCGAGGACTTTGATGTGCATGGTGTGTGACTCCTTCTTCGGGTGATGGTGGTGCTTCGGGTGGTTTCAGACGGGGAGGACGGCGTTGAACAGGTAGCCCACCGCGATGATCCCGGCGGCGACCACGGCAACGAAGGTGGCGATCAGTTTCGGTTTGAGCACGCGGCGCAGCAGGATCATCTCGGGCAGGCTGAGGGCGACCGTGGCCATCATGAACGCGAGCAGGGTTCCCATCGGGAGGCCCTTGTCGTGCAGGGCGTCGACCAGAGGCAGGACGCCGGCGGCGTTGGAGTACAGCGGGACACCGACGACGACCGCGATCAGGACGGCGAAGGGGTTGTCGCGGCCGGCGTACGTGGCGAAGAAGTTCTCCGGCGCCCAGCCGTGGATGACCGCGCCGAGGCCGATGCCGACCAGCAGGTAGGGCCATATCTTGCGCAGGATTGTCCCGACCTCGTCGATGCCGAGTTGGACGCGGTCGGGCCACGTCAGGTGGGCGGTCGAGTCGATGACCTGGCCGCGGAGCCGGGTCTCGAACACGAACGGTTCCACCCAGCGTTCCAGGCGGAGGCGTCCGATCACCCAGCCGGCGACGATCGCGATGCTGACGCCCGCGGAGACGTACAGCAGGGTGGGGCCGGGGCCGAACAGGCCCAGCAGCAGCGCGATCGCCACCTCGTTGATCAGCGGGCTCGCGATCAGGAAGCTCATCGTCACCCCCAGGGGAACGCCGGCGGCGACGAACCCGATGAACGCCGGCACGGCGCTGCACGAGCAGAACGGGGTCACGATGCCCAGCAGCGCCGCCAACACGTTCCCGACACCCTCGCGCTTGCCACCGAGCAGCGCCCGGGTGCGCTCCACGCTCATGAACGACCGCAGGACCGTGACCACGAAGATGATCCCGGTCAGCAGCAACGCGATCTTGATCGTGTCGTAGAAGAAGAACCACACCCCGGACCCCAGCCGGGACTCCAGATCCAACCCAGCGGCCTCGCCGATCAGCCACGTCCAGAACGGCTCGTTGACCCAGTACAAGGCCACCCACGCCACGGACGCCCCCGCGACCCCGAGGCTCAGCCGGAGCCCGGGGCGTCCCAACCTGGTCGTCACCGACATGACCCACACTCCGCCCGAGTAGCCGCGGCCACCGGCAGGGCGGCGTGCAGCCGCTCCAGGGCGTCCTCGGCCAGGGTGTAGTCCACCCATCGGCCCCGCCGGGCTGTGGTCACCAGGCCGGCCTCCCGCAGCATGCGCAGGTGGTAGCTCAGCAGGTTCGCCGGGATCGGCGGATCGAGTTGCAGGTCGCACACGCACCGCGTGCCGGATGCCGCCAGGCGGTTGAGCAGGGTCAGCCGCACCGGGTCGGCTGCGACCGCCAGCAGCGTCGCCGCATCCCGCGTCAGTTCAGCCTCAATTGATTCAACCACACCTGAACTATGCCCCCGTGCGGCCGCCTGTGCAAGCAAGGCGACCCTCATCCGTCCTGCCCCGTCAGAGCCACAGCCCCGCGAGCCAACCGGCGGCCGTGGCAGTCACCAGCAGCGTGCCGATGACCAGCGCGACGATCCGCCAGCGGGCGATGACGAGCATGCCGCTGATGGCCCCGACGCTGGTGCCCGCGCCGGTGATGAGGAACGCGATGCCCGCTCCGGGGGCCATGCCGCCGTCCAGGAGGGTGGCCACCAGGGGCAGCGAGGCGTCAGTGTTGAGGTAGACCGGGACGCCGAGCAGGGCGGCCAGCGGGACCGACCAGACGGGGTTGCCCGCGCCGAGCCACGTGGTGAGGAGGCCCGTCGGCAGGATCCTGATGACCAGGTACCCCAGGGCGGCGAAACCCAGCAAGTACACGGCGAGCCGGCGGCCATTCGTGGCCAGGGCCACGCCGAACCGACGCCAGGTCGCGGGTTCGGCGTCGACCACCGTGTCCGGCCGGGCGTCGATGACGGCCAGTTGCCGGGTCCCGCCGACGCGCCTCGTGACCGGCGCGCCGGCGACGGCGTCCGTCTGGCAGCCGGTGTCGCAGCCACCGTCGGGCGTCGGGGTCGCCAGGCGGGCCTGTCCGGCGAGCAGCCCGTGGCGCTCCAGCCACCAGGCGGCACCTCCGCCGATCAGACCGACAGCGATCGCCGCACCGAAGAACGTGGTCGCGAAGGCGGGCCCGAACAGCCCGACCGACCACACGTACTCCTGCGGACTGGTCAGCGGCGACGACACCATGAACGCCACCACCGGCGCCCACGGGACCGAGGAGGCCATGGCGCCCAGCACGACGGCGGTGGTACCACAGGAACAGAACGGCGTCAGCGCGCCCAGTGCGACGGCGCCCAGCACCGCCGCCCAGGTACGTCGCCGAAGCCAGCTGCCCAACCGGTCCGGTTTGACGTACACCTGCACGACGGAGGCCACCACGACACTCGCCAGCAGGAACGGCCAGTTGTGGGCCAGCGCGGTCGCCACATCGGTCGTGACGCCGACACCCAGATCTGTCAGGTGGTCGAGCACCTACTCCAATCCATAGACAAGCATCGATTGAGCGATGCTGATGGATATGATAGACACGTGTCTATGAGTGTTCAAGGGGTGGCGCCGCGGGTCACGTCGGTCGGTGACCTGTGCTGTTCACCGATCCTGCAGGCCCCCCTGCAGTCCGGCGATGCGCTGGCCCTGGCCGGGGCGCTGAAGGTGCTGGCCGACCCCGCGCGGTTGCGGCTGCTGAGCCTGATCCGAGCCGCGGACGACGGACGGGCGACCACCCGCGTCCTGGCCGATCAGGTGGGACTCACCCAGCCGACCGTCACCCATCACCTGGGTGCCCTGTTCGACGCCGGCTTCCTCGACCGGGAGCGGGCAGGCCGACAGACCTGGTACTCGGTGAACACCGACGGGCTGCGGGCGATCCAACAGCTCCTCGACCCGACACCTGTGGGAACTGTCGAGTCGTGAGGTAGGTGAGCGACAGCGTGCAGCCGCGATCGGACCGCGGCGAAGGAAGCTGCGGACACCTCTCCTTCAATCGGACCGATCGGGCTGACGCGGAGTGCGTTCAGCTGGTCAGTTCTGTCGCGAGTGCGTGCACCCGGTTGGCGATCTGGTCGCGGATGTTGCGGGTCCGTTCGTCGCCCTCGATGCCGTCGTCGGCCGGGTCGTGGATCGGCCAGCGCTCGACGCGGTCGGCCAGCGGCTCGGGTGGGTTCAGCTGGACGTCGGGGCCGATGAGGATGATGCGGTCGGCTGCGTCCAGCATGGCGGCCGTCACGGCCTTGGGGTGCTCCCCGGCGGTGCTGGCGCCCAGCTCGGCGACGATGCGCGCCGACGCGTCGTCGACGGCGTCGTCGGGTCCGGTGCCGGCAGTGGTCACCACGATCCGGTCGCCGTACAGGTGGCGCATCAGGGCCCCCGCCATCTGGGACTTGCCCGCGTTGTGCACGCACAGGAACAGCACATGGGGGAGGTGGCTTGGCTTGATCGTGCTCGGGAGGGAGGTCGCCCTCTGCATCTGGCGGGTGTGGGTCTGGTAGGTGCTGTTGCCGCCCGACAGGTTCATCACCTCAGCGAGGCCGAGGGCGAGCAGGACGTTCTGGGCGGCGTTCCCGGTCACGCCCTTGTTGCAGTACGTGACCGTCGGCACCTGTGGGTCGAGTTCGCCGACGCGCCGCCGCAGGTCTGCCAGCGGGATGTTCACCGCCCCGGGCAGGTGGCTCTTGGCGTAGTCCTTCGCGGCGCGCACGTCGACGATCTGGATCCGCTCGCCTCGCGCCAGCCGCTCATCGAGGTCGGTGGGCGATATCAATGGAGCTCGTCCGCGGACGGCGGTCTCGAGCGCCATACCCGTGTAGTGGACCGGGTCCTTCGTGGTGGCGAAGGGCGGTGAGTAGGCGAGGTCGAGGTGGAACAGGTCAGCGACGGTCGCGCCGAAGGTGATCGCGGTGGCGAGCACGTCGATGCGCTTGTCCACTCCCTCCGGTCCGACGGCTTGGGCGCCCAGGAGTCGGCCGGAGGCGCGGTCGGCCACGGCCTTGATGGTGAGTTCCTTGCCGCCCAGGTAGGTCGCGTGGGCCGGTTTGGTGTTGTGCAGGACGACCGGGTCGAATCCCTCGGCGCGGGCCTGCGTCTCGGTGAGCCCGGTGTGGCCGACGGCCAATCCGAACACCCGCACGATGCCGGTGCCCAGGATCCCGCGATGCTCCAGGGTGGTGCCTCCGGTGATCGCGTCGCCGGCGATTCGCCCCATCTTGTTCGCCGTCGATCCCAGCGGCCGCCACAACGGCCGGCCCGTGATCACCGAGTAGCTTTCGGCACAGTCACCGACCGCGTAGACGCCCTCGACGTTGGTGCGCATGGACGGGTCCACGGCGATCGCGCCGGTCTCGCCGATGGTCACTCCGAGGTCGCGCGCGAGGTCGGTGTTGGGCCGCACCCCGACGGCAAGGATCACCAGCTGCGCCGCAATGAGTTCGCCGGTGTCGAGCCGCACGCCGCAGACCCGGGTGTCTCCTTCGAGTCCGGCCATGGACGTGTTGAGCCGTACGGTCACGCCGTGGCGCTCGAGTTCCTCCTGGACGCGGAACGCCATGTCCGCGTCGAGGGCCGGCATGACCTGCGGGAGGCGCTCGACCAGGGTGACGCCGATCCCGCTCGCGACCAGCTGTTCGGCCACTTCCAGGCCGATGAAGCCGGATCCGACGACCACGACCTGCTCCGGTGAGGAGTCGTCGAGCCAGCCCTTGATCGCCTCGGCGTCGCGGACGCTGCGCAAGGCGAAGACTCCCGGCAGGTCGACGCCCGGCACCGGCGGGATGATGCTGGTGGCCCCGGTGGCGAGCACGAGGCTGTCGTAGCGGTCCGCGGTCACCTCGCCGGAGGACAGGTCGCGAACCAGGAGGGTCCGGCCGGCCGGGTCGGCGCTGATCACCTCGTGACCGGTGCGGATGTCGATGTTGTAGCGCTTGGCGAACCAGGCTGCGTCGCGGGGGTGCAGGTCGTCGGCGTCGGGCACGGTCCCGCCGATGAAGTACGGCAGGCCGCACCCGGAGTAGGAGATGTCACGGTCCCGCTCGTAGATCACGATCTCCATCTCCTCGTCGTTACGCCGGGCCTTGGCGCCCACCGACGTACCGGCGGCGACCGCACCGACGATCACGAGCCGCTGCGCGCGCGGCGACGCTGGCATGGGCATGTCGGACACGGGAACCTCCTGGGTTGATGCCCCGCGGGTGCGGGACTTCGTCGGATCGAAGTCGAGGGTCGAAGCCGGATGGGCCGGCCTTGACTCCAACAATAGCTCAGCTAGCATTGAGGCAATACCTGTCGAGGTAATCAGTCGAGGTAATCATCTGAGGAAGGGGCCGTCCTGGTACTCGGGGACGTGAACGCCAGGGCGCGCGCGTACGCCGCACTGGGTGACCCGTCGCGGCTCGCGATCATCGACCTGCTCGCGCACGCCGACCTCGCCTCAGGCGAGCTCGCCGCACAGCTGGAGTTGCCGACCAACCTGGTCGCCCACCACCTCGGCGTCCTTGAGCAGGCAGGCCTCGTCACGCGGCACCGTTCCGAGGGAGACGGACGCCGCAGCTACGTTCAGCGGACCCCGGCCTGCGACCGGTTGCTCGGTGCGACCCCGCTGCCTCGTCCGGCCCGGGTCGCTTTCGTGTGCAGCCAGAACTCGGCCCGTTCACAGCTGGCGGAGTCGTACTGGCGCTCGATCAGCGACATTCCTGCCCTCTCGGCAGGAACCCGCCCCGCCCGACGGGTGCACCCGGGCGCGGTCTCGGTCGCGCGCCGCCACGGGCTCGACCTCACGCACGCGACACCCAAGCTCGCCCGGGACGTCCTCACCGGCGACGAACTCCTCATCGCGGTGTGTGACCGGGCCTACGAAGACGTGGACGGCCCGCTGCTGCACTGGTCCATTCCCGACCCGGCAGTCAAGGAGGACCCCCATGCCTTCGACGCCGCCTTCGACAACATCACCCAACGCATCGACCGACTCGCATCAAGCCTTGAAGGAGAGCCACGATGACCGTCCACCCTGCCCAGGAACGCAGCTGGGAGTGTCTGCACCCCGACGACAGACTCGCGCTCAAGCAGGCTGCGGCGAACC
Source organism: uncultured Propionibacteriaceae bacterium (assembly GCA_937988865.1). Classification (GTDB taxonomy): domain Bacteria; phylum Actinomycetota; class Actinomycetes; order Propionibacteriales; family Propionibacteriaceae; genus CALKHV01. The sequence continues at coordinate 2,208 of CALKHV010000041.1, read as the reverse complement.
TCGCACAGGAGTTCTCCGGCGTCTACGGCACTGAGACCATCGAGCGGTTCCTGGACAGTTCCTTCGACCAGTTCGCCGGCCGCGCGACCGTCACCAAGTTCCTGCCCCTGCTCGCCGAACGCTTCGCCAGGCAGCGCCTCCACGCGCTCGCCCGCGTCGAGGGACTCCACGACGACGGCAAACCTGTGGTGCTCTTCCTGTGCACCCACAACGCCGGACGGTCCCAGATGGCGCTCGGCTTCTTCCAGGCGCTCGCCGGCGACAACGCGGTCGCCTGGTCCGGCGGCTCCGAGCCCGGGCTCGAGGTCAACCCCGTGGCGGTCCAGGCGATGGCCGAACGCGGCATCGACATCGCCCACGAGTTCCCCAAACCCTGGACCGATGAGACCGTCCGCGCCGCCGACGTCGTCATCACGATGGGCTGCGGCGACGCGTGCCCCATCTTCCCGGGCAAGCGCTACGAGAGCTGGGAACTCGACGACCCCCACGGCCAGGACCTCCCCGCCGTGCGACCCATCCGCGACGACGTCGAACGACGCGTCCGCAGCCTTCTGGCATCGCTCAACCTGTGACGGAGGGCCCCGGGCGGGGCGCACACTTGAAGCATGTCAGCCGCTGCCGACATCGTGTCCGAGCTTGAACGCGTCCGCGACGACTACCGCCGCCTCATCGCGGCCGCCACCCCCGAGGAACTGCTGGCGCCCACGTGGGGGACCCGCTGGACCAACCGCGAACTCCTGTTCCACATGTGGTTCGGGCAGCATCTCGCGCGGGTGTTCGTTCCGCTGTTCGGTGGATTCGGACGGCTGCCACGCCGGGTCTCGATCGGCCACGCGCGTATCCTCACCGCGCTGACGCGTCCCTACAACTGGGTCAACTACGCCGGGCCAGTCGCCGGCGTCCGCGTCGTCGGGCTACGTCGCGCCGAGCACTGGATGAACCTCGACACCGACCGGCTCGTCGACTGGAGCCGCCGCGCGACCGACGCCGAGCTACAGCTCGCGATGGCTGTCCCCGAACAGTGGGATCCCTACTTCACGTCGTGGATGACCCGCGCCGACGTGCTCGAATGGGCACCCAAGCACTATGACCACCACCGCCGTCAGCTGACACTCGCCGGTCGCGAGCGGCACCGGCCCCAGGGGTAGGTACGACATCGGAAACGGGCTGGGCCGTCTGGGGGTTGTCGGGCTGGGCGCGGCGCGGGGTCGCTCGGGTAGCAAGGGACACTCACCGAGGTCGACTGCTGCTGGACTGAACCGTGTTCTTGTGGGCTGATGGCTCCCGTCCACCCGATCCCAGAGGGGGGAGTTGTGCCCCGGGGTGGTTCAAGGCGCCAGCCCTGGCCGCCCGCCCCGGAGCCCGCAATGCCACAGTGTCAGTCGCGGAGCAAGGCACCCCCATCAGGACCATGGGTCCGTCATCGGACCCACTGGCCGACGCGGCCCGTGTCTGCTCTGAATCGGTACGGACTCAGGCTGCGGGACTGTCCCCCGAGAACAGCAGACGCCCGTTATGAGAGCGAGTGGCGCGTCCGACTGAACAGGGGCTGCGATGCAGAGCGGGAGCGGGAACCGGCGATGAGCTGGAGCGCGACCTCAACCGCGACACTGCACCCGCACTCTGGGCCGCACCAGACTCTCGCCCTCAGTGTTTCTGAAAGTAGAATGTTTCGTACTATGAGAAACGATGCACGCCCGGAAACACTTCTGCTTGAGGATGCCATACGTCAGGTCAGGGAGCTGCTGCCGCGCGCGTGGACGGCCAACCTCACCGACGGCGCCGCCCCGTACGCGGGTGATGTGCTGTTGTCGGTGAGGGGGCCGGCAGGGGTGGGCGTCACCTACAGAGTCGAGGCAAAGCGGGCGGGCGGGAGGTCGCTCGCCGATACCGTGGCAGCCCTTCGGGAGCGTCAGCGGGAGACGGGCTTCCCGGTCTTGTTCGTCGCGGACTACATCGGCCCCGCCACCCGCCGTGCCCTGGCCCAGGCGGGGATCAGTTACGTCGACGCGACGGGCTGGGTGCGCCTCGTCTCGGACGACCCCTTGATCCTCCTCACGGGCGAGGGTGCCGAGCGCTCTCCCCGAGCACCGGAGTCGTCTGCCGTGGTCCGGTTGAACGGGGTGGCTACCGGTCGCGTGATCCGCGCCCTGTCCGAGGTCGAGGTGCCGGTCGGTGTCCGCGAGTTGGCCAGTCCGGCGCAGGTGT
>CALKHV010000040.1 GCA_937988865.1 uncultured Propionibacteriaceae bacterium | reverse complement strand
CCCGCGGTCAGCGGGGCCACACCTGCGGCACCATCACGGTTGACCCCGACCAACTCCTGCCGGTCGTCGACCTGATGGTGCATGTCACCGATGACACCCTCCGCGACGGGTACGGCGTCGCCCGCAGCGACACCCTCGGCCCGCTCCTGCTCGACTGGCTGCGTCCCCGGTTGGGTCACACCCGGATCAACCTGCGACCCGTCCTCGACTGCAACAACCAGGTCCCCACCGACGCGTATGAATGCCCCGACCGCATGCGCGAAGCCGTCCAGTTGCGGAACCCGTACGAAGTGTTCCCCTGGTCCACCAGACGCTCCACCAGCCTCGACCTCGACCACACCACCGCCTACCGGAAGGGCACGGACGGCACCCCACCCCCACCGGGGCAGACGCGTCCAGACAACCTCGGACCCTTGACCCGCCGCGCCCACCGAGCGAAAACCCACGGCGGCTGGCAGGTCACCCAGCCCATGCCCGGCATCTACCTCTGGCGCTCACCCCTGGGCTACCGCTACCTCGTCACACCCTCCAAGACCTGGGCACTCGACGAGAAGGCTCGCTGAGAGGCCAACTGTCCCCGTTCCTAGCGACCGCCCCACACGGCCGTGGCGCCGGTGAGTGTCCAGCATGCGCTGGCCGCGACGCCGTCGGTCGCCCCGCCTCCCGGCTTCTCAGGTCGAGTTCTGGACGCGATGGGCATCCTGGGAGCGCCCATGACCCAGCTGCGTCAACCCCGACGGCGCACCGTATGCCTGGTCGCGGCAGCCCCGGTGCTTGGTCTGCTGGGCGGGATCGGCGGCACTCTCGCGGCAACGCGTCCGACCCCCGCGGCTCACACCACCACGGGTCTAGGCTTGATTCGTACGAGGGAGGCTGAGCGGTCTCCTCGGGACGCCGGTACCGCGTCCAACCCCCTTCGCTTGCCCCCGATGGCGTCCTTCGATGCCCGTGCCAGATGCACGGGCGCCGACGACCAGTTGGGAGGAAGCCATGAGAATCCCGAAGTTCATGATCGTGGCCGCGGCCGCCTGTCTCGGGCTCGGCATGATCACGGGAGCGGCCACCGCCGCCCCAGCACCCCGACCCGTCCCCGGGTCACCCATCGTCAGCTACGTCTCGTTCGACGTGGGCGGCGCGATCCCCGGTGGTGGCGTTGACACCAACGTCACAGGGATGACCGCCACCGCCACCACACCCGGGCTGGTCGTGGGCACCTATCGCATGCTCGACGCCGTTGGATCGCCCACCAGTACGAGGGTTGGGTTCGTCGCCCACACGCGCAAGAACTTCGCCATCCGCTCGATCGAGACCGTGCGTCCGTTCGACTCGACCGACGTGAACATCACCTCGGTGAACAGTTCGGGGACAACGTCCGGCTACTACCTCGATGACGCTCTGGTCGAGCACGGCTTCCTCCGGGCTGCGAACGGTGAGAATGACCTGGCTCGACGCCCCGGACGCGAAGGGTCTACCGCTGTCGTCGTGGATGTTCGAGGGCGTCCCCTTCTTGCATGACACGTTCAAAGGCGGCACGTTCCCCTCGAAGGTCACCGACGCCGGCTTGGTCGTCGGATTCTACTCGGTGGCGATTCCCGACGTTGACCCGACCATCGACCCCCAAATTCTGCTGTACGGCTTCATCCGGACCCCCGCGGACGCCTGGACCACGATTGACGTCGGTGAGCAGTCCGGTACAACGCAGCTCTTCGGCATGAACGCCTCCGGCACCCTTGAGGGAAGCGCACTGTTCAGGAGTGACCGGAAGGATGCCGACGACTGGACCGTCAAGGGCTTCACTGCAAGCACGGCAACTCGCAAGGGGATCCCCACGTTCGTCAGGGTGACGAACACCTTCGTCTACCCGTCCCCGCCTGCCCCTGATCCCCTCCCGACGAACTTCTGCGGGTGGACGACCGTGATGGCCATGAATGACGCGGCCACCCTGATGGCCGGCAACGCCGGGAACGGCTGCTCCATCAACCCGTACTCGTGGGTCTGGATGAAGAAGTACGCCCAGCCCTTCGCGGCACTGCTCTACACAGAGCCGGGTGCATCCGAACCCGCGGCGACTCAAACCTTCGTTTCAGGGCTCAGCCCGACAGGTCTCGTCCTGGGCACCTGGGTGGACTGGCAGAGTCCCGACGGAACAGGCGACGTGCTCTCGCCCTATGACCCCAGGGGCTACGGCCTGTGGCACGGTTACATCGCGACGGTGACCTGACCCACTCCGCGCCTGCACCCCGGGAAGCAACTTTTCCGGGGTGTGGTCCGTACTGGTGGTGAACCAAGCATGAGAATGGGGAGCAATGTTCACCACGAAGCGCCGCCGGGACGAGGAGTTCAGCCTCTTCGCGGCCAGCGCCACGCCCTCTCTGACAGGGACGGCCTGGCTGCTGACCAGTGACCGGGACGCTGCGTCCGAACTGGTTCAGGCAGCCCTCGTCAAGACCTACGTCGCGTGGCCGCGCGTCCGGGCAGGTGAGGCGCTCGCCTACACCCGCCGTGCCCTGATCAATCACCACATCGACACATGGCGCAAGGACGCACGCCTCGTGCACGACGACACCCCCGAGCTGAAGCCCGACCCCCGCTCACCCGAGGGGGACGTCGACACCCGGGACGCCGTCGTGCGCATGCTGGCGACCCTGCCGCCGCAGCAGCGCACCATCATCGTCCTCACGTATCTGGAGGACATGTCGGAGGCCGACGTCGCCGCCCACCTCAAGATCACCCCCGGAGCGGTGAAGTCCGCCAAGTCCCGTGGACTGGCGACTCTCCGCGCCTCGTACGCCCCCGCAGAAGGGAACCCGTCATGATCACCGACTTCGAGTCCCAGCTCCGCGACGACCTCGTCAGGTCGAGCGTCCAGACCGACGTACCGGTCGACCTCGACGCCGTTCTGGACGCCGGCCACCGCACACTGCGCACCCGGACGCTGCGTCGCGCGTCCGTCGGCGGCGCCTTCGTGCTTGCTCTCGTCGTCGGCGGTTACGGCGTGTCGACGTTGATGAACTCCTCAACCATCGACCCCGCCATGCCCCGCGTCACCGCGGCGGAAACGATCCTCGCTTTCGAAAGTTCGTCGGGCGATCGTCCGGCAAGCCCTGACGACTTCGAGCGCGTCACGGTTCGGGCGAACGCCAACGGGTCGTTCACGTTCACCCCGGTCACCGCCGGGAAGTCCGGCGTCCCGATCACTGCCCTGCCCGCCGCGGGATCGTTGGGCTGGTTCGGCGACCTCGGCAACGGCTACTCCGCAGGGCTCATCCAGGGGGACGTCACGTGGTTCGACGTCACCCGCCCCCATACCGAAGAGGGCGGCCACGGAGTCCTCTCCGCCTTCCAAAAAGTCGCCTCGACCACGTGGACCGCGGTCGTCAACCGACACGACGTCGTGGCGGACGTGGCGTCGATCACGGGCATCATCTGGGAGACGACAGACGGAATCGTCCACTCCACCCGCAACGAGATCGTGCCGTCGCACACCTTCGACTTCACAGGTGATCCTGGTTCCATCCTCGTCTACCACGAAGCCGATCTCGACACGTTCGGGGCCGTCGAGTCAGACGGCGGACGCATGTCGACGTGGCCATCCGTCGCCACGGACGAACTCCTCATCGCCTCCGTCAGGGCCCTTGCCCCGGACGCCCGCACCATCGTCGCCGGCATCATCCCGGCCGGAGCGACCCCTCCTGTCGAACCTGTGACAGGGAAGACCGGGACCTTCGAGATGCACACCGCCACGCTGCCGGGCATGCCCGACCAGGTGTTCGTGGGAGTGGCGCCCGGGCAGCGGACCATCCATCTCACCTATGTGGACGCAGACGGCACCCGGCACGAGATCAAGCCCTGACACTCGACACGCGAACCCTGACACTCGACACGCGAACGATCGGGATGAGAGATCCTCACTGTCGTTTCAGGATTGCGCCATTGCCACGGCGAGTCCCCGCGCCCTAGGCTCGAAAGTGGGACGGCACCTCCACCGTCCGCACCTGACAAGGCCATGGACGTGTTCCGCGCCGTCCATCGGTCCTCGCGTGTCCCCCCACGCCCCTGTTGACCGCGCATCGTCGCGCACCATCCCCGTTTCCGCACGCGTCCCCCAACTCGTCCCTACCCGAGGAGTACCCATGAGTGATGACACCCGGGCTGACAAGCTCGACAAGACGCAGGACGGGACCGAACACAGCGTCCCCGTCCGCAACAAGACCGTCCACACGGCCCTCATTTCCGGTGCCAACTTCCGCGCGAAGCCCGTCCAGTACGTGGCGCTCGACGGATTGGCCATGTTCGAGGGCGACATCGTCCTGGGCACGGTCGAAGAGGTCCAGGCTGAGACCGAAGCGCTGCGGGCCGAGTCCAGCGGCACCATGGCGTCCGCCGTCATGATCACGGGCAGCCAGTTCCGTTGGCCAGGCTGCGTCGTGCCCTACACCATCGACGCCGCCCTCCCGAATCAGGCACGGGTGACCGACGCCATCGCCCACTGGACGTCGCACACCAACTTCACGTTCGTCCTCAGGACCGCCGCCAACGCGTCAAGTTACCCCGACTGGGTCACCTTCCGCCCAGGGAGCGGATGTTCCTCCAGCGTGGGCAAGAGGGGCGGGGAACAGTTCGTCAACCTCGCGGCCGGCTGCAGCACGGGCAACACCATCCACGAGATCGGCCACACCGTCGGCCTGTGGCACGAACAGTCCCGCGAGGACCGCGACAGCTTCGTCACCATCCACTGGGACAAGATCCAGGCCGGCACCGAGCACAACTTCAACCAGCACATCAGTGATGGCGACGACGTCGGCGCCTACGACTACGGCTCGATCATGCACTACCCGCGCGACGCCTTCAGCAAGGACGGCAGCGACACCATCACCCCGGTGGACGCGTCCGCCTCGATCGGTCAGCGGACCGCCCTGAGCGCCGGCGACATCGCCGCAGTGAACTCGCTGTGCCCGGCTCCCACCACAGGGATCGAAACCATCAAGGAGAAGATCGAGACCTCGGCCGAGACGATCAAGGAACGGATCGAGACCTCGCGGGAGACCTTGAAGGAGCGCATCGAGACGTCGGCGGAGACCGTCAAGGAGAGAATCGAGACCCTCAAGGAACAGATTGAGACGGCGGCCGAGACGCTGAAGGAGAGGATCGAGACCTCCAAGGAGGTCATCGAGACCGTCAAGGAGGCATCTCCGGAGACTGCAGTCGAGGTGACCGGCGGAACCACCGTCGAGAACCTCGGACGCATCCCCGGCATCGGCGGCTGGGCGGTCAACCCTGCCATCGGGGACGCCGGACTTCCGTTCGCCATGGCCACTCCGTACGCGGGTGGCGCCGATCAGGTCGTCGCCCAGGCGGCCGAGGCGCGGTGCCCGTGCTGTGGCCAGACCCTGACGTCCGACGTGGACGCCAGATTGGCCGCGTTGGAGGACATCGTGGCAACCCTCGCTGCGGAGCATGACGCAATCGCCGGCGCCTACGGGCAAGCCCCTCAGTGAGCGACGACACCAACAGGGGTGGGGGAGGACCAGTCGTGGTCCTCTCCCACCCCGGTGATCTGCACGCCACCAC
>CALKHV010000039.1 GCA_937988865.1 uncultured Propionibacteriaceae bacterium | reverse complement strand
CCGGATCGTCCGAGGTGAACAGCGGGGCGGCGAGAATGCGTCCCTCGCACCCCTTGAGACGCGCCAGTTCAGGGTCGGACGCACGGTCGTGCCACGCCGCGGACAGGTCCTGGAGGGCATGTCCGCCGGCCAGGAGTTCGGTGACCTCGCGTCCCGAGGCGGCCGAGGCGCCTGCCCAGGTGGTCGGGTCGAGGGTGCCGTTGCCGGCGGCCCACAGCTTGAAGGGATCCTGCGCCGGCGCCGGGCGACGGCCCGGGCAGCCCACCGCATCCCCGACGACCTTGGCCGGGTCGGTGCCCTGCAGGACGTCGATCACCGGGTCACCGGTGCGCCACGGCTCGGTCACCCTGAGGCGACGCCACGCCGGCGCCGAGCGCACCAGACCGGGCGGGTCGGGCCACGCGAGGCCGTCGAGCAGCCAGCCGACGTCGCTCGGACCGAGCGGCTTCGCGTTGAAGGTCCAGAGCTGTTCCTGCGGCGGTGCCGCAGGCTCGCAGACCGTGCCCCAGCGGTGCTCGATCTGCTTGCGCAACGTCTCGCCGAAGGTGATTGTGCTGGTGAACGGGGTGGGCAGCCAGTTGAGCAGCGCCAATGCCGGCGACTCGCCGGTCTCGCTGGGCGACGACTGCGACCACCAGGTCGCCGGGGTCGGGCCCGCGCCCAGGGCACCGGTGATGGTGACCGAGGTGACGTTGTAGGCCCACCAGCGCTCCCCGATGCGACGCCAGGCGCTGACACCCGAGACCCCGGTGGAGCCGAAAGCGGTGCCGCCCATCACGGTGAGGGCGTCCGCTGCGGGCGCCTCGTTGAAGACGATGACCGGGATCGCGTCCAGGGGGACGACGGGGATGTCGCCGTGCACGACACCCGAGATGACCTCGGGGGCGTCCCCGATCGCGGCGTCGGCCTTGCGTCCGGCTGAGGTGCCCTCGACGAGGGCGGGTGAGCGTCCGGCGAGCTTGAGACCTGCCACGAGGTCACGCGGGTCGGGATCGGGATCGGGCACGTTGCCGATCTCGAGGGTGACGCAGCCCTTGACCGAGAAGAAGAAGAAGTCGACCTTGCCGCAGACCTCGCCCTTGACGTACGGGTCGTCGCGCAGGACGCCGCCCTGCAGCCGCTTGCCCACCATCACGGTCAGTTCGGCGCTGACGCCGATCGAGATGATGAAGAGCATCAACTCGCCGCGAATGTAGATCTTGCCGGCGAGGAAGAACGGGTCGAAGCCGAGGATGGCGTCGAACCCGGCCGCGACCTCGACGTAGAGACGGGCCGGTTTCGAGCCCATGAGGACGGCCTGGATGTGGAAGCCCGTCGCGATCGACATGCCGGTCGCCGCGGGCAATGGCGGGATCGAGATGCCGTTGCCGTGCACCATCAGGTAGCCGCTGCCGGTGAACACGTCGAGCACGTTGACCGTGACGCGGTCGTCGTAGGTGCCGAGGTCGATGAACCAGTGCTCCGGATTGTTGGTGTCGAAGAACGCCGTGACCGGCACGTGGATCTTGAGGATCTTCTCGATCGTGTAGTCGGCGGTGATGCCCAGGGTGATGGTTCCGCGTCCGAAGTCGATGTCGAGGACGGCCAGGAAGGTCGCCTCCTGGTTCGCGCCCAGCGCGGGCGGGGCCTTGAGGACGTCGGCCTTCATGATGAGCAGCAGGCGCGGGCCGGGGATCTCGATGAGGATGATGCCCTTGAGGTGCAGGACGTAGCCGCCCTCCATCGTGCCGATCAGCAGGCCGGCGGCGAAGGCGTAGGCGCCGGCGGTGTGCGTCCACCCGTCGGGGTGCATGACGCTCTTGCGCGGGACGTTCAGCTGCTTCATCACCCAGTCGAGGGCCGGGACGCGGGCCGACGCGTCCTCGAGGCGGGCGTAGTTGATGCCGACGCCGCCCATGAGGCCGAAGATGCCCAGCCCCGAGTTGCCCAGGATCAGCGGCACCGGGAACTCGACCTCGATGCCGATGAGCAGACCCGTGACGCCGTTCTTGGTCTCGATGGCCAGGGTCGCGGCGGCGCGGATGCTCAGCGGGATGATCGTCAGGTCGAACGTGGCCTTGAACCCGGCCCCGGTGATCTCGACCGAACCCGACCCGTGAATGGTGTTCGGGATGTCGAGGGACGCCCCGAGTTTCGTGAGCTGCGGCGGTTCCAGCGCGTCCAGACGGGCGCGGACGCGGATCGTGTCGATGGTCACCGGCCCGAGCGGGACGCCGATCCCGGCCTCGACCTCGAGGTAGGTCGGGTTGTCGCGCGAGACGCGGACGCCGAAGATCCGCAGGATCTCGTCGAGCGGGGGTTGGGCGATCAGCGACCCGGGCTGGATGTCGAGGACGTAGCCGCGGTTGGGGTCGAAGACGGGGATCGGGAGGTAGTCGACGCCGGCGCCGGTTCCCCACTGCGACCGGATGCCGACGGCCTTGTAGCGGGTGGTGACCGGGCGGTCCTGCGGCACCTTGATGATCGTCAGGTCGAACCAGAACTGCACTTCGACGTCGAGCATGATGCTGACCTGGGTGCCGCGATCGGTCGCGGTCGACCCGTCCGGGGCGATGATGCCGTCGCTGACGACGATCTCGCCGCCGCGCAGGGTGAGGACGCGCGTCCGCACGAGGTCGCTCGCCCCGAGGGCGACCGCGCCCAACTGGACGAGGGTGCCGGCGGCGGGCGTCAGTTCGGCTGCGGCGGCCGCGAGCGGCCCCATGACCGCGAGCGCGCCGAGCACGTTGAGGACGGTCGGGTCGATGCCGGGCTTGTTGTCGCGTCCCTCCCAGAGACCGTCGAGGTCGGCCTCGAGGGCGCGGAACTCACCGAAGACCTCCCACGAGTTCTGGTCGGTGGCGATCTTCAGGCGGACGCGGAACGCGCACAACCCGTCGCCCGGGTTGGGGCCGCGTCCACCGAGGGGGGCTTCGCCGCCCGCGTCGAGGGACGACTCGACCGCGGTCTGGATGTCGAACTCGCCCCAGATCTCGCACCGGACGAAGGTGCTGCGGATGAGTTCGACCTCGACGCCGATCTTGCGGAAGCAGTCCGGACGTCCGGTGGCGGGGGGCGCGGGGTCACGGTGCTGGATCTCGGGCAGGGCGGGGCCGCGGCGGACCTCGGCGTCCACCTGCTGGGGTGCGGGCGGCGCGACGTCGTGGGCGCGTGCGAGCCACCATGACGAGGTGCCCGCGCCGGGGGCGGGCTGGTTGGGGACGAGCGGGAGGTGGTCGCGGGCGTCCGCATGGCCGTGGGCGACGCCGGCGGTGACGGTGTAGCCGAGGTCGGTGAGGATCGCGACGGTGGCGTCGAGTCGGCGCTTGCTGAGCGCGAGGTTGTAGGCGCGGTGGGTGTCGTTGTCGTTGCGGTCGGGTCGCGAATTGTCGACCTCGAAGGACGCGTACCCGTCGACGACAAGGGGTGTTGCACCGATGTCGGCCTTGCGCGTGGTGGCCAGGTCGATGAAGCTCGGCCCGGCGGAGGGGACAGTGCGCCCCTGGGCGGGGGCTGAGGACGTGTTGACCTCGTTGCGCCGCCAGGCGCCCGTCTCCTCGGCCGGCTTGGGATGGTCGAAGAGGAAGTAGCAGTCGAGGTTGATCGTGCGCGCGTCAGCGGGCTGGGTCGGGGTGCCGGAGACGGTCAGGGACGCGTCCGCAGCGAGGGGCACCGTGGCCCGGTTGCCGGTCGACGACCCGCCCGACCACGTCCAGTTCGCGGGCACCTCGGGGTCGAGACGGACGGTGACGTGGGTGGCGGTCTCGGACGCGATGACCATGCGTCCGCGCTCGGGGGTGAGCACGCTGATGGACGCCGGGTTCGCGAGGGCGGGGTTGGCGCCGGCCGGGGTCGGCGTCCGGAGGGCCTGGAACTCGACCACCGGGGACGCGTGGCTGGCCGCGTCGGTGACGGTGACGCGCAGGGTGACGGTGCCGACGGCGGGCACGCTGACGGTGACGCGGTCGGCGGTGACGGTGGCGCCGCCGACGACCTCGATCCGTGTGGTCAGGGGGGCGAGGCCGCCCTGGGCGTCCACGACGAAGACGGACTGGTCGTCGACGGCGACGGCCGCGCTGGGGACGGCGGCGACGTGGCGTCCGCCCGGCGTGACGAAGCGGGCGGTGACGGCAGGCGAGCCGCCCCGGTTGACGACCTCGGCCGAGAACGCGCCGGTGACGCCGGCCTGGTCGCCGATGCCGATCCACAGGTCGCGGACGCCGGCCGAGACGGCCAACCCCTCGAGACCGTCGGGGGCGACGAAGAGGCGCACCTCGGGCAGGTGGAGGCCCTGCCACTCCCCCGCGACGGCACGGGCGCCGGCCGGGAGGCCCGGCGGGTCGGCGACGTCGGACAGGTCGAGTTCGGCCGTCCGGAAGGCGAACCCGACGGTGTCGCCGGGGCCGATCAGGGCGTGGTCGGGCGTCATGCGGAGGAAGGAGTAGATGTCGTCGACGGGATTGCCGGAGGTGGAGGCGGAGCGGAGCCTGGCCGTGAGGCTGGCGCCCGCGAGCTGCATGATGCGGACGACGATGCGCGGGACGATGAACCTGACCTGCGGATTGGCCGGGTCGAAGATCAGCTGGCCCTGGCCGTCGAGCTTGGCGCCGCGCAGGAACGGGACGAGGATCCGGATGCCCGGGACGTCCAGGTCGAGGTGCCAGCCGCCGTCCTCGGCGCCGCCGGGGCCGACGAGGTGTCGTCCGTAACTGACCGTGACCGACGTGCCCACGAACTCGATCGGCGTCGACGACCCGGCGCCACCGAAGCGTCCGGTTGCGGGGTCGACCGAAAGACCGGCCAACTGGGGGATGTCGACGGCGACCGAACGCACCGACCAGGTGCCGTCCACGTCCGTGACTTCGTGGGGCGCGACCCCCGAGGTGTCGATGGCGCTCAGGGGGCTCTGGAGCGAGTCCAGCGCTCCCGTGTCTCGCGCGGTGGCAGGTAGGTCGTCCCACAGGCTCATGACAGGCCTTTCGATCGACGGTGGGGCCTGGCGTCCCTTCGCAGGGACGCGTCCATCGTGTGACAATTGATACATCCCCGACCATCCGACAGGACGCGGGGGTGGTCTGCTCCAACCCCTCCAGACTGCGGGGGTTGGAGGTTTCCCCCCTTGTCGCTGACGTGTGAGCCTGTGCATACTGAACTCGGGGGACTCCTGTGGAAGGAGGCGCGATGGTTGTCGTGCCGACCAGTCCGGACGCCGTGCGCCGAGTCGCGGAGGCCTTCACCCGCTCGCCCGAGCGTCCGGGGTTGTTCGAGGAACTCTCGGTGGTGCTGCAGCACGTGGTGCAGTTCGACGCCGTGGCGTGGTTCGCGACCGACCCCTTCACCCTGCTGCCGACCGCGCCCGCGCACTGTCAGGGGCTGCCGCCCGACTGCTGGTCGGCGTACTGGAATGCGGAGTTCAACGACCAGGACGTGCTGCTCTTCCAGGACCTGGCGCGGTCGACGACGACGGCCGACTCGCTGTGGCACGCGACGGACGGGAACCC
>CALKHV010000038.1 GCA_937988865.1 uncultured Propionibacteriaceae bacterium | reverse complement strand
TATCACGGAGAATTCGGGCGTCCACGTCCCGGCGGTAGCGGGCGCGAACGACAACGCCGCGAACCGCAAGGTCCTGCCTGCACACGAGGCGGCCGAGATCATCGTCGCCGGCCTCGAGCGGGGGGCGTACCGGGTCGTGGTCGGACGTGATGCCCAGGTCATGGACTGGATCACCCGGCTGGTGCCTGAGCGGGCCATGACGATGATCGCCGACCAGATGGCGGAGCTGCTGCAGCGGTAGCCCTTCAGCGTCCTCGTTGCCCGGGGCGAGGCGCCGTCTCCTGGGCGAGGGCGACGCGGACGGCGTCTCGACGGGTCTCCACGCCCAGTTTGCGGTAGATCGATCGCACGTGGGACTTCAGGGTGTTGGGACTGATGAAGAGGTCTGCCGCGATCTCGGACGCCGACATCCGGGTGGCCAGCCGTGCCAGTACCTCGCTCTCGCGGGCGCTGAGCAGCGTCCCGGTCGTTCGCCCGGCCACCGCGCGCTGCCGCGCGAGGGCCTCGGCGAGGAAGTGTTCGTGGCGGGTACCCAGGGCGGCGTGCTCGGCGAGCAGGTCGGCAAGTGCGGCGTCCTGGTGGCTGAACGGACGCAGCAGGCCCTGGCGCGCGCCCACCGCGAGGGCCTCCTCGAGCAATTCGTGGGCTTTCGTCGACTCCTCGTCATGTCGTGCGCACAGCGCCCGGACCACCAGTCCGCTGATCGCGAAGTAGCCGGGCAGCTCACCGGTGAGCTGGGCGGCCTGCAGACGGGCGGAGTCCACGCGTCCGCATCGCCAGTAGAGTTCCGCCGCGTGCGCGTGGGCCGCGGGTGTCACCGGCTCGGACGAGACGACCGTGTCGAGGAGGTCGGTGGCGTCCCCGGGCCTGCCGCGACCGAGGAGGATGCCCGCCCGCACCACTGTGCGGTAGATCCCCCACGGCAACCCCTGGACGGTCTGTTCGGGCACCTCATCGAGGAGGTCTTCATGTCGGGAGATGAGGTCGGGGTCGCCGGCATCGATGGCCGCATGCAGGAGGTACAGGCGGGCGAGATGGGCGTAGGAGACGAGCCCGCCGCCCTGGTGGACGGCCTTCTGGAACGCGTCGACCGCCCGGCTGGTGTCTCCCGTCCAGTAGCCGATCCACCCGACCGTGAACCACTCGATGGCCCCGTCCGTGCGACGCCACGTCGCCGACCCGGACGACGCCTCGGCAAGCGCCGCCTCGGCGCCGGTGAAATCGCCGACGAAGGCCAGGGCGAAGGCGTGGTTGCCCCGGGCGCGGTCGGCCAGGTCGTCCAGGCCCTCGGCCCGGCAGAGCCGCGCCGCATCGGCGAGAACGGGCAGGGCCGCCTGTGCGTGGCGGAGGCGGAGTTCGGTCCAGCCGATGAGGAGCAGCGCACAGGCACGAAGTACGCCGTCCGGAGGGTCGGACGCGGAGAGCTGTTCCAGGGCCTGCCGGGACGCGGGGGCCAGGCTCTCGGCGTCGTCGAGCACGAAGAGACGGGCGAGCAACTGGGTGAGGTCGAAGCCGCGCCGCCGGTCGGGGTCCAGAGCGGTCGCAGCGAGGGCCGCGCGTTGGTCCAGGTCGTGCGCGCTGGTGGCGTCCCCGGCATTGCGGCGGCAGGCGGCCAGCACGGCGAGGATCTCTGGATCCTGCGACCAGGGCGCGGGAAGATCGCCGCAGAGGGCCGCCAGCTGGTCGGAGTCGCCGCGCAGGACCGCCGCGAGCCACTGTGACCGGATCAGGCGGGCGGCGAACTCCGGGTCGCGTCCCCGAAGTGCCAGCGCGGCGGCCGCGAAGGTGTCCTGGGCGCCGATGTTCCGGGCCGCCACCAGGTCGAGACGGCGGCACCGTTCCGGGTCGCGCCGCAGGAGGATCTCACGCCCAGCCTGGGCCATCACGGGGTGCCAGCGGTACAACGGCTCCCCCCGGAAGGTTCCCCGTCGTTCCAGCGGCAGGCCGGCTGCGACCGTCCGCTCGAGGTACTCGGCCCCATTCGGGACCCCGGCGAGTTCCCCCGCGAGGGCGCCGGTCAACCAGTCGGACGTGCAGGCCGGGAGCACGAACGAGCGGAGGTCGGTGGGGAGGGTGTCGAGGACGTTCTCGATGAGGTACTCGGGCAGCTCGGGGATGGTCGGGCCGTCCACGGGAGGCGTCAGGGCCTTGATCCCGGCCGGGGTGGCGAGGAGGGCGAGCCGCACGGCGACCGGCCAGCCACCCGTCGTCGCGTGCAGTCGGGACGCCCTGTCGGCGCTGATCGCGTGTCCGGCGGCGCGTCCGGCGAGGTCGACCTCATCCGCGGTGAACGACAGGTCCTCGACGGACAGGCGGCCCAGCTCCCCGCTGGCGGTCAGGCGGGCAAGGCCGAGGGGTGGCGTCGTGCGTCCGGAGAGGATGAGGCGCAGGGCCGACGGTGACTCGTCCAGGAGCCCGATGAGCGGATGGAGCGCCTTCCGGGCGGCGTCCGCGAGGAGATGGACGTCGTCGACGACGAGGACTGCCTCGGCGCCCTCCCCGACGGTGCGTGGCCCGAGCGCGAGGAGTGCTGCCTCGAGCCCTCGCGCCAGGTGGTCGGCGTGCCGGTCGGCCTCCGTGAGCGTCAACCACGCCACCGCACGCGTGCTGTGCGCCGCCCACGTGCTCAGCAGGGTGGTCTTGCCGTAGCCGGCGGGTGCCGCCACAAGGGTGACGCGATGGGTGTCGACCAGGCCGTCCAGTCGCCGCCAGAGCGCCGGACGCTCGATGGCCTGTGGGCCGGGCGAGGGCCGGGTGACGAATACGACAGGGACGCCGGGGGCGACTGCCGCCTGCAGCGGTTGCATGTCGCGACTCTAGTGCGGTTCCGCTGCCGGTCGCCGAGCGGGCGATGTCGCGGAATCATCACTCCGGGGTGATGCCGCGGCCAGGTGCTGCGCGGCACGCTGGGTCAGCGGGCACACGTCGACGATGTGATGCCCTTCACCGCGAGGACGCCGGCCCAGGGCGCGGTTCCCCGCTGACAGGAAGACGACCCATGACCGACATCCAGCCCAAGCCCGCCTCGCCCGCGATCAGCGCGCAGCACAAGGAGTTGCTGGAGTCGCTGCCCTTCTCGGACCGGCAGGATTTCGACGACGCCCACCGCGGCTTCATCGCGGCGCTCGAGCCGGGGATCGTCCATGCCGCCGACGGCCGGATCGTGTGGAACAACGACTCCTACGACTTCCTCGCCGGCGACGCGCCCGACACGGTCAACCCGAGCCTCTGGCGCCAGTCGCAACTGAACTCCATCCAGGGCCTGTTCGAGGTCGTTCCCCGCATCTACCAGGTGCGCGGACTGGACCTGTCGAACATCACCTTCGTCGAGGGTGACCGTGGCGTCCTCGTCATCGATCCCCTGATCTCGACCGAGACCGCGGCCGCCGCCCTCCAGCTGTATCGCGAGCACCGGGGTGAGCGTCCGGTCACGGGCGTGCTCTACACCCACAGCCACGCCGACCACTTCGCCGGCGTCCGGGGGGTGGTCGACCAGGCGGACGTCGACTCGGGCGCGGTGCCGGTGATCGCCCCGGTCGGGTTCACGAGCCACGCCGTCGCGGAGAACGTCTACGCCGGGACGGCCATGGCCCGGCGGGCCGGCTACATGTACGGGGCGGCGCTGGAGCGGGGACCGCAGGGACAGGTCGGTGCCGGGCTCGGCCAGACCACGTCGACGGGCACGGTCACGCTGATCGCACCGACCGTCGAGATCAGCACGACGGGGGAGGAACTCACTGTCGACGGCATCCGGATGGTCTTCCAGATGGCGCCCGGTTCGGAGGCTCCTGCCGAGATGCACTTCCTCTTCCCCGACCTGCGCGCGCTGTGCCTGGCCGAGAACGCCACCCACGTGCTCCACAACATCCTCACGATCCGCGGGGCGCTCGTCCGCGATCCGCACGCCTGGGCGCGTTACCTGGCGGACGCCATCAGGCTGTTCGGGGACGAGACCGACGTCGTCTTCGCGTCCCATCACTGGCCCACCTGGGGACACGACCGCGCGATGCGCTTCCTGTCGGAGCAGCGCGACCTCTACGCCTACCTGCACGACCAGACCCTGCGCATGCTCAACCAGGGACTCACGGGTTCCGAGATCGCCGAACGGTTCCAGCTGCCGCCGGCGCTGGAGAACGCGTGGCACGCCCGGGGCTACTACGGCTCGGTGAGCCACAACGTCAAGGCGATCTACCAGCGCTACCTCGGCTGGTACGACGGCAACCCGGCCAACCTGTGGCAGCACCCACCGACAGCGGCCGGCCGCCGGTACGTCGACTACATGGGCGGGGCGGACGCGGTCGTCGCGAAGGCCCGGGAGTCGTTCGCCGAGGGTGACTTCCGGTGGGTGGCCGAGGTGCTCAGCCACGTCGTGTTCGCCGAGCCGGAGCATGCGGAGGCCGCCGAGTTGCTCGCCGACACCTTCGAACAACTCGGCTACGGCTCGGAGAACGGCACCTGGCGGTGTGCCTATCTGTCCGCGGCACACGAGTTGCGGCACGGCGGCTTCGGGACGCCGGCAGTCGCGGCGGCGCCCGACCTCTTCGCCCAGCTGACACCGGAGCAGTGGTTCGACGCGATCGCCATCCGGGTCGACGGACCGCGTGCGTGGGACGAGTACCTGCGCATCGACGTCGACCTCACCGACCTCGGGCAGGTGCACCGGGTCACGCTGAGCAACGGCGTGCTCTCGCACACGACCGGTCTGGGGGGAGGGCCTGCGGACGTGGTCCTGCACCTGGGCAGTCGTCAGCTGGCAGGACTGCTGGGCGGACTGATCCCGCTCGACCAGTTGGCGTCCGCCGGGATCACGGTTGAGGGCGACCTGGGGGTGTTCGGTCGGCTGAGGGCGGTGCTCGACCACGTCGACCCGGACTTCGCCATCGTCACTCCCTGACGACTGCTCCCCTGGCGGCGTCCGGCGTCCCCCCGGGGGTGGGTTTCCTTGCGGAGGCAGGGATACACGCCGCTCAGGGCCGTCTGGGGGGTGGGTTTCCTTGCGGACGCAGGGAAACACGCCGTTCGCGGCCTCTTTGGGGGCGGTTTCCATGCCAAGGCAGGGAAACGCGCTGTTTGGGGGCCTCCGGCGTCCCCCCCGGGGGCGGTTTCCTTGCGGACGCAGGGAAACGCGCCGTTCAGGGCCCTCTTGGGGGTCGGGAGCTCGTCG
>CALKHV010000037.1 GCA_937988865.1 uncultured Propionibacteriaceae bacterium | reverse complement strand
CTGCTCCCGGTCCTGGCCGCGACGCTCACCCAGGACGCCCACGCGCTGGATCGTTCGCGTCCCCTCGGACGTGCGGTCGCGCGATTCCTGGCCCTTCGAGCGACCTTGGGCTCCCCCGTCGCCGCACCAGGCCTCGCGGCGTGGGTCGACCCGGTCAGCTCGTCCGAGGGGTGGCGGGCCGCGTGGGCCGAGGGTGGCGTGGCGTGCGACACCGTTTCGTCCCAGGTGCTCGTGCTGAACCTGCCCCTGACCGGTGATGCTCCCGCGGCGCAGCTCTGCGAGGCGGTGCCGGGCGAACCGGTGTGGCTCTCGCTCCGGTCCCTCACGGGTGGCGTCGGTCTGGGCGCCCCGGTCGACGTCTTCGTGTGTGAGAACCCGTCGGTCGTCGAGGCCGCGGCCGGTCGTCTGGGCGCTGCGTCCGCTCCCCTGGTGTGTACCTTCGGACGCCCGAGCCTCGCCGCGATCCAGCTGCTGACCTCACTCGCCGAGACCGCGCGCCTCCACGTGCGCGCCGACGGGGACGCGACCGGCTGGAACATCGTGGACTCCCTCACCGCGAGGCTGCCTGGTGCCTCCAGGTGGCGGATGCCCGACGGCTTCACCGCCTTCGAGGAAGAGATCCTGGACGACCTGCTCGCCGATCTCGCCCTTCCTGGCGGGACTCAGGCCTCCCACACCTGACGGTGATCCCGGACGAACTCCTCGAACCGCGTCGCCGGCTCACCCGTCAACGTCCGGACGCCCCGATTCGGCAGGGCCGACACGTTCATCCGCACCACCCGGTAGATCATCTTCTGCACCGCCACGTAGTCCTCCGGGCTCCCCTTCGCCACCAGGGACGCGAGATAGTCACGCTCACTCGGACGCGTGTACCTGATCGGACGCCCCAACTCCCGCGTCATGATCCGGGCCACGTCGGCATAGCTCAGGCTCTGTTCGCCCGACAGCGTGTAGGCGCGTCCGAGGTGACCGGGCCTCGTGAACACCGACGCTGCCACGCGTCCGATGTCGCGGGCGTCGATGAAGGCGGTCCGCGAACGTCCGGCGGGGACGACGATCTCGTCCCGATCGCGGATCTCGGCCGCGTAGGTGCTCGACAGGTTCTGCATGAAGAAGTTCGGACGCAGGGACGTGTACGGGGCCCTGGTCTCGCGCAGGTACGCCTCCACGGCGTGGTGGGGCGTCCGGCGGTTGGCCTGGACCCCCTGCAACGAGAGGAAGACGACCTGTCGGACACCGGCGTCCCGGGCCGCGTCCACCAGGGGGAACAGGTACCTGCGGACGTCCGCAATGGCCGGCGGACGCATCAGGAAGAGGCGATCGGCCCCGTCGAGAACCCGCGCCAGCTCATCGGCCGACGCCCCGAAGTCGAACTCCCGCGCCACGGCCCCGTCCGGCAGCACCGCCAAGGCCGGGTCCCGGACACCCGCGAGCACCGCCTCGCCACGTTCCAGCAGGTGCGTCACCACGGACGACCCCACGATCCCCGTGGCGCCCGTCACGAAGACCGCGCCCATGCTTTTCCTCTCGTCACCCGCCGGGACAGAGTAACCGGCGCCCCGGTCGGTCGCGTGACCATCCGGGACGCCGGCGTCCGATCTGTTCTCAGAAGCGCAGCAGCGCCTTGATCGCGCGGCGCTCGTCCATCGCCTTGTAGGCCTCGGCTGCGTCCTCGATCGACACGTCCAGGTCGAACACGCGTCCCGGGTTGATCTCGCGCTTCATGATGCGGTCGATCAGGTCGGGCAGGTAGTTGCGCACGGGCGCAGGACCACCGTGGATGTGCACGTGGGACATGAAGAACTCCCCGCCGGGGATGTCGACACCGTGGAGCACGCCGACGAACCCGACGTGCCCACCGGGGCGGGTGGCGCGGATCGCCTGCATCATCGACTCCTGCGTCCCCACGGCCTCGAGGGTCGAGTGCGCACCCAGACCACCGGTGAGTTCCTTGACCTTCGCCACACCCTCATCGCCACGCTCGGTGACGATGTCGGTCGCACCGAACTCGAGCGCGAGCGCCTGCCTGGAGGCGTGGCGACTCATCGCGATGATCCGCTCGGCGCCCAACTGCTTGGCCGCCATGATGCCCAGGAGGCCGACGGCTCCGTCCCCGACGACCGCAACGGTCTTTCCGGGACCGACTTCGGCCGCCTTCGCCGCGAACCAGCCCGTCCCCAGCACATCGGACGCCGCCAGCAGGCTCGGGATCAGGTCGGCGTCCGGCATGCCGGGCGTGGCGACCAGGGTTCCGTCTGCGAGGGGGACGCGGAGGTACTCCGACTGCCCACCCGACGCTGCGCCGGGCTGGCGATGGATGCACGCGGTCTGGTAACCCGAGAGGCAGATCTCGCACGTGTTGTCGGACGCGAAGAACGACCCCACGACGAAGTCACCCACCTTGACGTTGGTGACGGCCGAGCCGACCTCTTCGACCACGCCGCAGTACTCGTGGCCCATGGGGGTGGGCTCGTTCACGGCGTCCAAACCGCGGTAGGGCCACAGGTCCGAGCCGCAGACGCACGACGCGGCCAGTTTGAGGATGGCGTCGGTGGGCTCGACGATCGTGGGACGCGGGCGATCCTCAACCCTGACGTCCCCGGCTCCGTACATCACTACTCCACGCATGGTGGTCCTTCCGAACTGGATGACAATCCTGACAACTCCCATGCAACCCCATCGGACGACGGAGAGGAACACCCTGGTGGTGGGTGTACTCCCAGTGCGTCGCTCAGGGCCGCGACCGGACGTACCGTGGCGCCATGGACAACGGAGCCGACGCACGCGAATTCCTGACCTCACGCAGGGCGCGGCTCACCCCTCGTGACGTCGGGCTCCCCGACGTCGGTCGTCGGCGCGTCCCCGGTCTGCGCCGGAGCGAAGTGGCGACGCTGGCGGGCGTGAGCATCGAGTACTACGCCAAGATCGAGCGCAACGGACTGGCGGGGGTGAGTGCGTCCGTGCTCGAGTCGCTGGCTCGGGCGCTGCGCCTCGATGACGCCGAGCGCGCCCACCTGTTCGATCTGGCGCGGGCGGCCGACGGCACGGGCGTCCTGTTGCGCGCACGTCGCCGCCCGGTCGCGAGTCAGCCGATTCCTCCCAGCCTGCAGTGGGTCCTGGACGCCGTCACGATGGGGCCGGCGATCGTCCGGAATGGACGCATGGACCTGCTCGCGACCAACCTCCTCGGACGCGCGATGCACTCGGCGATGTACGACCGCGCCACGACGCGTCCCCCGAACTTCGCCCGCTACACCTTCCTCGACCCGGACGCGCAGCGCTTCTATCCGCGCTGGGACGCCGCGGCCGACACCACCGTCGCGATCTTGCGCACCGAGGCCGGACGCGACCCCCACGACAGGTTGTTGCAGGACCTCGTCGGTGAGTTGTCGACCCTGAGCGATGAGTTCCGGCAACGCTGGAGCAGCCACGACGTCCGCCTGCACGGATCGGGTTCGAAGCGGTTCAACCACGCGGTGGTGGGCGAACTCGACCTGGCGTACGAGAGCGTCGACATGATCTCGGAGTCGGGGCTGACACTGACGATCTACGCGGCCGAGCCCGGTTCCCGCACGGAGGAGGCCCTGCGCGTGCTGGCGTCCTGGGCCGCGACCCCGACGACGCTCGAGGCTGCGGACGCGGGCGACGCGCGAGCCTGACCACTCCGGGACTGCCGGACTGCCACCGCGGGACTCCCGGGACT
>CALKHV010000036.1 GCA_937988865.1 uncultured Propionibacteriaceae bacterium | reverse complement strand
GTTTCGACCATCGCCTGATCGACGGTGAGCAGGGGTCGCGCTTCCTGGCCGACGTCGCCACGGTGCTCCGGGAGCCGGGAATGGGGCTGCTGTTCTGACCCGCATCGATCTTCGTTGCGGACGCACGGAAGATTGCACATTTCGGCCCTGAAGCGTCGATCTTCGTTGCGCGCGCACGGAATTGCGCGCTCGGGGCTGGTCAGGCCGCGTCCGCTCGACGCCTGGCGGTGCGAGGGAGGAAGGCGTCCCGCCACAGCCCGCCCAATCGGGGCGCGGGCCCGGTCCAGCCGCGGGCGCGGATCTCCGACGCGATCCTTCCGACCAGGGCCTCCGGATCCTGCAGCGACTCCGCTGTGACGCGGACCACGCGATAGCCGCCGTCGCGCAGGAAGTCGTAGCGAGTGATGTCGCGATTCCACTGTGCCGTGTCGCTGAGGTGCTGGCGGCCCTCGTACTCGAGGACCAGTCTCTGCTCCTCGATCAGCAGGTCGACGCGCCCGACCCAGCGTCCGCCGACGTGGATGGTGGCCTGGAGTGTGGGCTCTGGCAGTCCCGCGAGGACGCACAGCAGTCGCAGGTGGGTCTCCTTCACCGACTCGGCCCCCGCGCGCACCAGGGAGGACGCAACCCCGACCCTGCCGTGCTCGGCGCTGAGACGCCTGATGTCGTCGAGGGACGCCAGCCGCCGGTGGACCATGCGATCCCCCACCTGCACGGCCTCCAGCAGGGAGGAGCGTTGACACACCTCGGCGAACGCCTCCAGCGGCGGGGCGACTCCACCGGAGTGTTGAAGGCCGCGCCGCTGCTCGACCTGCGTGCCGGCGTGACGATTGCGTCCCCGGGACGCGGTCACGAAGTGGAGCGGGAGGTCCTCCCCGACGTCCAACCTGCGAAGGCGGAGTGCCGTCAACCCGGTGACCCTGGCGTCCGCCGGCAGAACGAGCCTCGCGGCGGCCACCCACGTCGCGAGGTCGAGGTTCGCCTCGACTGGCAGGTAGACCCCGCGGAAGAGTTGCCGGTACCTGGAGCCGGCGAGAGCCCTGCGGCTCACGCCAGTCCGGTCAGCCTGGCGCGTTGTGATGGGTTCCACACTCACCAGTGTGGAAGTCAGCGGCCTCGCTCCGTCAGTCATCCACAGGGCGTGACGGAAGCGGCGAGGCCTGTGGACAACGGCGGTCCGGCGTCCTCGCTCGGTGGTCTTCGTTGCGCACGCACGAAAGATCGCGGATTCTGGCGCGGAAGCGTGAATCTTCGTTGCGTGCGCACCGAAGTGCACGCCCGGACGATGTGAGATCTGGCGCCATTCGTCCTCAGGGGAGCCAGTTTCACTGAGATAGGCTGTCCGCGTCGGTGGAATGTGCAGTCAGGGGGGCGTAATGAAACGAATTCGCGTGGCGCAGTGGGGCCTCGGTGCGATGGGGTCGGGGATGGCGAGGCTCGTCGCGTCCAAGCCTGGTCTTGAGCTCGTCGCCGCGATCGATGCCCGTCCTGACTACGTCGGACGCGATGTCGCCGACGTTCTGGGCCTCCCCGAACTGCTCGGCGTCCACGTGACCGACGACCCGGCCTCCGTCCTGGACCCCGGCAGGGTCGACTGCGTCGTCATCGCCACGACCTCGTGGGTCCGCGACCAGGTCGCCGACCTCGAACTCATCCTCAACTCGGGCATCAATTGCGTCTCCATCGCCGAGGAGATGAGCTGCCCCGAGGCCCAGAGCCCCGAGATCGCGGCCCGCCTCGATGCCCTGGCCAAGGCCCACGGCGTGTCCGTCGTCGGCACCGGCGTCAACCCCGGTCTGGTCATGGACCTCCTCGTCGTCGCCCTCACCGCCGGCTCCCACGAGGTCACGCACATCGAGGCGTCCCGTATCAACGACCTCTCCCCGTACGGCCCCACCGTCATGCGGACGCAGGGAGTCGGCCTCTCACCCGCCGAGTTCGAGGCCGGTGTCCTCGACGGGTCGGTCGAGGGCCACATCGGCTTCCCCGAGAGCGCCCGCCTCATCTCGGACGCCCTGGGCCTCGGCATCGACCGCCTCGAGCAGACGCGAGAGCCGATCATCTCGACCGTCCGCCGCGAGACTCCGCACCTGGTCATCGAGCCCGGCATGGTCGCCGGCTGCCGCCAGGTCGCCCACGGCTTCCGCGGCGATGTCGAGGTGCTCACGCTGATCCACCCGCAGCAGGTGCGTCCCGAACTCGAAGGCCAGGAGACTGGCGACTACATCACCATCCACGGGACGCCTGAACTGCACCTGCAGATCACCCCCGAATACGCCGGCGGTGTCGCGACCAAGGGCATCGCGGTCAACGTGATCCCCCTCGTCG
>CALKHV010000035.1 GCA_937988865.1 uncultured Propionibacteriaceae bacterium | reverse complement strand
GGAAACCCGCCGCCGAGCGGCCCAAACCGGCGTCCCTCCCTGCTCACGCAACGAAACCACCCCCTCCAGCCGCACCCGGACGCACCCCAAAGGGGCGTTTCCCTGCGTCCTCAAGGAAACCCGCCGCCGAGCGGCCCAAACCGGCGTCCCTCCCTGCTCACGCAACGAAGCCACCCCCTCGGCCGCGCCCTAGACTCGGATCATGAGCGACTCCATCAGCGCGTCCGTGGTCATCGACGCCCCCGCCGAGGTCGTGTTCGCGTTCATCGCGCACCCCGCCAACCACCAGATCTTCGACGCCTCGAACATGGTCGGCGACACCCTCACCCACGGACGCATCGCCGCCGTCGGGCAGGTCTTCAGCATGAACATGACGTGGACCGACGGCACCCGAGTCGCTCACTACATCACCGACAACCACATCACCGCCTTCGACGAGGGACGCGTCATCGAGTGGATGCCCGCGGCCGCCGGGAAGGAGCCCTGGGGTTGGCGCTGGCGTTACGACCTCGAACCGCTCCACCACGACAATTCGACGCGCGTCACCCTGACCTACGACTGGACGCGGACGAGCCCCGAGAACATCGAGAAGTACCACGTCCCCGAGTTCGCCGAGGATGACCTCAAGGACTCCCTGCGCCTGCTCGACCTCGCGGTCATCTCGGGGGCCCACACAGCCGAATGATCACTGGCCAGCGCATGTTCGTGGCGGTCGTCCCGCCCGAGCACGTCCGTCATGACCTCGCCGAGTTCCTGTCGGTGCGTGACCAGATGGCCTGGACCGATCCCGCTCAGTGGCACGTGACCCTTGCGTTCTGCGCGTCGGTGCCGACCCACCGGATCGACGACTTCGCCGAGCTCCTCGCCTCAGCGGCAGAACGACGCGAGCCCTTCACCGCCACCATCGCCGGGGCCGGTGCCTTCCCGCACCCCGACCGCGCGTCCGTCCTGTGGCTGGGTGTCGAGGCACCCCCGGACGCCCTCGACCACCTCTCGGTCACTGCCCGTCACGCCGCCAACCTCGTGGGGGCCAACCCCGATGGACGCCGATTCACCCCGCACCTGACGGTCGCGCGGCTCCGGCGTCCGATCTCGGCGACGAAGTGGTTGCGGGTGCTCGACTCCTACCGCTCCCCGAGTTGGCAGGTGGACGCGATCGACCTCGTCGCGTCCCATCTCTCGGCCGGCCCCGGCGGACGTCCGCTGCACGAGGTTGTCGCGCACTGCCTCCTCGGCTGCAGTCCCACGCCTGAATCGAAAGGTTCCCCGCACGACCTCTGAAGCGAAGACGTCGAGATAAGCGACGACGAAGCTTCACCCGAGAAGCGACAGGACCTAGTGTCAGGGCATCCGTTCCGGACCACCTCGTCCGGCACGACGGAAGGTCAACCCCACCTGGCCCGTGTCAACCCACGACGCTTGACAGCACTCGCCGCGTCCGCGGCGCTCGTCCTCTCACTGAGCAGCCTCGGTCCGGCACAAGCCGCCCCGCAGACCAGGGGGCCTCGACACCTCGAGCGTCATCCTCCAACTCTCCGCTCCGCCACTCGCCACGTCGACCAAGGTCAACCGCGGCAAGGCCGACAAGACCCACTTCAACGGAACGTCGACCAAGAGCGTCCGCGCCCAGCTCACGGCGCAGCGCAACGCGCTGAAGTCCTGGCTCAGGATCAACGCACCCACGGCGAAGGTGACCGGTGAGTACGACGTCGCGCTCAACGCAGTCGCCCTGCGCCTGAACGGCACCGGGATCGACACGATCCCGGTTTCGCTCTCCGTGGGCAAGGTCACGGGCTCTGCCCCGCTGCAGGCCCAGCTCTACGTAGGCACCGAGCACGTCGCCCTCTTCACCCTGGCGAAGTGATCCCTGCTCGAGCCGGATCCGCACAGACGGGTGCCCCCCGTTCCTTGGAGCCGGGGGCACCCGTCACTTGCGCGTCCGTCTGACAGTCACGACCCGAACGTCACCGAAAATCAACCGAATGATAGATTAGTGGGACGACCCCGGCGAAAGGACCCCCGCACATGCCCCCCCTGCAGGTACGCGTCCCTCGCAAGGCCGGGCGTCCCGCCGGTTCGCTCAAGGGTGAGCGCAAGGACGAGATCGTCGCCACCGCACTCAACGTCTTCGCCGAATCCGGCTACCACAGCTGCTCCCTCGCCAAGGTCGCCGAAGCCGTCGGCGTCAGCCAGGCCACCGTGCTGCACCACGTCGGGTCGAAGGACGGCCTCCTCGTCGAAGTTCTCCATCTGCGCGACCGCCTGGACGCCGAACTCCTCGACCACGTCCCCGAACCCTTCGGTTGGGGCGCGTTCGAGTACATGATCACCGTGCTCGAGGCGAACACGAGGCGTCCGAAACTCGTGGGTCTGTACATCAAGGTCGCCGGCGAGGCGCTGACGCCCGACCACCCCGCCGCGAGCTGGCTGCGGTCGCACTTCGACCAGTCGGTCGGCCTGCTCATGTTCTCGCTGGCCATGGGCATCGGCGACGGCACGGTGCGTCCCGACATCCCGATGGACCGGGTCGCGCGCACTTTCGTCGCCCTGCTCGACGGGCTCCAGCTGCAATGGCTCGAGAACCCCGAAGCCGTCGACATGGTCGCCTGCGCCCGCGACGCACTGGACGCCATCAAGGAACGCTGGAGCCTCCCCGCCGAGTGACCCAACGGCTCGCTCAGGGCCACGAGCCCGACCGAAGACCTGCGCCGAGCGTCTCATCGTTCTAGCGTTGATGAGGACGGATACGTCGGGGTGGTGCACGGACGCATACCCCCTGGGGTATTCTGACCAGACCCGGGCGTCGCCTTGGCGGTGACCGGGCCACGCATACGCAGAGCTAGAGAACCGAGGACAAAGATGTCTCGCATCGTCATCCTGGGGGCAGGTGTCGCCGGACACACGGCCGCCCTGCACCTCAGGCGCCTCCTGGGCAAGGAGCACCAGGTCATCGTCGTGTCACCCAACAAGTTGTGGAACTGGATCCCGTCCAACATCTGGGTGGGCGTGGGTGAGATGAGCAAGGAGAAGGTCGTCTTCCCGCTCGCCCCCATCTACGCACGCAAGGGCATCGAGTTCCACCAGGCCAAGGCCGTCGTGCTGCGCCCCGAGGGCGACACCGCCGATCCGACCGGCGCCGTCGAGATCGAATACACCGAAGCCGGACGCTCGGGCGAGCACGCCACGCTGCGCTACGACTTCCTCATCAACGCCACCGGCCCGCAACTCAAGTTCGGCGCCACCCCCGGCCTCGGCCCGGACGCCGGCAACACCGTCAGCGTCTGCACCGCCGACCACGCCGTGCACGCCGCCGCCGAACTCGACAAGGTCATCGCCCGCATGAAGGCCGGCGAACACCTCACCCTCGTCATCGGCACCGGCCACGGCACGTGCACCTGCGAGGGCGCAGCGTTCGAGTACGTGTTCAACGTTGAGCACAAGGTGCGCGAGGAGGGCGTCCGCGACAACGCGACGATCATCTACTTCACCAACGAGGCCCAACTCGGCGACTTCGGTGTGGACGGCATGGTCTTCGACCAGCGCGGCTTCCAGACCACCTCCAAGTTGTGGACCGAATCCCTCTTCCGCGAGCGCGGCGTGCAGGCTGTGCTCGGGGCGGCCGCGACGTCCATCGAGGCCGACAAGGTGCACTACGAGACGATCGACGGCGAGATGCACGAACTCGGCTTCGACTTCGCGATGCTGCTGCCGCCGTTCGGTGGCGTCCCCATGAAGGCGTACGCCAGGAACGGCGACGACATCAGTGACCAGGTGTTCAACGCAGCCGGCTTCATGAAGGTGGACGCCGACTACACGCCGAAGCCGTACGAGGAGTGGAAGGCGTCCGACTGGCCGAGCACGTACCAGACCCCCGGCTACAACAACGTCTTCGCCGCCGGCATCGCCTTCGCACCGCCACACCAGATCAGTCGTCCGATGAAGAGCCCCAACGGCACGATGATCGCCCCCTCACCGCCCCGCACGGGAATGCCGTCGGGCGTGATGGGCAAGACGGTCGCCCTCACGATCGTCGACCGGATCAAGATCGGTCCCCAGGCCCCGGCGCACACAGCGTCCATGGCCCGGATGGGTGCGGCCTGCGTGGCATCCGCGGGGGTGGGCCTGCAGAAGGGGTCCGCGGCGTCGATGACGATGTTCCCGGTCGTCCCCGACTACGAGCGCTTCCCCACCGGACGCGACGTGAACGAGACCCGCGGTGAGATCGGCCTCGCCGGCCACTGGCTGAAGCTCAGCCTCCACTACCTGTTCATCTACAAGGCCAAGGCCCAACCGGGCTGGCAGCTGATTCCGGAGTGATCGCCATGACAGACCTCACCACCGCCGCCGATCCGAAGGCCGCGGCCCAGATCGCGACGGCACCCCTGCCGACGCCGCAGACGCTCAAGATGCGCAAGAACCTGCCGTACCAGTTCGTGCGGTACGCCAGCCAGAACCTGCGGATCATGCGGATGGTCATCAAGGGCCATCACTGACTCTGGGGCTGACTCGCCCATCTGCGACCCGTGGAGGGCGTGTTTCCTTGCGTCCCCAGGGAAACCTCCCGATCCGGGACGCCGGGAGGCGTGTTTCCTTGCGTCCCCAGGGAAACCTCCCGATCCGGGACACCGGGGGGCGTGTTTCCTTGCGTCCCCAGGGAAACCTCCCGATCCGGGACGCCGGGAGGC
>CALKHV010000034.1 GCA_937988865.1 uncultured Propionibacteriaceae bacterium | reverse complement strand
CCCTTGCCGACGATGACGTCCACGCGGAAGTCCTCCATGGCGAGGTAGAGCATCTCTTCGGCGGGGCGGCTCATCCGGTGGATCTCGTCGAGGAAGAACACCTCGCCCTCCACCAGCCCCGAGAGGATCGCCGCCAGGTCGCCGGCGTGCTGGATCGCCGGTCCGGACGAGATGCGCAGCGGCGCCCCCATCTCGGCCGCGATGATCATGGCGAGCGTCGTCTTGCCCAGTCCGGGCGGACCGGAGAGCAGGACGTGGTCGGGGGTCGTACCCCGATGCCGCGCCGCCGCGAGGACGAGGCCCAATTGGTCACTGACCCGGGGTTGGCCCTCGAACTCCGCCAGCGTCGACGGACGCAGGGCCGCCTCGACGACCCTCTCCTCGGGCTCGGCGTGCGGGTCGACCGGCGAATGTTCCACGGTCACAGCCTGCCAGTCATCGGCGGGCCAGGCTCTGGAGGGCTGCGCGCATCAGGACGGCGACGCCGACTGCGGGATCATCCTCGACGAGGTGGCCGACGTTGTCGCAGGCCTGCTCGGCGTCCCGCAACGAGTAGCCCAACCCCTGCAGGCCCTCCGAGACCTGCTCGCGCCAGGCGAGGGCGCCGGTGCTGCGGCTGGGCACGGTCGTGGCACCCAACGCGTTCACGCGGTCTTTCAGCTCGATCACGAGTTTCTGGGCGCCCTTGTTGCCGATGCCGGGCACGCGGCACAGGGCCACGAGGTTCGCAGTCAGGATGGCGGTGCGCAGCTCTGCGGGCGAGAGGACGCTGACGATGGCCTGCGCCAGTTTGGGGCCCACCCCGGACGCTGTCTGGACGAGGTCGAAGGTGTCACGCTCCTCCGCGTCCACGAACCCGAAGAGAGTGAGCGAGTCCTCGCGGACCACGAGTGAGGTCTGGAGCGTCGTGACCTGGCCCAGCCGGACCGTCGCGCAGGTACTCGGAGTGCACAGTGCCCGCACCCCGAAGCCCCCGATGTCGAGCACCACCGACGTGGCGCTGACGGCACTGACCGTGCCAGTGACGTGCGAGATCACGAAACCCTCCTCGGGGCTGGTGGCCTGGCCTTGGCGACGGCCTCGGCGTAGCGGGCCGAGGCCGTGCCGCGCCAGAGGTGGCAGATGGCCAGCGCGACGGCATCGGCGGCGTCCGCGGGTTGCGGCGCAGCGTCAAGGCGCAGGAGGCGTGCAACCATGGCACCGACCTGGGCCTTGTCTGCGCGTCCGGAGCCCGTGATGGCGGCCTTTACTTCGCTCGGGGTGTGCGTGACCACCGGAATGCCGTGCCGTGCGGCCACGAGCATCGCGATACCCGCAGCCTGCGAGGTTCCGGTGATCGTGTTGAGGTTGTGCTGGGCGAAGACCCGTTCGACGGCCATCGCGTCGGGACGATAGGTGGTCACCCACTCCTCGACCCCCTGCTCGATCGCGAGCAGGCGGTGCGCGGGATCCTGCCCGGGTTCGGTGCGCACGACGCCGACCCCGATGAGTGCGAGCTGACGGCCCGGTGCGCCCTCGATCACGCCGATGCCACAGCGCGTGAGGCCGGGATCAACGCCCAGCACGCGCGTCAGGCGCACCTCGACCATGTATTCCTCCGCTTCGAACAGACGTTCGGAGTCTAGACGACCCGAGCGTCTTCAGGAGGACGACACACGGTCAGCACTGCCCCCTCGTCAACGGACGACCTCAGTCGTCCTCCTCCAGCGCCTTCTCGACAGCAGGGCTGAGCTGCTCGTTGGAGTAGACGTTCTGCACGTCGTCGGAGTCCTCCAGCGCGTCGATCAACTTGTAGAGCTTCTCTGCCACCTCGACCGAGTCGATCTCGGACGTGAACGACGGCACGAACACGACGTCAGCCGAGTCGTAGTCGTAGCGCGCGGCCTGGACTGCTTCGCGGATGGCCACCATGTCGTTGGGATCGGAGAGGATCTCGAACGTGTCGCCCTCGTCGACGACGTTCTCGGGATTGGCGTCCAGGGTCGCCTCCAGCAGGTCGTCCTCGGTGATGGTGCCGGTCGACTGCTTCTTCGGGACGACGACGACGCCCTTGCGCGAGAACAGTCGCTGCACGGAACCGCCGTCGGCGATGGTCCCGCCGTTGCGCGTCACTGCCACCCGGACCTCCGAGACGGCGCGGTTGCGGTTGTCGGTGAGGCACTCGATCAGCAGGGCCACGCCTGCCTGGCCGTACGCCTCGTACATGATCGTGTCGTAGCTGACGGCGTCCGCACCGGTTCCGGAGCCCCGCTTGACCGCACGGTCGATGTTGTCGTTCGGCACCGAGGTCTTCTTCGCCTTCTGGATGGCGTCGTAGAGGGTCGGGTTCCCGCCGGGGTCACCGCCGCCAACACGTGCAGCGACTTCGATGTTCTTGACGAGCTTGGCGAACAACTTGCCTCGCTTCGCATCGATGACTGCCTTCTTGTGCTTGGTGGTGGCCCACTTGGAGTGACCGCTCATGCGTCACCTCACCTCTCGTTCCCTGACGACACGTCGTCGGCTGACCGCCATCTGGCGGGCGAGGACATGTTACGCGTCCACGGCCTCCACTGGAAAAGTGCGGCTGTGGCGGATGACCATTTCCTCGTGCGTGTAGCCGGCGCGGGTGAACAGCGCGAGGGCGCGGTCGACGTCCTCGGTGTCGACGCCGAGGCCCGCGCCGGTCAGGCCCGCCCGGGCGAACGCATGGCTCGACGCCAGCAGGAGGGCCGTGCCGAGTCCGCGTCCGCGGTGGCTCGGCAGGACGCCGATCCGATCGGTCCACCCCGTCGTACCTCCGTCCTCGGACAGGTCGATCGAGTTCATGGCGTAGGCCACGACCTGACCTCCGTCGAGAACCACCCACGACCACTCGGGACGCGCGGTCGGCCTGAGCAGGCTCGACTCCCACGCCGCCGGGGAGACCGGACGACTTCCGACGCGGGACGCGAAGACCGCATTGTGGGCGATGCGCGTGGCACCGGAAAGGCCGAGCTCAAAAGGGCGTAGCTCCAGCCCGTCGACGAGGGGCAGTGCGTCGGGCGCCGGGTGGGTCACCAGTGAGCGGTGCATGTCGAAGTACCAGGCGTCGGGACGCATGCCCACTTCCACGAACATGCGCCGCGCCGCGTGAGCCTTCTCATCGGCATAGCCGACGACGGTGAGCGGTGGAACAGGCATGCTCGACAGGGCGGTCAAATCGGCGTGCCATTCCTGGGCCCGGGCGATCCCCCACTCCAGGAGTCGGCGCCCGATCTGGCGATTCCGCCAGGCGGGATGGACGCCGCCGTCGATCCAGATGTGGTCGTGAACCGGCTGACCCTCGGGATGATTCCAGGCGTAGGCAACGATCGTGCCGCCCCTGTCGCGCCCGGCGACGGCGTTCTCACTCGGTTCGGCGTCCGGCTTGTCGAAGTATTCCTCGAGGTCGGCCAGGTCCTGGCGATCGACCGGGTCGTCGAGGTATTCCATGGCTGCGCGAAGTTCGGCCAGCTCGGGAAGGTCCTCCCACTCCAGGGGTGACCACCCGAGGGTGGCTTCCACCATCGGATCCATCGTCAGTCCCGACCCCAGATGCGTCGGCGCTCGCGCGAACCCGGACGCTCGACCGGCTCCTGCGCCGCCCACACTGCGCGCCAACCCGTCACAGGGACCGGTTCAGCAACACCCCTGAGTGAGGCGTACCAGTTGCCCGCATCCTCGGTGAGCAGCGCCTGCACACTGTCGCGCACGATCTCGATGAGGACGTCCGGGTTGTCGCCTGTGGGCTCGATGGGTGCACCGAACCGCACGAGGACGCGAGGGAGGGCGCCCGACGACGTCCTGGGCGGGAGCGCGTCCATGCCGTAGCTGCCGCGGATCGTGACCGGCACGATGGGGACGCCGTGTCGCAGCGACAGTGCCGCGGCCCTGGGACTGAACTCCCCCAGGGTGCCATCGGTTGTCGGCTCGCCCTCCGGGAAGAGCAGGACCGAACGTCCGCTGCGTAGGGCGAGCGTGGCGCCGGAGGTGCGAACGAGCCACTGCGTGGGGAGCACCTGCCCCAGGAGCGTTGGGTCGACGCCGCTGGCGTGGTTGGCCACGACGATGACAGGACGCGCCTGTCCGGCGAGCAACTCGAGGCCGACGACGTCGATGTCGAATCGGGGCAGGCGAGCGTGCGGCGCCTCGATGTCGACGTGGGTCGGCCGCGCGTCCGACTGTGCGGGCGCGCCGAGGGGGACGCGTCGCTTCCCGACACCCCACCCCCGGGCGAGCGCGCGGACGTCGGTGGGCAGGGTCAACCTGGAACCGGGACGCCCGCCCCCGCGCGCCCAACTGGCCAGCGTCCTCACGGAACCCTCACCACCGACCCGCCCCCACCGTGCAGCACGGTGATGGACGGCGTGCGTCCCACGTGCCCGGAGGCGATCTCGAGGGCGTCCGCGTAGGTCGAGGCCGCCCGGAAACCCATCAGTTCGGCACTGCGCCGGTCGGCGCCGACCCAGACGACATCGGCATAGGTGGCAGCTGCCCGCGCGGTCGCGTACCAGCGGTGGAAGGTGAGGAGCGGGTGGTGGCCGTGGCGTCCGCGGTACAACTCGCCGTACCAGGGGTCGGTCGAGAACCGGTCCTGGAAGGTCGCGCGGATCTCGGTCGGGTCGGTGGACGCCGGCAGCACCTCCGCGAAGAAGTCGGCCCCGACCGAGTTCGTCCGGCTCGAGAACCGGTTCGACAAAGGATGGAAGCCGACGAGGACTCCTCCCGGACGGACGAGTTGTCCGCCCTCGACGAGCGAGGGCTGCTCTGCGACGGCATGGTGGGCGGCCCCCAGCGGGTCGCTCGCCGGGTCGGCGTGCAGGCTGCCCTTGCGCCACACGTTGACGACCCCGACGTCGGACGCCGGTGGCCCCTGAACGGCGACGGCGTTCGTCCACACGGTCGACATCGAGGCGTGCACCTGGTCGCGTGCGCCGCCGGCAACCCCGAGCACGGGGTAGCCGGCAGCCAGGTCGGAGAACAATCGGGCGATGGCCTGCTTGGGTGCCACGGCGAGGGCCTGGCGGGCCGTGGCGAACGCCACCTGGTCGCGGACCCGCCACTCCCACTCCCTGCGTCCGAGGAAGGACACTGCGTCCGGCAGCACCGGCTCACCGAGGGCGGCGTCCAGGGTGAAGGTGGCGACCGACGCCTCGACGAGGCCGATGACCGCGCTGACCCGGTCGGAGGAGGTCTCGAGACCGAGCGCCCAGTCGAGGGTGGCGACGTCGGTCAGGGCGACGAGCTGGAGTCCCGCAGACGTCGACCAGCTTGACGTCACCACGATGTTGACCGCGAGGTCGGACGCTGCGATGCGGGGATGGAGGCGAATCTCGTGCCCGTCGATGACCCCGAGGTCGACGTACGCAGGGTCGGTGGCGTCAGTGCTGAGCAGCCCCCCGGTGGACGCGAAGGACCGCACGACCCGCTCGCCGACGACGTCGGTCAGCTCTGCGTCCGACGGACGCTTGGCAAGTCCGTTCGCGCACAGGACCGCCACGTCGTCGACGCCCGCGGCCGCCGCGAGGACAAGGACCTGCTCGACGAGGTGCCTGCGGACGTCCGATCCCATGCGCGGACGCGGGGAGCCAAGGTCACCGATGACGATGGTGAGCGCCATCCCCGCGTGCAGCTGCGCGGCGAGCGGGGCGGTCCCCAGGGGGGACGCGAGCGCCGCGGCCACGAGCGGGGTCGGGTCACCGACGGGACGACCGTCGCCGGGGTAGACGACGTGCGTGCCGAGGCCGAAGCGCTCCAGCCGCAGGCGCGTGCCCTGCGCAACGAGCAGGGGCTGGGTGCGCTCGTCGACGTCGAGGGTAAAGCCGGGTCGTGACATCGTCACTCCAATCGGGTCAGGAGGGCATCTTCCAGCGGGGCAGGGGTGAGGGCACCGGCCACTCGACGATCGACCAACCCTTGACCTTGGCCGCGCGCATCAGGCCCACGCCGGGGCTCACAGCCACCGGGAAGCCGACGGCATTGAGCATCGGGAGGTCGACGTGCGAGTCGGCGTACGCGTGCGAGGTGGTCAGGTTGACCTGGTGCAGGTCGGCGTAGTGGCGCAGCCACGCGGCCCGCGACTCCCCCACCATCGGGGGGCCCGAGAGGAAGCCCGTGCAGCGACCTCTTGCGTCCGTTGCGAGTTCGGCGGCGACGATGACGTCGAAGAGGCCCTCGAACGGCCGTGTCAGCGGCCGGATCACGCCCGTCATGAGGATCGTCGTGTGCCCAGCCGCCCGGTGCTCGCGGATGCGCCGGATCGCGTCCGGTGACATCCGGTCGAGGATGAACGGGGCCATCTGGTCGTCGACGAAGTCCTCGAGCGCCGCGAGGTCGGCGCCTTCATAGCGGCGGTACACCGACCGCAGGAAGGTGGCACGGTCACGCCGCTCGGCCCCGATGTAGGCGGGCAGGCGTCCGAGCAGTCCCACCACTTCGCGTGCGCGGGCCGGCATGGACAGCTCAGGCAGCCGGGCCCACAGATAGGTCTCGACGACGTTGGTCGCCATGACCGTGCCGTCGAGGTCGAAGGCCGCGAGCACGGACCCGGGCGCGGTGGGCTTGAGCTCGCGATAGGTGGTGCTCGTCGCGGCCCTGCGACGCCGGGCAGCCTCGAGCCGCTTCACGGGGTCGGTGATCGCCGGGACGTGCACGTCCTGCAGGTAGTACCGCCAGTCGAAGTTGCCCGTGTCGAACGCGAAGGCCTCGACGTCGTCGGGGTGCAGCGAACGGTGCAGGGCAAGTGTGTAGTCGTCGACGTAGTGCACCTGGGACTGCAGGTACTCACCGTAGATCGAGAGGTAGCGACGCAGGAAGGACACCTGCTTGCCCTGCTTGTCGAGCATCGCCGCGAAGGCGCGCGTCCGATTGCTCCGCGGACTGTAGCTCACGACCAGGTTGCCCACCTTGAGCGCCAACTCTGCAGCCGTGAGGGTGCGCTCCACCGGTTCGGGACCGGGGAAGTGCCACTCGGCGAGGGGTGCGCTCCCCCGGCCGGAGGCGTAGGGGTGCTTCGTGAAGTACTCGTGGATCAACTCGTAGACCGAGCGGAAGGTGAGTGGATTCCTCGCACCCGACGACGAGTGGTAGAACTCGGGGCGCCCGATCTCCGGGGTGGTCGCGCAGGCCGCGATGATCGCGTTGACCACCATGTCGCAGGGCACGATGTCGATGACCGCGTCGGGGGACGCCGGGAACTCCGGCAGGGTGCCCTTCGCGTAGGCGAGAATGATCGGCTCGGCCATCTTGAAGCCTTCGATCCACCCCGGGTAGGGGTGCACCAGCGACGACTCGACGATCGCGGGACGCACGATGGATACGCGGATGTCCCGTCCGATATCGGCAACCACACGCTCCCCCATGGCCTTGGCGAACGTGTAGACGTCGGTCCAGCCGAGCGAGCGCGCACGTTCCGTGCCGGCCTTGACGAGCTCTTCCTTGACCCACTCCTGACGACGGCGCTCCGTGTCCTCGGCGGTGGTCAGGAATCCGGCCTGGCGGTGGTCGCGCTCGGCGAGCTTGCGCAGTGCCGCGAGTCGCTCGGACGTCCGGCTGGCCGTCTCGATGTAGTCCTTCATCGCCAGTGCGGACGCAGTCTCGCGCACGTAGTCGACCGTGTGTTCGTGGGCGGCCTCGGGGATCGCGCCACGACGGCGTCCGGCGGTGTAGGCCGTCGACACGTGCACGTAATGGGGGATCCTGACCAGCGTCCCGGACTCGTCGCTGCACGCCTCGAGCATCTTGTCCATGAGGGCCTTGGTGCCCACGACGTTCGTCCGGAAGGCCTCGTCGATGGGTGGGTCGAACGAGACGTCACCCGCGCAGTGCAGCACGACGTCAAGGTCGCGCGGCAGGTCGGGGACGTTGGGCAGGTCGCCCTGGATCACCTCGATGCGCGCGTCGACCAGCGCCTCGGCGCTGCCGGCCGCCTCGCGGACGCTCTTGAAGATCGGCTTCCTGACGAGGGCGATCACGCGATCCCGGGCCGTGTTCGAGCCCTTGGGACGCACCAGCACGCTGGGCGTGGTGTCAGGCAGTTCCGTGAGAATCTTCCACAGCAACTGCTCGCCGATGAACCCGGTGACGCCGGTCATCACGATCTTCTTGCCGGCCAGCAGGTCGCGGATGCGTCCCGTCAACAGGGGCGGGGTGTGCGAGGCGACGGCGTCACCGAACGCGGCCGACGGGGGTTGGGACGACTCGCTCATTCGACTTCCCCCCGGGCGATCGCGAGGGCGTCCACCAGGGTGAAGTTGCCCACGTACAGGGCTGTGCCGATGATGGCACCCTCGACGCCGCGATCGACCATCGCGCGGAGGGCCCGGATGTCGTCGAGCGTGCTGACGCCGCCGCTCGCGACGACCTTCGCGGACGTCCGATCGCAGACGGACGCGAGCAGCTCGAGGTTCGGGCCGCTCAGCATGCCGTCGCTGGCCACGTCCGTCACCACGTAGCGCTCGCAGCCGGCGGCTTCGAGACGGTCGAGCACCTCCCACAGTTCCCCGCCCTCGCGCGTCCAACCGCGGGCCGCCAGCCGAGTGCCCCGGACGTCCAGCCCGATTGCGATCCGGTCGCCGTGCTCGCCGATGATGCGATCGCACCACTCAGGGTCTTCCAGGGCTGCGGTGCCGATGTTGACGCGCCTCGCGCCCGTGGCCAGCGCACGTTCGAGGGACGCGTCGTCGCGGATCCCTCCGGAGAGTTCCACAGACATGCCCACCTCGGACGCGATCCTCGCGGTGATGTCGGCGTTCGACCCGCGACCGAAGGCGGCGTCCAGGTCGACCAGGTGGAGCCACTCGGCTCCGGCACGCTGCCACCGGAGCGCAGCCTCGAGGGGGTCGCCGAACACCTTCTCGGAGCCAGCGACGCCCTGCGTCAACTGGACGGCCCGACCGTCCTGGACGTCGACGGCTGGGAGGAGTACCAAGTTCGCCACGCCCCTGACCCTACCCGAGTGGGCGCGGGTCAGAGGAGCGTCGCGACCCACCGGGACAGCAGTCGCGCGCCCGCCTCGCCCGACTTCTCGGGGTGGAACTGCGTCGACGTGACCGATGGGGCCTCGCAGGCGGCCACAAAGGTGTCCCCGCCGTGGGTGGCCGTGGTGACCCGCACACCCGCGCCGAGGCCGTCGGGGGCGTGGACGCCGTAGGAGTGGACGAAGTAGAACCGCTCGGACGCCAGCCCTTCGAACAAGGTTGAATCCGGTGGTGGCTGGACGGTGTTCCACCCCATGTGGGGCAGGCGTTCAGCGTCCAGACGCTCGACGGTGCCGGGCAGGATGCCCAGCCCGGACGTCCGGATGCCGTGCTCGACGCCTGTCTCGAACAGGATCTGGTGGCCGACGCAGATGCCGAGCAACTGGCGTCCACGCTCGATCCAGGACGTGACGAGGTCGTCTCCGCCCACGGACACCAGCCCGGCCATGCAGGCCGCGAAGGCACCCACCCCGGGCACCACGAGGCCGTCGCAGGAGTCGAAAGCGGCGGAATCACTCGACACCAGCACCTCGGCTCCTGTCGCTTCCAGAGCCCGCCGAGCCGAGTGGAGGTTGCCCGAGCCGTAGTCGAGCAGGCCGACCCGCGAGGGACGACTCACAGGCTGCCCTTGGTGCTCGGGACGCCGGTGATGCGCGGGTCGAGCGAGACAGCCGTTCGCAGGGCACGCGCGAGGGCCTTGTACTGGGCCTCGCAGATGTGGTGGGGGTCGCGACCCGCGATCAGCGTCAGGTGGACGCACAGCCCGGCGTTCAGGGCGAGGGATTCGACGACGTGACGCGTCATCGAGCCTGCATACGGGACGCCCGACCCACCGATGAGGGCGTAGACCTGTGCGTCCGGTTCACCGGAGCAGACCACGTAGGGACGTCCGGCAACGTCGACCACGCACTGGGCGAGGGCCTCGTCGAGGGGGACGACGGCGTCCCCGAACCGGGTGATGCCCCGCTTGTCGCCCAGGGCCTGACCGAGCGCCTGGCCGATCGCGATCGCCGTGTCTTCGACGCTGTGATGCCCGTCGATGTGGACGTCACCCGTGGTCGCGACCACCAGGTCGATGCCGGAGTGGCGGGCCAGAGCGGTGAGCATGTGGTCGTAGAAACCCACACCGGTCGAGATCGTGGACGCGCCCGTCCCGTCCAGATCGAGCTCGACGTGGACGCTGGACTCGCTGGTGGTGCGGTCGACGACGGCGGTACGCGCCATGGTCACTCCTTGATCGTGGGGGTCGTGGAAAGGACGAGCTTCATCGCCTCGGTGAAGCTGTGCATCTCGTCGGGCGTCCCGGCACTGACGCGGAGAAATCCCTCCGGCCCGGTCTCGCGCACGAGGACGCCCTGGTCGAGGAGCGCCTGCCAGACGGCATGGCGATCGGCGAAGCGTCCGAAGAGGCAGAAGTTCGCCTGGCTGGGGATGACCTCGAGGCCATGGCGGCGCAGCCAGTGCTGGATGTCCTGGCAGGTGTCACGCAATTCGTCCACACGCTCGAGCATCTCGCCGGCATGGGCCAGCGCCACCCGGGCCACTGCCTGGGAGTGCGCCGACAGGTGGTACGGCAGGCGGACGATGCGACAGGCGTCAACGATGGCGGGCGAGGCCGCGAGATAGCCGACACGTCCGCCGGCGAGGGCGAACGCCTTGCTCATCGTCCGGCTGACGACCAACCGTCCGAAGCGCGGCAGCAGTGCGAGCGCCGAGTCGTCCGGGAACTCCGTGAACTCCTGATAGGCCTCGTCAACGATGATGATCGCGTCGGTGTTCTCGCAGACCTCCTCGATGACGCTGATGGGCGTCACCGTGCCGGTCGGGTTGTTGGGTGTCGTGATGATCACCACGGTGGGCTTGTGCTCGGCGATCGCGGCCAGGACGTCGTCGGCGTGCAGCGTGAAGTCGTGGCGACGAGGGGCCGTGGCGTAGGCGGTGTGGGTGTTGCGGGCGTACTCGGGGTACATCGAGTAGGTGGGGGTGAATGACAGGAGCGTCCGCCCCGGGCCACCGAACGCCTGCAGCAGATGCGTCATGATCTCGTTGGAACCGTTCGCCACCCAGATGTTCTGTGGGCCGAGCCCGAACCCGAGGTATTTGGCGAGATCGGCCCTCAACTCAAGGGCCTCACGGTCGGGGTAGCGGTTGAGCTCCTTCGCGAGCTTCGTGACCGCCTTGCCCATCTGGTCGGCGATCGCGGGGCTGGGCGGATAGGGGTTCTCGTTGACGTTCAGGCGCACCGGGACGTCGAGCTGGGGGGCGCCGTAGGGGGCCTCCCCGACCAGTTCGGGGCGCAACGGCAGGTCGGAGAGACTGGTGCGAGCCGGTTCGTTCATGACTGCCTCCTGATGGTGACGGCGAAACCGTGCGCCGGGAGGTTCTCCGCCGCGGCGAACACCTCCACCCCGTCGGCCACGTCGAGCAGCGCGTCCCGGGTGTAGGTGATGACGTGCATGGCCTTCATGAAACTCCGGACGCCGAGGCCCGAGGAGTGACAAGCACACCCGGCCGTGGGAAGCACGTGGGTCGAACCCGCGGAGTAGTCGCCCAGCGAGACCGGACTCCACGAGCCGACGAAGACCGCGCCTGCGTTGCGGACGCGCGAGGCCCACGCGGGCGCGTCGGCCACCTGCACCTCCAGGTGTTCGGCTGCATAGTCGTTCACGACCTCGAGGCCCTGCTCCAGGTCTCGGACGAGCACGATCGCCGACTGCTCCCCCGCCAGGGCGGTGGCAACACGGTCGGAGTGCAACGTGGCGGGCACCTGCACGGCCAGCTCGGCACGGACTGCGTCCGCGAGGGCTACCGACGGTGTGACCAGCACCGACGCTGCCATCGGATCGTGCTCGGCCTGGCTCACGAGGTCGGCGGCCACGTGGCGCGGGTCGGCGGTGTCGTCGGCCAGGATGGCGATCTCGGTCGGGCCGGCCTCGGAGTCGATGCCCACCTTGCCGCGCAGGAGCCGCTTGGCGGCGACGACGTAGATGTTGCCGGGGCCGGTGACGAGGTCGACGGCCGGGCACAGGTCGGGTACCCCGTGGGCGAACATGGCGATGGCCTGCGCGCCACCCACCGCGTAGACCTCGTCGACGCCGAGGAGGTGGCACAGCGCGAGGATGTTGGGATGCGGCAGGCCACCGAACCCGGCCTGGGGAGGGGACGCGATCGCGATCGACGCCACGCCCGCCACCTGGGCGGGAACGACGTTCATGATGACGCTCGAGGCGAGGGGCGCGAGACCGCCGGGCACGTAGAGGCCCACGCGTCCGACCGGGACCAGACGCTGTTCGACGACCGCGCCCCGAGCCACCTCGATCGGGGCCGGCGAGTTCTCGAGTTCGACCGACCCACAGACCATTCGGCGACGGCGGATCGACTCGGTGAAGGCTGCCCGGAGGTCATCGGGAAGGTCGGCCTCACACCTGGCCAGGACGTCCGCAGGGACGCGGAGGCTCGGGGGACGCACATGGTCGAACCGCTCCGCGAACTCGAACAGTGCGTCCGCCCCGCGTTCGGCGACGGCATCACAGATCGGACGCACCTGCTCGACGGCGTGTTCGACGTCGAAGGCGGCGCGGGGAAGCGTCCGATCGCTCGTCACGTCGCGGAAGTCGAGGGTCTGCAGCATGTCGGCAGTCTACCGGTGCGAGACCGGACGGCCCCTGGCGCCGATCCGTGGTGGGATGGGCCGGTGGAGTTGATGCAGGCTTTCGTCGGGGTGGGAACGGTCACCAACATCGTGGCCATCATGGTGGGTTCACTGGTCGGGCTGGCCCTCGGCAATCGATTGTCGGTCCGCACCCGCGACAGCGTCACCGACGTGCTGGGCCTGGTCACCCTCGTGGTGGGCGGCACGTCCCTGCTCCCCCTCATGCAGCCCACCCTCAAGAACGCCGTCCCCGCCGGGGCTGCCCTGATCGTCGTCCTCCTGGCCCTGCTGCTGGGGACCATCCTCGGTTCGGCGCTCCGGCTCGAGGACAGGCTGAACGACCTGGGCGAATGGGCGCGGCGCAAGCTGGGTGGCCGGACGCACAGTGGTTTCGCCGAGGGCTTCGTCACAGCGACGCTCATCTTCTGCATCGGCCCCCTCGCGATCCTCGGATCGCTGTCGGACGGCCTCGGACGCGGGTCTGAACAGCTGATCGTGAAGTCGGTCCTCGACGGGTTCGCGTCCATCGCGTTCGCCAGTGCCCTGGGCGCCGGCGTGATGGCCTCGATCGTGCCGGTGGCCATCTACCAGGGCGGCATCACGCTCGCGGGATTCCTGCTCGGCGACGTCCTGCCCGCTGCGCAGGTGGACGCCATCACCGTCACGGGCGGCTTGATCCTGATGGGTCTGGCCCTGCGCCTGCTCGACGTCAAGGCCGTTCGCGTGGCCGACATGATCCCGGCCCTGGCCGTCGCCCCCGTGCTCGTGTGGGTGGCCGGACTCCTCTGACCCTCAGAGCTGGCCGGGACGCTGGATCGCGTCGGGATCGGAAGGCCCCGGACGCACAGGCTCCGGCTCGTCGTCGAGGAATTCGCGTCCCAGCGACGACCACAACAGGACCGGGGCCAGAGCAGCGAGCATCCACACCACGATCCCCGTGTGGGAGTTGAGCCTGAACGCGATCGGCACCGTGTCGCCCGGTTGGGCTGCACTGATGCGGGCGTCGAATGCACCGGGCCCCATGGCCTCGCCGACCTTCCAGCAGACCACGGCCGCGAGCAACGAACCCACCATGACCACGAGGGTGACCGGCCATCCCAGCCGGCGGAACCACATCCATCCCGCCAATCCCAGAAGGACGCCCATGACGATCCCCATCAGCGTGAAGCGGGCGTCGGCTGCGAACATTTCCGTGAGCCCCCGCTCACTGATCGAGGCCACGCCCTGATCGTCAACGTGGTAACTGGGCAGGTCGACCATCCAGTTCCACAGGGCGCCGCTCACCACGCCCGTCAGCAGGCAGAGGACCGCGTAGGCCAGTAGCGCGCGCCACAGGGGTGACGCGTTGACCTCGCGATGATCGGCGATGGAGTCGGGCGAGCTGGGGGACGCGGCGACGTCAGCCCAGGGCAGGGGATCGACGGCGCGTTCCGGTTCGGTCACCGCGCCAGCCTAGACCGCGACGGCCGAAGGCCCCAACAACGCCTTCAGGTCGGCCATCAGCGGTACCGAGGCGGTGACCCTGAGACCGGCGTCGAGGCGGAAGGTCTGCGACCGCTCCGGACTGACCAGCCGCAGCTGCACCTCGGTCAGCCCGGGGTGCGAGGCCAGCACCTGCTTCAGCTGGGCCACGACGGGCGGGGTGCAGCGGGTCGCGGGCAGCGAGATCACGACGGGGCCGGTGTTGCGCTCGGTGATGTTCGGCAGCGTGACCTCCGACGCATAGAGCGACACGGCCTCTTCGCGCTGGTTCACGCGTCCCTTCACGCGCACCACGGTGTCAGGTGCCAGGACGGTCGCCACGCGCTCGTACGCCTTCGGGAAGACGAACACCTCGATGGACGCGTCGAGGTCTTCCACCGACAGCGAAGCCCACGACTCGCCCTTCTTGTTCTGCTTGCGCACCAGACTCGTGATCATGCCGGCGATCGTGACCATGCCATCACGGGGACCGTCCCCGCCGACCAGCGCGCTGATCGAGGTGTCGCTCTCGGCCGCCAGCACGTGTTCGAGGCCCTGGAGGGGGTGGTCCGACACATAGAGGCCGAGCATTTCGCGTTCGAAGGCGAGCTTCGTCCGCTTGTCCCAGTCCTCGATGTCGGGCACCACCTCCCTGGCGCCCGGCTGCTCGACCGCCACCTCGGTGCCGAAGTCACCGAAGAGGTCGTCCTGGCCGAGTGCCTGATTGCGCTTGAGGTCGGTCACCTGGTCGACAGCGGTCTCGAACACACTCATCAGCGCGCGTCGGGAGTGCCCCATCGAGTCGAAGGCCCCGGCCTTGATCAGCGACTCCATGACGCGCTTGTTGCACACGCCCAGTGGGGAGTGGTCGAGGAAGTCGTAGAAATCGGACGCCGGCCCCGCGTCGGCGCGTCCCTCGCAGATGCCCGCCACGACGTTCTCGCCGACATTGCGGATCGCGCCGAGGCCGAATCTGACGTCGTCCCCGACCGCGGTGAACTCTGCCTGGGAAGTGTTGACGTCCGGGGGCAGCACCCGGATGCCGGCACGGCGGGCGTCCGCCAGGTAGAGCGCCAACTTGTCCTTGTCGTCCCCCACCGACGTGAAGAGGGCGGCGGCGAATTCGGCGGGGTAGTTCGCCTTGAGGAAGGCGGTCCAGTAGGAGACGTACGCGTACCCCGCGGCGTGCGACTTGTTGAAGGCGTAGTCGGCGAAGGGGACGAACACGTCCCAGAGTGCCTGGGTCGCCTCGTCGGAGAATCCGTTGGACTCCATGCCCGCGTGGAAGTTGTCCCACTCCTTGTCGAGGATCTCCTTCTTCTTCTTTCCCATCGCCCGCCGCAAGAGGTCGGCGCCGCCCAGGGAGTACCCCGCCAACTGCCGGGCGGCCGCCATGATCTGCTCCTGGTAGACGATCAGG
Source organism: uncultured Propionibacteriaceae bacterium (assembly GCA_937988865.1). Taxonomy (GTDB): domain Bacteria; phylum Actinomycetota; class Actinomycetes; order Propionibacteriales; family Propionibacteriaceae; genus CALKHV01. Next base: position 18,156 of record CALKHV010000034.1, on the reverse strand, counting down.
TGGTAGGTGTCACCCAGGATCGGGTCGAGGGCGTCCTTGAGGTCGGGGTGGATCGGGGTGCTGTCCTGACGCCCGTTCTTGCGCTCCGCGTAGTTGGTGTGGGCGTTGACGCCCATCGGGCCCGGCCGGTACAGGGCGATGACGGCCGTGATGTCGTCGAACACAGTGGGCTTGAGTTGCCTGAGCAGTGAGCGCATGGGGCCGCCGTCGAGCTGGAAGACGCCCAGGGTGTCGCCGCGCGACAGGAGTTCGTAGGTCGCCGGGTCGTCGAAGGGGACGTCGCGCAGGACGAGGTCGACTCCCCGGTTGAGCGCGATGTTGCGGACCGCCTGGTCGATCACACCGAGGTTGCGCAGGCCGAGGAAGTCCATCTTCATCAGGCCCATGGCCTCGCACTGGGGGTACGCGAAGCCGGTGATGATCATGCCGTCCTTGTCACGACGATGCATGGGGATCACGTCGAGGAGCGACTCGCTGGAGATGATGAAGGCGCAGGCGTGGACGCCGGTTCCCCGCGTCAGGCCCTCGAGGCCGAGACCGGTGTCGACGACCTTCTTCACGTCGGGATCGTTGTCGTACAGGTCGCGGAACTCCCCGCCCTCGTTGTACCGGGCGTGCTCGGCGTTGAAGATGTCGTGGAGCGGCACATCCTTCCCCATCACAGCCGGCGGCATCGCCTTGGTGATCTTCTCGCCCATCGAGAAGGGGTAGCCCAGGATGCGGCTCGAATCCTTGACGGCTGCCTTCGCCTTGATCGTGTTGAACGTGTTCACCTGGGCGGTGTTGCCCACGCCGTACTTGTCGGTGACGTAGGTGATGATCTTGTCGCGCTGGCGGTCGTCGAAGTCGAGGTCGATGTCGGGCGGGCTCACCCGCTCGGGGTTGAGGAACCGCTCGAAGAGCAGTCCGTGCTTCATCGGGTCGATCTCGATGATCTGCGTCAGGTAGGAGACCATGGAGCCCGCGGCTGATCCGCGTCCGGGGCCGACCGGGACGCCGCTCTCGCGTGCGAAGCGGCAGATGTCGGCCACGATGAGGAAGTACGACGCGTAGCCGAGTGGCTCGATGACGCTCAGCTCGGTCTCGATGCGCTCCCGGACGCCGTCGGGGACCTCGCGTCCGAATCGCACCTCGACGCCCCGCTCGATCTCCTTGCGCAGCCACGACTCCTGGGTCTCCCCCGCCGGCACGTCGAACTGCGGCATGCGGTCGACGTAGGCGAACACCTCGGAGTAGTCCTCGACGCGTTCGGCTATGAGCAGGGTGTTGTCGCACGCCTCGGGCACGTCGCGGAAGAGGTGTCGCATCTCGTCGGCCGTCCGGATGTAGTAGCCGGATCCGTTGAAGCTGAACCGGGTCGGGTCATCCTTGTTGCGCCCCACCCCGACGCACAGGAGGTTGTCGTGCGCGTCCGCCTGGTCCTGGGTCACGTAGTGCGAGTCGTTGGTGGCGATCAGCGGAAGCCCGAGCAACTTGCCCAGCCTGAGCAGGTCGTCGCGGACCACGCGCTCGATGTCGATGCCGTGGTCCATGAGTTCGAGGAAGTAGTTCTCGCGACCGAAGATGTCGCGGTAGTCGGCCGCGGCCTGGACCGCCTGGTCGAACTGACCGAGACGGAGCCTCGTCTGGACCTCGGACGAGGGGCACCCGGTGGACGCGATGATCCCCTCGGAGTACTGCGCGATGATCTCGCGGTCCATGCGGGGCTTCATGTAGAAGCCCTCGAAGGAGGCCAGGCTCGAGAGCCGGAAGAGGTTGCGCAGGCCGGTGGCGTTGGCCGCCAGCAGGGTCATGTGCGTGTAGCGCCCGCCACCGGAGACGTCCTTGCCGCCCTCGAACTCGACCCCCTGGGTGAAGTCGCGCTTGCCGGACGCCCAGAACTCCTGGACGCGGCTGTGGCGGCTCGAGGGCGCCACGTAGGCCTCGATGCCGATGATCGGCTTGACCGCGTGCTTCGTCGAGTTCGTGAAGAACTCGTGGGCGCCGAACATGTTGCCGTGGTCGGTCATGGCGATCGCCGGCATCTGCTGACGCTCGACCTCGGCGAACAGCTTCGAGATCTTCGCCGCACCGTCCAGCATCGAGAATTCGGTGTGGCAGTGCAGGTGCACGAACGAGTCAGCCATGTACTTCCCTCCCAACAAGGTCTTCACCCTAGCCCTCGAGACAGGTGCCCTCGGCCACCGACACCGGCGTCATTCGCCCGGTCTCATGAGCCGGACGCGAGCCTCCCGACGGTGCGGATGTTGCGGGTCGTCACCACCAGCGGTCGCAACGCCTGGGCCATCCCCGCGGCCAGTTTGCTGCGCGCCAATCCCCCACCGAAGTCCACATACACCACGTCGCCCGCGACAGCCACGCGCTCCCCCTCCACCGCGAGTGCCGCGAGTCGGGCGGCCTGGTCAGCGTCCACCTCACCGGAGCAGAACGCGACGTTGACCTGCTTGGGATCACCCTCGAAGGGGCAGCCGGCCGCGACCCGCCTGACCCGGTCGACCTCGACGACCACGACATCGACGACAAATCCGAACCTCGCGTGAAGTGCGTCCGAGAGCCTCCTGGCAGCGTCCACCGGGGCGTCCGCGCTGGTGAACCAGAGGTTGCCGGAGTTGAGGTGCGTCCTGGGTTCCTGCCAGCCCAGACCGACACCCACCTCAGCCAGGTCGCCCATCGGCACCCGCTTGTTGCCCCCGACGTTGATGCCGCGCAGGAGCGCCACGAGTCTCGTCATGGACGCAGGCTACCCACCGTCCACGCCTCAGGAGGCGGCTGCCTCCAGCAGCGCGCGGGCGGCAGGGTTGAGCTGCAGCACCTGGGAACCGAAGTCGAGGCGTCCGTCGACAAAGCTCAGGTAGACCACCGTTCCGGACGCGAGCTGCCCGAGCACGATGACTCCCGAGGCCGCCGAGACTTGCCCCTCGGCGTACGCCTCGGTCATGCCCCCGGTCAGCACGAGCCGGACATCGGACGAGGAGAGCTCGCGGGGGCCGGACGTCGAGCACACCACCAACCCCACCACGTCGGACGGCCCGGCCACTCCCGACGGCGGGGAGGGGGCGGCGCAAGCCGCGACGGGGTCGACGGCAGCGTCCGCCGCCACGCCCGTCACACGATCGTCGGACGACTTCACCTCGGACGCGACGGCACCGCCGGCCGTGCTCGACATGTCACTGCCACCCATGCCCAGACCAAGTTGCGACAGGATCGGGACGCCGACGGCAACCACCGCGACCCCGGTCACGCCGGCCAGCGCCGTGCGTCGTGTCGTGGCGCGCCGCCGGGCGACGCGTCGGGCCCCCTGTGCCAACTCGGACGCGTCGACCTCGGGCGCGTGGGTGTCGTGCAGCAGGTACCTCAGACGATCGTCGTTCATCGCGACCCTCCATCCTCGTCGAGCAGGTGGTGGGAGGAACGCAGGGCAGCGATGGCCCGTGACGACTGGCTCTTGACGGTGCCCACCGAGATCCCCAGCGTCCGGGCCGTCTCGGCCTCGGTCAGGTCCTCGAAGTAGCGCAGCACGATGACCGCTCGTTGCGACCTGGGCAGCGACTGCAGGGCCCTCACGATGTCGGTCGACACCTCGGGGGACGCCTGGTGGTGCGAGAGGTCGGCGTCCTCGATCGTGGACGGCACCTCGCCGTTCCACTTGCGGCGCCACCACGACGCGAACGTCGTGTACATCGTCGTGCGGACGTACGCCTCGTACGACGACCCCGGCCGGTTCAGTGCCGCGAAGCGGCTGAACGTGCGTCCGAGGGCGGTCTGGACCAGGTCCTCGGCCTTGTGGTGATCGTGCGTGAGCAGCCAGGCCGCGTGGTGCAGTGCAGGGCCGCGGCGGGTCACGAAATCTTCGAAGGACGCCCAGACGGCGTCCCCCTCCGACTCCTGCGCGTCGCGCTCCAGCACCATGACAGCCATTGTTCCCTCCATCCGGCACAACCGCCGGGAGGGCCGACAAGGTTGTCAGCGCGTCATCGCGGGTTGTCAGTCAGAGAGGACCTCAGCCGCCAGGAGCGCGGCGTCCTCGACTGCCTCACCCCCGGACGCGAGGCATTCCTCCGCGAGGTCTGCCTGCGACGCCGCAGCGTCCACGAGCGCCTTGCGGACGTCCTGCGTTGCGCCGTCGGCGAGCGCGGCCAGCAGCCGCGACGCAACCACCGCGTCGTGGGAGTCGCCGACCTCGTCCGAGACGCGCTTGAATGCGTCGGCGAGTGGCTCCAGACGGGGGTCGACGTCGGCCAGGACATCGGCCAGGTAGCGGGCGGTCTTCGCCCGGCGACGCGCCCGGTGCGCCTGTTCGTGGCGCGGGTCGTCGGCGCCGAGGCCGCGCGCCGCCGAGGGCACCGCACGCCACTGGACCAGCGCCGTGGCCCAGGCCGCGGCGAGCAGGTCGACGAGGGTGTCGAAGCGTGGTTCGTCCCAGAGCAGGGGCGGGTCGGACGCACACCTCTCCAGCCGCTGCAGGAGGGTGTCGAAGCGCTCGGACTCCAGGTCGTCCGCGAGCTCGGCGTGCGCCTGCGCGGCGGTCCGGTCGAGGTGCGCGTCCACGATCGATCGAGCGGCCGACAAGGTCGGCGTGTCACCCGCAAGGGCCTCGTCGAGGCGTTCCTCGAGCACTTCTGCGTCTCTGGCTGCGCCGAGCGCATGGGCCAGCCAGCGGAGCTCGGTCCGTAGCAGGTCGACCTCATTGGCGTCCATGAGGGGACGCCAGACCTTCAACGCGGCCTGCATCCTGCGGGCGGCCACGCGCATGCGATGGACGGCGTCGAACTCGTCCGTGCGGACGGGCACGACGAGTTCGCGGACGATCGACACCTGCTCGGTGAAGAAGCCCGCGATCACGCCCAACGACTCAGCCATGCCCGCATCATGCCAGCAGCTGGCGATCCTCCGGCCCGATCGGGCGCGGCAGCTTGCTCGCTCCCGAGAGGAACGCATCGACTCCGTTCGCGGCAGACCGGCCCTCGGCGATCGCCCACACGATCAGCGACTGGCCGCGTCCGGCGTCACCGCAGGCGAACACCCGGGGGACGTTGGTCGCGTACGACTCGTCGCGGACAATGTTGCCGCGAGGGTCGAGATCGAGGCCCAGCTGTTCTACGAGGCCTTCGCGCTGTGGGCCCATGAAGCCCATGGCCATGAGAACGAGGTCGGCGGGGATCACTCGATCGGTCCCGTCGACCGGGATGAACCGACCGTTCTCGAAGGTGACCTCCGAGAGGCGGAGCGACCGCACGTGACCCGCGTCGTCACCGAGGAACTCCGACGTCGAGACCGCGTAGATGCGCTCGCCACCCTCTTCGTTCGCCGACGCGACCCGGTAGATCATGGGGTAGGTGGGCCAGGGCTGGTGAGGCGGACGCGCCTCGGGCGGGGTGGGCATGATCTCGAGCTGCGTCACCGAGGCCGCGCCCTGGCGCAGCGCGGTGCCGAGGCAGTCGTTGGAGGTGTCGCCGCCACCGAGCACGACGACATGCTTGCCCTCAGCCGTGATCTGGTCGGGCACGGGGCCCGAGAGTGCCTTGGTGGACTGGGTCAGGAAGTCCATGGCCTGGTGGATGCCGGCGAGTTCGCGTCCCGGCAGTGGCAGTTCACGCGGGATCGTGGCGCCGATGGCGAGGACCACGGCGTCGAACCTCTGGACCAGGTCAGCCCCGGTGAGGTCGACACCGATGTTGGTGGACGGCTTGAACACCGTGCCCTCGAGCACCATCTGCTTCAGGCGACGGTCGAGCACCGACTTCTCCATCTTGAACTCGGGGATGCCGTAGCGCATGAGGCCACCGATCGCGTCCGCCCGTTCGTACACGACGACGGTGTGGCCCACGCGGGTCAGCTGCTGCGCGGCGGCCAGGCCGGCTGGGCCCGACCCGACGACCGCGACCGTCTTCAGCGTGTGCCACTCCGGCGGCTGGGGAGTGACGCGGCGGTCGTCCCAGCCCTTGTCGGCGATGGTGACCTCGATGTTCTTGATCGTCACCGGCTCGCGGTTGATCCCGACCACGCACGAGGTCTCGCATGGCGCCGGGCACAGGCGTCCGGTGAACTCCGGGAAGTTGTTGGTCGCGTGCAGGCGGTCGAGCGCGGGCTGCCACTCGTCGCGCCAGATGAGGTCGTTCCACTCGGGGATGAGGTTCCCCAGGGGACACCCGCTGTGGCAGAACGGGATCCCGCAGTCCATGCATCGACTGGCCTGGGCGGTGATGATCGGCAGGAGGGCGCGTCCGGGGCTGCCGGGGTAGACCTCGCGCCAGTCGTGGAGCCGCTCGTCCACGGGACGGCGTGGGGCCACCTCGCGCGGGGTCTTCATGAAGCCACGGGGATCAGCCATGAGCTGCCTCCATCATCAGATCGGTCAGTTCGTCCTCGTCCACGCCCTGCAGCAGGGCTTCCTCGCGGACCTTCATGATGCGTGCGAAGTCGCGGGGCATGACCTTCGTGAACGCCTCGGCGATGTGGTCGGCGCCGCCGGCCAGCAGGTCGGACGCCACCGTCGAACCCGTTTCGGCCAGGTGCTTGCGCAGCAGTTCGATGACGCGCTCGACGTCCGCCTCGCCCAGTGGCGCGGCGTCGACGAACTCGGTGTTCAGGCGATCGTGGTTGAGTCCGAGGACCCAGGCCACGCCGCCTGACATGCCGGCGGCGAAGTTGCGTCCGGTGCCGCCCAGCACGAGTACCTCGCCACCTGTCATGTACTCACAACCGTGGTCACCCACACCCTCGACGACGGCTGTCGCGCCCGAGTTGCGGACGCAGAAGCGCTCCCCGACGATGCCGCGGAGGAAGATCTCACCACCCGTGGCGCCGTAGCAGATCACGTTGCCCGCGATGATCTGCTCCTCGGCTGCAAAGGACGCATCGTCGCTCGGCCGGATGATGACCCGCCCGCCCGAGAGTCCCTTGCCGACGTAGTCGTTCGAGTCACCGACCAGCCGAAGGGTGACGCCCCTCGGCAGGAAGGCGCCGAAACTCTGCCCTGCCGTGCCGGTGAAGGTGAGGTCGATCGTGTCGTCGGCGAAGCCTGCACCCCGCGTGGCGACGGTCACATGGTGGCCGAGGATCGTGCCGACCGTCCGGTCGACGTTGCGGATCGACAACGCCGCTGTCACCTTCTCGCCCCGTTCGAGGGCCGGGGCGGCGAGCCTCAGCAGCTCGGTGTCGAGCTTCTCGTCGAGTGCGTGGTCCTGCGTGATCGTGTTGTGCAGCGGGGAATCCCCGTACCGCTCGACCTGGTGCAGGATCGGCGACAGGTCGAGTCCCTTCGCCTTCCAGTGGTCGACCGCCTGCCGCGTGTCGAGTGCCTCCACGTGGCCGACGGCCTCCTCGAGGCTGCGGAAGCCGAGTTCGGCGAGGATCTCGCGGACCTCCTCGGCGATGAACATGAAGAAGTTGACGACGTGTTCGGCCTGGCCGTGGTAGTGCTTGCGCAGCTCAGGATTCTGCGTGGCCACGCCAACCGGACAGGTGTCCTTGTGGCAGACCCGCATCATGATGCAACCGCTGACCACCAGGGGCGCAGTCGCGAATCCGAACTCCTCGGCCCCCAAGAGCGCGGCGATGACGACGTCGCGTCCGGTCTTGAGCTGCCCGTCGCACTGGACGACGATGCGGTCGCGCAGCCCGTTGAGCAGCAGGGTCTGCTGGGTCTCGGCGAGGCCGAGCTCCCACGGACCACCCGCGTGCTTGAGCGACGTGAGCGGGGCGGCTCCGGTGCCACCATCGTGGCCCGAGATGAGCACCACGTCGGCCTTGGCCTTGGAGACGCCCGCGGCCACGGTGCCGACGCCGACCTCGGCGACCAGCTTCACGTGGACTCGGGCCGAGGGGTTCGCGCACTTGAGGTCGTGGATCAGCTGCTTGAGGTCTTCGATCGAGTAGATGTCGTGGTGCGGCGGCGGGCTGATGAGACCGACGCCGGGCGTCGAGTGACGCGTCTTCGCCACCCACGGGTAGACCTTGGGTCCGGGGAGCTGCCCGCCCTCGCCCGGCTTGGCGCCCTGGGCCATCTTGATCTGGATGTCGGTGGCGTTCGACAGGTACTCGCTCGTGACGCCGAAGCGTCCGGAGGCGACCTGTTTGATCGCGCTGCGGCGTGTCAGGTCGTAGAGGCGATCAGGATCCTCACCACCCTCGCCGGTGTTCGACTTCGCGCCGATCGAGTTCATCGCGATGGCGAGGGTTTCGTGGGCCTCCCGCGAGATCGAGCCGTAGCTCATCGCGCCGGTCGAGAACCGCTTCACGATCTCGGACGCAGGCTCCACCTCGTCGATGGGCACCGGGCCGCGATCGGACGCGAACTCCAGCAACGAGCGCAACGTCATGAGGCGCGACGAGTTGTCGTTGACCAGGGACGTGTAGCGCTTGAAGACGTCGTAGCGTCCGGTGGACGTGGCGTGCTGGAGGCGGAAGACCGTCTCGGGATCGAACAGGTGGGGTTCGCCCTCGCGACGCCACTGGTACTCACCGCCCACGGCGAGCGTCCGGTGGGCGAGCGGAATGCCGTCTGCCGGGTACGCGCGCAGGTGGCGCTGCTTGACCTCCTCGGCGATCTCGTCGAGACCGATGCCCTGGATGCGGCTCGGCGTGCCCTCGAAGTACTCGTCGACGAAGTCGCTGGCCAGTCCCGTCGCCTCGAAGATCTTGGCGCCGCGGTAGGACGCGATCGTCGAGACGCCCATCTTGCTCATGATCTTGAGGACACCCTTGCCCAACGCCTTGTACACGTTGTGGATGGCATCCTCGGGAGCGGTCTGGACGTACAGCTCGTGGCGGGCCATGTCTTCGGCCGACTCGAACAGCAGGTACGGGTTGACAGCAGCCGCGCCGTAACCCACCAGAAGTGCGACGTGGTGCACCTCACGGACGTCGCCGGCCTCGACGATCAGGCCCACCTTGGTGCGGGTCTTTTCACGAACGAGGTGATGGTGCACCGCGGACGTCAACAACAGTGACGGGATGGGGGCGCGATCCTGGTTGCCATGGCGGTCGGACAGCACGATCGTCCGGGCTCCGTCGGCGATCGCTGCCGACACTTCGGCGCAGAGCTCGTCGAGGCGCGCACGAAGGGCTGCGCCGCCCCCGAGCACGTCGTAGAGGCCGGACACGACGTGCGTCGCATGCCCGGGCTTGTCCCCGTCCCGGTTGATGTGGACGATCTTGCTGAGCTGCTCGGAGTCGAGGATGGGGAACCCGATCACGACCTGCCGACAGGACGCCGGCGTCGGCTCCAGGAGGTTGGCCTCCGGTCCGATCGTCCCGGCCAGCGACGTCACCAACTGCTCGCGGATGGCGTCCAGCGGCGGATTGGTGACCTGGGCGAAGAGCTGGCTGAAATAGTCGAAGATCAGCCGCGGACGGTTCGACAGCACGGCGAGGGGCGTGTCGGTTCCCATCGACCCGATGGTCTCGGCCCCGGTGTTCGCCATGGGGGCGATGAGCAGGCGCAACTCTTCGTGGGTGTAGCCGAACAGTTGCTGACGCCGCACCACGGACGCACGACTGTGCACGACGTGCGTCCGCTCGGGCAGGTCGTCGAGGTGGATGCGTCCGGCGGTGAGCCACTCCCCGTAAGGGTGTTCGGACGCCAGCGCCGACTTCACCTCGTCGTCGTTGATGATGCGGTGTTGTTCGAGGTCGACGAGGAACATGCGTCCGGGCTGGAGGCGCCCCTTGGCGATGACCTCGGACGGGTCAACCGGCAGGACGCCGGCCTCGGACGCGAAGATCACCCTGTCGTCGGTGACCCAGTACCGGGCCGGACGCAGGCCGTTGCGGTCGAGCACGCCACCGATCTGGGTGCCGTCGGTGAAGGTGACGCAGGCCGGACCGTCCCAGGGCTCCATGAGGTGGGAGTGGAAGGCGTAGAAGTCGCGCCGCGCCCGATCCATCTCGGTGTGGTTCTCCCACGCCTCGGGGATCATCATGAGCACCGCGTGCGGGAGGCTGCGTCCGCCCAGGTGGAGGAGTTCGAGCACCTCGTCGAACGACGTGGAGTCCGACCCACCCGGGGTGCAGATCGGGAAGAGACGGTCGAGGTCGCCGGGGATGACGTTGCTCGAGAGCAGGGTCTCGCGGGCTCGCATCCAGTTGCGGTTGCCCTTCACGGTGTTGATCTCACCGTTGTGGGCCATCATCCGGTAGGGATGCGCCAGCTCCCAGGCCGGAAAGGTGTTGGTCGAGAAGCGGGAGTGGACGAGTGCGAGGGCGGACGCCATCAGCGGGTCGTGCAGTTCGGGGAAGACGACCTCGAGTTGGTCGGTGGTGAGCATGCCCTTGTAGACCATGGTCCGGCTCGACAGGGACGCGAAGTAGACGCCGGCCTCGTTCTGGGCTCGACGGCGCAGCACGAAGGTGACCCTGTCGAGTTCGATGCCGCTGAGCTTGTCGCGTGAGGTGACGACGAGTTGCCTGAAGTGGGGCATGGCGCCGAGGCTGATCGGGCTCAGCGTGGACGTCCGGACGGGCACGTCGCGCCATCCGACGACCCTGAGTCGTTCCTCGGCCGCGATCTTCTCGATGGTGATGCGCGCCAGGTCCTCGTCTTCCTCGTCCGTGGGCAGGAAGGCCATGCCGACGGCGTAGGCGCCCGCGTCGGGCAGACGGGGGATCTCGCGTCGCAGGAAGGCGTCCGGCACCTGGATCAGGATGCCCGCCCCGTCGCCCGCAGCGGCGTCGGCGCCGGTTGCTCCGCGGTGGTCGAGGTTGCGGAGTGCCTCCAGCCCCTGCTCGACGATGTCGTGGGTGGGCTCGCCACTCAACCGGGCCACGAAGGCGACGCCACAGGCGTCGTGCTCGAAGCCGGGGTGGTAGAGACCCTGCTGGGCGGGAAGGTCGAAGACCATGGCCACTCCAATCTGCGCTGCGTCAAGGGCTCGTGCCCCCAGGTGCACAGGCAGCCTACGGCCGTTGCCCACCCGGACGGGCTGTATTGCCGCGTCGGACCATTCCACCGTCGTCTCGACGGTCAGGCCTCCGGGTCCGGTATGTGGACATCAAGAGAACCTGTCTGGGTCCCTGCGTCCTCGGAGGGCGCCGGGGCGAAGACCATCTCGACACGTCCCGGTCGCGTCCTGAGCATCCACGCGAGAGCGATGACCGAACCCACGAAACCGATCAGGGACGTGTAGTTGTTGAGCCGCCACCCACCGACGTGGTTGACGGCGTCGATGCGCAGGCGCTCGATCCAGAAGCGTCCGAAGGTGTAGATGGCGACGTAGAGGGCGAAGAGCTTGCCGCGTCCGAGGTGGAAGCGCTTCTCGGCCCACAACAGTGCAGCAGCACCCAGCAGGTTCCAGACCAGCTCGTAGGCGAACGTCGGGTGGAAGGTGGCGTACTGGGTGTATCCGGTGGGCCGGTACTGCGGCGCGATCTCGAGCCCCCAGGGCAGCGAGGTCGGGCGTCCGAAGAGTTCGGAGTTGAACCAGTTGCCGAGACGGCCGACGGCCTGCGCGATGAGGAGGCCGGGTGCGAGCACGTCCAGCATGTCGGAGGTGGGGTGGCCGTACCTGCGGCTCATCCACCAGACACCCACCGCGCCGAGCGCGACGGCACCCCAGATGCCCAGTCCGCCCTGCCACAGGTAGAGGGCGCGGACGGGGTCGCGTCCGGGGCCGAAGTAGAGTTGGTAGTCGGTGGCGACGTGGTAGAGCCTCGCGCCCACGATGCCCATCAGCACGGCAACCGTGACGATCGACTCCATGTGTTCGGCCTGCCCACCACGCGCGACGAACCGCTTGCGAGACAGCCACCACGCGATCGCGATGCCGGTGAGGATGCACAACGCGTACATGTGGATGCGCAGCGGACCGATGTTGAAACCGTTCCAGGACGGGCTGGGGATGCTCAGGAGGTCCATGTGCTCACGATCGCGAGGTGGATTGGGACCGGACGCCACGGGCGAGGTCGTCGACCAGGCTCCGGAGTGACGAGAGGTCATCGCTGCCCGAGCGGTCGTTCTCGATCAGGAGCTTCACGAAGGCCGAGCCGACGATCACGGCGTCGGCGTAGCGGGCGACGTCCGCGGCCTGGTCACCGTTGGAGACTCCGAGGCCCACGCCCACGGGCAGGTCGGGGGCGGCTTCGCGCACCTTCGCCACCAGGCCAGGTGCTGCCGACGACGTGGTCGTGCGGGTGCCCGTGACACCCATGACCGAGGTCGCGTAGACCCAACCCCGGCAGGCGGCAGTGGTGGACGCGATCCTCGCGTCCGTACTGGAGGGCGACACCAGGAAGATCCGGTCGAGACCGAACTCGTCGGACGCGACGATCCACTCCCCCGCCTCGTCCGGCGTCAGGTCCGGGGTGATGAGTCCGCACCCGCCGGCGGACGCAAGATCACGGGCGAAAGCCTGCGGACCGTACCGTTCGACCAGGTTCCAGTAGGTCATCACGACCGCCTGCTTGCCGGTGGCGGCAACGGCCTCCACAGCGCCGAACACGTCACGGGTGCGCACCCCACGCTCCAGTGCCCGCGTTCCTGCGTGCTGGATGGCGAGGCCGTCCAGCACCGGATCGGTGTACGGCAGGCCGACCTCGACGAGGTCGACTCCGAGTCCGTCCGAACCCTCACAGAGGGCCCGCATGGCCTCGATGGAGCCGGCCACATCGGGGAACCCGAGGGGGAGATAGCCCACGAGGGCGGCGCGGTGGTCGTCCACGCACGCTCGCAGCGTCCGGCCGCTCAGGCCGAGCCGGGGGTCGAGGGCGGTCATGCCAGGCCCCCCACCACGAGATCGGGACGCCCGGTCAGGCCGAACCACTCGATCGCGGTGGCGACGTCCTTGTCACCGCGTCCGGAGAGGTTGACGAGGATCGTGCCCGCGCGTCCCTGGTCAGCCCATCGCAGGCCCAGTCTGCGGGCCCCGGCGAGGGCGTGGGCTGATTCGATGGCGGGCATGATGCCCTCCGTCCGGGTCAGGGCCTGCAGGGCGTCCATGGCCTCGGCGTCGGTCACCGGTTCATAGGACGCGCGCCCGGTGTTGGCGAGCCAGGCGTGTTCGGGCCCGACGCCCGGGTAGTCCAGGCCGGCCGAGATCGAGTGTGACTCGATCGTCTGTCCGTCGGCGTCCTGCAGCACGTAGGTCCGGGCGCCGTGCAGGACGCCGATGTCACCGGCGCTGATCGTCGCGGCGTGGCGTCCGGTCTCGACACCCTCACCCCCGGCCTCGAAACCGAAGAGTTCCACGTCGGCGTCGGGAATGAAGTCGTAGAAGATGCCCATCGCGTTGGACCCGCCGCCCACGCACGCCGCCACCGCGGTGGGGAGCCCGCCGAAGTCGGCCAGCATCTGTGCACGCGCCTCCGTCGAGATGATGCGCTGGAACTCGCGCACCACCTTGGGGAACGGGTGCGGGCCGCCGACCGTGCCGATGAGGTAGTGGGTGTCGTCCACGGTCGACACCCAGTCGCGCATGGCCTCGTTCATCGCGTCCTTGAGCGTCCGGGAGCCGGCCTCGACGGCGACGACCTCGGCACCCAGCAGCTGCATCCGGGCCACGTTGAGGGCCTGGCGCTCGGTGTCGACACTGCCCATGTAGACGCGGCATTCGAGGCCGAACAGCGCTGCCGCCGTGGCCGTGGCGACACCGTGCTGGCCGGCGCCGGTCTCGGCGATGACGCGCCTCTTGCCCATCCTGCGCGTCAGCAGCGCCTGCCCGAGCACGTTGTTGATCTTGTGGGAACCGGTGTGGTTGAGGTCCTCGCGCTTCAGGAGGATCTCGGCGCCACCGCACTGGGCAGAGAAGTGCGGGGCCCGGGTGATGGGCGTCGGACGCCCGGCGTAGTTGCGCCGCAGGTCGTCGAGCTCGGCCAGGAACCCGGGATCGGCCATCGCGGAGTCGAACTCGCCCTCGAGTTGGCTCAGGGCGGCGTGCAGGGCCTCGGGGACGAAGCGTCCGCCGAACTGGTCGAAATGCCCCAGGGCATCGGGCAGGCTCATGACTCTCCTTCTGGGGATTCCTCCCCGTGCGCACCCGCTCAGCGGGTGGCGTCGATCATCGCGCGGATGGCCGCAGCAGGGTCCCCATCCTTGACGAGGGCCTCGCCGACGAGCACGGCGTCCGCACCGTGGGCGTGAGCCGCTGCCACGTCCGCCGGGCCCGAGAGGCCCGACTCGGCCACCTTGACGACGCCTTCCGGCAGTAATGGTACGAGCCGGGCAAACATGCCGGGGTCGACCTCGAGGGTGTGCAAGTTGCGATTGTTGACCCCCACCAGCGCTGCCCCGAGGTCGGCCGCGCGGCGCGTCTCGTCCGGGGTGTGCACCTCGACGAGGGGTGTCAGGCCCAGGTCGAGGGCCAGACGGTGCAGGTGGGTGAGCTCGGCGTCCGAGAGTGCCGCGACGATCAGCAACGCCAGATCGGCACCGTTGGCCCGGGCCTCGACGAGCTGGTACTCGGTGACGATGAAGTCCTTGCGCAGCACCGGGATCGACACGGCGGCGCGCACGGCGCGCAGGTCGTCCAGGCTGCCCCCGAACCGGCGCCGCTCGGTCAGCACGCTGATCACGCTCGCACCTCCCGTCTCGTAGCGGGAGGCGAGACCAGCGGGATCGTCGATGCTGGCCAGGTGACCCTTGGAGGGCGACGCGCGCTTGACCTCACTGATGACCGAGATCGGCCCCCCGCGCAAGCGTGTGAGCACCTCGATCGGTGCGGGAGCAGACGCCAGAAGGAGCTCGAGCTCAGCCCGCGGCAACTGTGCCTCGCGGTCGGCCAGGTCGACGCGGACCCCCGCGATGATGTCGTCCAGAACCCCCATGGGCCTAGCCGTTGCCGTAACCGGCGACCTTCATGATGGTGCCGATCACCAGCCCGGCGAGCACGAGGCCCACTGCGACCCAGACCAGCGTCCAGTTGGGCCCCATGACAGCGGCGATGGAGCCGAGGAGGAATCCGGCGCCCGAGATGCTGACGCCCGTCCAGGCGGCCGGGCTGCGGCCGTGGTGATAGGTGGGGTGGGTTTCGCTCATCGTGTCTCCTGGGGCGGCGGGATGACGGACCTTGAATCGTCTGGGGCGAGACTATCGCGCACGAGACGCGGAGCCGAACCATCGTCGGTGGGGTCGAGGCCTGCGTCCATGGCCTTCCAGACGTCCGCGGATGTCGTCGGGCGTGTCGCGGACGCCGGCCGTTGCGCTCCACGCGACCAGAGCAGGAACAGGACGCCGACCCCCCCGAGCACCAGCGCCCCGGCACCGAGGGGTCTGGAGGGTCCGATCGTCAGGCCCGCGATGACGCCGGCCAGCGACCCGACCAGCACGATCGTCCGCAGGTTCATGGGCGTCCGAGGGTTCCTCGGCGTCCGAGGGTTCCTTGACGTCCGAGCGCTCATGGGCGTCCGAGCGTCCGCAGGCCCTCTGCCCGACGCACGGCGTTGAGCGCCGCCGCCGCCTTGTTCTGGCTCTCGGCGTTCTCCAGCCTCGGCACGGAATCGGCCACGATGCCACCACCCGCCTGGACGTGCGCGATCCCGTCCTTCAGCAGGGCGGTACGGATCGCGATGGCAGCATCGCCGTTGCCCGCGAAGTCGAAGTACCCCACGACCCCGCCATAGACGCCCCGGCGTGAGACCTCGAGCTCGTCGATGATCTCCATCGCCCTCACCTTCGGCGCCCCGGACAGCGTTCCGGCCGGAAAGCAGGCGAGGGTCACGTCGAGTGCGCTGCGTCCGGGTGAGACACGTCCGGTGACGGCCGCTTCCAGGTGCATGACGTGGCTGTACCGCCGCACCTGCATGAACTCGGTGACGGCGATCGAGCCGGGCTCGCAGACCCTGCCCAGATCGTTGCGCCCGAGGTCGACCAGCATCAGGTGCTCGGCACGCTCCTTCGGGTCGGCGAGGAGCTCGTGTTCGAGGTCGAGATCGAGCTGGGGCGACGAGCCGCGAGGCCGCGTGCCCGCGATGGGGTGCGTGGTCGCGATTCCGTCGTTCACGGTGACCAGCGCCTCGGGGCTCGACCCGATGATCGAGAATCCCGGCAGTCGCAGCAGATAGAGGTACGGGCTGGGGTTGGTCGTGCGCAGCTCGCGGTAGATCTCGAGCGCATCAGCGTCCGTGGGAAGGTCGAAACGCTGGCTGACCACGATCTGGAACGCTTCACCGGCCAGGATCTCGTCGACCGCCGAAACCACCGCGCCCTCGAACTCCGCGTCCGACCGTTGTCGTGTCACGGGAACGACCGACGACGTGTCCTGCCAGGCCAGTGCCGGGTCGGAAGGCTGGTTCAGCGCCTCGGCCATCGCCAGGACGCGGGCGATCGCATCGGAATAGGCATCGTCGACGCGATCGGGAGAGTCGTCGAAGTTGATCGCGTTCGCGACCAACCAGACCTCGCCGAGTTTGTGGTCGTAGATGGCGAGATCGGACGCGAGCATCATGACCAGGTCGGGGACGCCCAGGTCGTCGGGATTGCTGTCGGGAAGGTGCTCGAGACGACGCACGATGTCGTATCCGAGGTAGCCGACCATGCCCGAGCTGAAGGGCGGCGGATCGGTCGCGTCGAGCGAATCGGGGGTGGACAACACGTCGAGCACGTGGGCGAGCACGTCCAGAGGCTCGCCGTCGATGGTCAACCCCTCGATGTCAGGGCCCAACCACACCGATGCGTCGTCCTTGCCCAGAAGCGTGGACGCCGCCCTCACCCCGACGAACGACCAGCGCGACCAGACGCCCGACTCGGCCGACTCGAGCAGGAACGTGAGGTCGCGGTCGCCGCAGAGTCGCTGGTAGATGGCGATCGGTGTGAGGTGATCGGCGAGCAGTCTGGTGTGGACGCCGATCACGCGCTGGTGGCTCCCCAGTTCGATGAATCGCTCGCGCGAGGGCTCGATGTTCATGCGTCCGCCAGTAGGACGTCAGCGCTGAAGCAGGTGGGGGCATTCGTGTGACAGGCCGGTCCGACCTGGTCGACCGACAGCAGGATGGTGTCACCATCGCAGTCGAGCCTCACCTCGCGCACGTGCTGGGTGTGCCCACTGGTCTCGCCCTTGACCCACAACTCCTGGCGACTGCGCGAGAAGTACGTGGCCCGACGGGTCTCGAGCGTGAGCGCGAGGGACTCGTCGTTCATCCACGCGAGCATCAGGACGGCGCCCGACGACGCGTCCTGGACGATGGCGGGCACGAGCCCGGACGGGGTCAGCTTGAGGCGCGCGGCGAGGTCGGGTGTCAACGGCATGGACCCATTGTGGCCGACCGCACTGACACTCCCCCACCCGTTAGTCTCGACACGTGAACTTCGCCCAGACCGAACGAGACGCCCTCTGTGATCTCCTCCTCGTTGTCGGGCCCGACGCGCCCACCTTGTGCGAGGGCTGGACGACGGCTGACCTCGCGGCCCATCTGTGGATCCGCGAGCACGATCCCATCGCTGCGCCGGGGATGGTCGTCGCGCAGCTCTCGGGGCTGACCCGTCGTCGCATGGACGCCGCCCTCGAGAATCTCGAGTGGGCCGAGTTGATCGAGCGCATCCGAAGCGGGCCGGCGCGGTTCTCGCTCTTCGCGATCCCCGGCCTTGACGAGCCCAGCAACGCGATCGAGTACTTCGTCCATCACGAGGACGTCCGTCGGGCGGGCGAGCACCCCGCATCCCCGAGGGATCTGGGCGAGGCGTTCGAGGACTACTGCTGGAAACGGCTCGCCCTCCTCGGGCGAGCGTTCTTCCGCAGCGCCCAGACCGGAGTCGTGTGCGAGCGGCGGGTGCACGACGAGGTGTCGAGCGACGTCAGGGGCGAGCAGCTCCGCATGAAGGCCGGCAGTGAGACGACGACGATCATCGGACGCGCGTCCGAACTCGTCCTGTTCGCCCATGGACGCACAGCCGCCGCCGACGTCGAGCTCGTGGGGGAACCGGACTCGGTCAGCACGCTGCTGGGAGCGGATCTGTCCGTCTAGCCGTGCGCTCGCCCGTCGGGCCGAGCCCCAACCCCACTACGCTGTGCACCTGACGAGGAGGTCTGCCATGCCCCTGGATTATGTCGTGGTCGCCGTTGCCGCCATCGGCGCCGCGATGACCGCCGCCCCGACGGTCTTCGGCACCTGGCATCGACCAGCGCTTCGACGGGGGGCGGTGGCTGTGGCGCTTGCGCTGGTCGCGATCGGTGCCCTCGCGGTCGCCAGGTGGCTGGGCCCGGGGTTGTCGACGACCCTCGCCTGGGT
>CALKHV010000033.1 GCA_937988865.1 uncultured Propionibacteriaceae bacterium | reverse complement strand
CCTTTGCAGGGCACAGCACGGGGGATCCAAAGGGGGCGGAGCCCTCCTTTGCAGGACTCAGTACACCATCTGCATCGCCGTGCGGACGTCACCGAGGGTGGCGTCCGCGATCGCGTTCGCTCGGCGATTACCGTCGCTGAGCACCTGCACCAGGTACCCCGGATCCTCCTGCAGCTCGCGGCGGCGAGCGCGCAGCGGGGCGAACTTCTCGTTGATCGCCTCGGTCACGAGCTTCTTCAACCCGCCTCCGCCGGCGTCACCGAGCTCCTCAGCCACGTCGAACGGATCCCGACCGAGGCACAGGGCCGCCAGGTTGACGAGATTGGACACCTCCGGGCGCGTATCGGGGGCATAGGTGATGTGACGGTCGGAGTCGGTGACCGCCCGCTTGATCAGCTTCGCCGTCTCGTCGGCCGTCATCCCCAACTCGATGGTGTTGCCCCGTGACTTGCTCATCTTGGCGCCGTCCATGCCGAGAATGTTCGCCGCTCCCTTGCCCAGCAGTGCTTCCGGACGCCGGAACACGGGCTGGTCGGGCACCGCGCGTCCGAACCGTTCGTCGAAGCGGCGGGCGATGACGCGCGCCTGTTCCAGGTGGGGAAGTTGGTCCTTCCCGACAGGCACGAGGTTCGCCCGGCAGAACAGGATGTCGGCGGCCTGGTGCACGGGGTAGGTGAGCAGCAGCCCGGACATGGGCCGGTCGCCGGTCGCCTCGAGTTCGCTCTTCACGGTGGGATTGCGGCGAAGTTCGGCCTCGGTGACGAGGCTCAGGAAGGGCAGCATCAGCTGGTTCAGCGCAGGCACCGATGAATGGGTGAAGATGGTGGTTCGGGTGGGGTCGATCCCGGCCGCGAGGTAGTCGCTGACCAGTGACAACACCCGTTCGCGGATGGGGCCGACGCCGTCACGATCGGTGATCACCTGGTAGTCGGCGATGAGCACGAGGGTCTCGACGCCGGCGTCCTGCAGTCGCACCCGGTTCGACAGCGACCCGAAGTAGTGCCCGATGTGCAGGTTTCCGGTCGGGCGGTCCCCTGTCAGCATGCGGTACTTCTCGGGATGGGTGGCGATGTCGGCTTCGATCTCGAGGGAACGGGCCTGGGTCCTGATCAGCGACGCGTCGCTGCTCGACGCCTCCAGTTCGTCCCCTGCGTCCCCACCGGACGTGGACAGCGTCTCACTCGACATCATTTCTCCTTGCCATCGCCCTCACCGACCTCCGGTTGGGCAGCCACTGACCACGCAACGGGGTCACCCGGTCGAGCCTAGCAAGCCGGCACGGGGCGCTTCGACACACCGGCCTCAGGCCGGCGTCACGCCCCCACGGGCCGCGATGCGGCGGACGATCTCTTTGTAGGCACTCTTGCGGGTGGTGTTGCAGCCCAGCTCGTGATTGCGCTTGCCGAGGCCGTGGTAGTCGGACGAGCCGGTACGGATGAGCCCCAACCGGGCACCCATGGCGAACAGCAGTTCCCGGGTGGCTGCGTCGTGGTCGGGATGTTCGACCTCGATCCCCTCAAGACCATGGTCGGCGACCAACCGCTCCAGATAGGGGGCCGTGAGCCACGCGTCGGCCCCGCGTCCCCAGGGGTGCGCGAGGACGCAGACTCCCCTTGCTGCGTGGATCAGCGCGATTCCTTCTTCCAGCGGGCAGGCGTAGCGCTCGACGTAACCCGGCTTGTCATCGCCGAGCCAGGTGTCAAATGCCTCGGCGCGCGAGGCGACATACCCCTTCGCGATCATGGCGTCCGCCACGTGCGGACGTCCGATGGAGGGGGCGGCACCCGCTGCCGCGATGATGTCGTCGACCGTCAGGGGGACGCCCAGCTCGGTCAGCTTGGCCGCCGTCGCGAAAAGGCGGCCCGAGCGTCCGACGCGAATCCGGGCCAGTTCCTCGACGAGCGGGCGGTTGTACGGGTCGACGCCGTAACCGAGCAGGTGCACCGTCTTGCCGTTCGTCTGGCACGACATCTCGATCCCACCGAGCACCACGAGGCCGATGCGCTTCGACGCCTCCACCGCCTCCGGAATTCCGTCGAAGGTGTCGTGGTCGGTGAGTCCGATGACGTCGAGGCCCTGCTGGTGGGCCTTCAGGACGAGGGTTGTGGGGCTGTCGGTGCCGTCGGAGACAGAGGAGTGGGTGTGCAGGTCGATGCGCATGTCGCCATCATGCCCGATCTGCCAGCAACGCGCGGGCGGTCCTCAGGGCAACGGAGATCCGTGCCAGTTCGGCCTCTCCGGCCAGCGCTTCTGCGAGCAGGTGGAATTGCTCTGACGCCCCCTCACGCGCCGCGAACCACCCCTCGACGACGTCTTCGGGCGTCGCGTCGGACGCCGCTTCGAGCTCGGCATCCTGCGTCAGCTGTGCCCGCACACCGAGCAAGTCGTCGCGGACCGCCGCCCTCGCCTTGGTGCCCCATCGGTCCTTCCGCGGCATCGCCTCGATGTGCGCGAGGAGCCGGTCCAGGCCGAGTCGTTCCATGAGCAGGAAGTAGGTCCGCGCGACGTGGAGGACGTCGCGTCCGGTGCGGGAGGCGATCTGGACGAACGACAGGGCGAGTTGGGTGAAGCCGGCCCCGGCCGCGATCCGTGCGAGGTCGTCGGACACACCCTCCGTGGTGAACCGGGCGAGGCGCTCCTGGTAACGAGCCAGGTCGCGCTCGGTCAACAATTCGGGCAGGACCGAGGCCACGGCTGCAGCCCCCGGCCGGAAATCGTCGATGGAAGCCCTGATGTCGAGCGGGGACGTCCGATTGCGCAGCAACCAGCGCGTCCCACCCTCGACCAGTCGACGGATCGACAGTCGCAATTCGGTCTGCAACGCTGCATCGACCCCGGCGCGCGACGTCTCGGTCTCGAAGGCCAGGGCACCGAAGATGGTGCGGGCAGCCAGCTGGGCACGGATGACATCGGGGGCGCCTGCACCTGTCTCGTCGGAGAGTCGGTGGAAGGCCGTGATGCCTTGTGAATTGACGAATCGGTTGACAGCGACGGTGGTGATGATTTCCCTGTGCAGGCGGTGGGCGCCCATCCGGTCGCGGTACCGTTCACGCAGCAGGGGTGGGAAGTAGGTGACGAGGCGATCGGCGACGAACGGGTCCTCCGGCAGGTCGGACGCCAGGACCAGGTCGACCAACCAGATCTTCGTCCAGGCCATGAGCGAGCAGAGTTCGGGACGCACGAGTCCGCGTCCCTCCTTGATCCGGGTCTGCATCTGCGCGGTCGTCGGCATGTATTCGATGGCCCGATCGAGGTACCCGGCAGCTTCCAGCCTGGTCATCCAGTCCTCGTGGACGCCGACCAACGATGCAGCGCCCTGCATCGCGTCGGACAGGGCGAGGTTCTGGTCGACGTTGTGGTGCAGGACCAGCGACGCCACGTCGTCGGTCATGCGTGGCAGGAGTTCGTCCCGCTCGGCAAGCGTCAGGCGTCCGGCCGCCAGTTCGCCGGCGAGGAGGATCTTGATGTTGACCTCGTGGTCCGATGTGTCGACGCCCGCGGAGTTGTCGATGAAATCGGTGTTGATGTGACCGCCGCGCGCGGCGAACTCGATGCGTCCCAACTGGGTCCACCCCAGGTTGCCGCCCTCCCCCGCCACCAGGGCGCGCACGTCGCCGCCGTTCACCCGGACGGCGTCGTTCGCCTTGTCAGCGACCTGGGCATGCGTCTCGGACGCGGCCTTCACGTAGGTGCCGATGCCGCCGTTCCAGAAGAGATCGACCGGTGCGACGAGGATCGCGTGGATGACGTCGTTCGGGGTGAGCGGGCCCACGGCGTCGATGCCCAGGGCCTGGCGGGCCTGGGCTGACAACGTGATCGACTTCGCCGAGCGGGCGTGGATCGCGCCGCCCGCCGACAGCGTCGAGCGGTCGTAATCGGCCCACGTCGACCTGGGGAGGGCGAACATGCGCTCACGCTCCACGAAGGACCGCTCCGCGTCCGGGTTCGGGTCGATGAAGATGTGCTGGTGGTTGAAGGCGGCCACCAGCCGGGTGTGCCTGCTCAGCAGCATGCCGTTGCCGAACACGTCCCCTGCCATGTCACCGATCCCGACGCAGGTGAAGTCCTCGGTCTGGCAATCGCGTCCGAGTTCGGCGAAGTGCCGCTTCACCGATTCCCAGGCGCCCCGGGCGGTGATGCCCATGGCCTTGTGGTCGTAACCGACCGAACCACCGGATGCGAACGCGTCCCCCAGCCAGAATCCGCGTCCGATCGAGAGTGCGTTCGCGATGTCGGAGAAGGTTGCCGTGCCCTTGTCGGCTGCGACAACGAGGTAGGGATCGTCGTCGTCGTGGCGGACCACGCGGGACGGCGGCACCACGACGCCGTCCACGATGTTGTCTGTCAGGTCGAGCAGTGCGCCCACGAACACCTGGTAGCAGGCAACCCCTTCGGCCATCCAGGCCGCCCGGTCGACCGCAGGATTGGGCAGATGACGGGGGTGGAATCCTCCCTTGGCGCCCACGGGCACGATGACGGTGTTCTTCACCATCTGGGCCTTGACAAGGCCTAACACCTCGGTGCGGAAGTCCTCGGGACGATCAGACCAGCGCAACCCTCCGCGCGCGACCTTGCCGAACCTGAGGTGGACGCCCTCGACGCGCGGCGAGTAGACGTAGATCTCGAAGGCGGGACGCGGCTGCGGTAGCAGGTCGAGGTCGTGCGAGAGGATCTTGAACGTCAGCGCGGGGGCGCCGACCACGTACCAGTTGCTCCGGACACACGCATCGACCACGGCGAGCAACTGCCGAAGGATCCGGTCATGGTCGAGGGACGCGACCGTCTCGAGTCCCGCGAGGAGTTCCTCCCGGGTCGAGACCATGGCGGACGGGCGCTCCGCGTCCGCCAGATCAGGGTCGAACTTCGCCTGGAAGTGGCGGACGACCGCGATCGCCAGGTCGGTGTTCGATGTCAGTGCCTCGGCAAGGTAGGCCAGGGAGAACGGCGACCCCGCCTGCCGCAGGAAGCGGGCGATCGCCCGGAGCAGGGCCACCTCACGCCAGTCCAGGGCGGCTGTCGCCACGAGGGCGTTGAGTGCGTCGGCCTCGCTCCACCCTCGCCACGCGGCCTCGAAGGCGTCCATCAGGCGTCGCCTGGCAACGGCGTCCCAGTCCTGGGCGTGTTGTCCGGGCGGCAGGGCGAGCCCGAACTCGTAGACCATGGCGGGTTCGCCGCGCAGGGTGAGTTCGTAGGGCCACTCGTCGACGACCGTGAGCCCGAGGCTCGTGAGCACCGGCATGACGTCCGACAGGAGCATCATCTGCTTGCGTCTGAAGACCTTGAGCCGCAGGTCGGCGCGATCGTTCCGGTCGTCCGAGGCGTACAGCGCCTGGCCCATCGACTCCTCGTCGGGCAATGCGTTCAGCGCCGCCAGGTCGGCGAGGGCCTGGGCGGGGGTGAAGTCGGACTTGTACCCGGTCGGGAAGTCGACACCCCGTTGCTCGCTGGCCAGATGGCTGGCGAGGTCGGAGAACTGGTCGTCCCAGCCCCGCGCGACGTCCGCGAGGCGCTGTTCGAGCGCCGGCACGTCGATCTCGCCCCCACTCGGGGCATCATCGGGCATCTTGGCGACGAAGTAGAGCCGGGCGAGCACCGACTCGGTGACCTGGGCCTGGTATTCGAGCGACTCCGCGCCGAGCGTGTCGCGGATGACGCCCATCATCGCCAGCCGGACGTCGGTGTTGTAGCGGTCGCGCGGCAGGTACACCAGGCAACTCACGAAACGTCCCCACGTGCCACGTCTGACGAAGACCCGGACGCGCCGACGCTCCTTCAGCCGTGAGATCGGCTCGATCATCGCCGACAGTTCATCGACCGACGCCTGGAACAACTCGTCGCGCGGGAACGAGTTGAGGGTGGCCAGGATGGCCCTGCCACCGTGCGAATCCCGGCTGTAGCCGCTGCGCGCCAGGATCTGCTCGGCTCGTGCCCGCAGGACGGGTATGTGGGTGATCGACTCCTGATACGCCTCGGACGTGAGGAGACCCAGGAAGCGGTGCTCCCCCATGACCTGCCCGTCAGCATCGAGGATCCGGACACCGACGTAGTCGGTGTAGGCGGGTCGGTGCACGGTCGACTTCGCCGAGTTCTTGGTCATGATGACGAGGTCGGGCGGATCGCTGAGGGGCAGGGCGTCGAACGTCCCCGCCGGGTTGCCGTCCGGTCGCAGGACGCCCAACCCGGTGCCCACCACCGGGACGAAGCGGCCCTCCGCGTACGTGTGCTCGCGATAGCCGAGCAAGGTGAAATGGTCGTCGGCCAACCAGGTGAGCAGGTCGACCGCATCGGCCACCTCAGCGGCCGACCTCGGAGCCCGGCGGCACAGGTCGATGGTTTCGTCCAGGCGCGTCCGCATGTGGTCGAGGTCCTCCACGGCCTCCTCGACCTCGTCGAGCCCCGTCTCCAGCGCTGCACGGAGGTCGACCTTGAGCGACTCCGCCGACGTCCCCAACGGGGCCGTGATCTCGAGGGTCACCCACGACTCAGGCCGCCCTGGGCCGTCGGACGTCGGGACCGCACGCATCTCGCCCGTGAGGGCGCGCTCCACGCGGAACTGCGGATGGTAGACCTCGCGAATGTTCCAGCCGGCCGTCGTGACCGTCATCGAGATGGTGTCGACGATGAATGGTCCGTCATCGGTGACAACCTGGACGATCGTGGCGCCGTCGGCGTCCCACGCGTCCTCAGGCTCCCCCGGGGTGTAGACGTCGATGCGGGGATCGGCCTCCACCCGGTTCGACCCGAGCACCAGGTGCCGGTCGATGAGACCAGCAAGGTCCTGCGCAGACTCGGCCAGGAGTTCGTCGACGTCAACGTGGCGCACGTAGTGGGCGACGAATGCTTCGCGTCCCGGCCCCGGGGGGCAGTTGCTGAGCCGGGCAGCGACGTCGGCGATGAGTTGGTCGACAGTGGCGGGCATCACAGCCATCCAGATCACTCCTGAGCTTCCGGCACGTCGTCGTGTCCGGGTGTCCCAGCCTAACCGAGGCAGCCGGCTCCGGCGAGGCTCAGGGGGCTGCAACGCTCCGTGCCAGAATGGCCGGATGGACATCAGCATTCGCCACCACTTCGCCGCCGACCCCGCCACCGTTCACGCGATGATGGTCGACCCTGAGTGGCTCGGGGAGGTGGCCCTCAGGAGCGGCGCCACCAGCCACGGGGTCGAGGTCGACGGCACCGGGACGGTGCTGCACCTCGACCTGCCCGCGCCGTCCCTGGCAGCGAAGTTCGTGGGTCCCACACTCAGCATGGACCAGCACCTGCACTGGTCGGACGCCGCCGCCGACGGCTCCCGCACGGGCACCATGCGTGTCGTGGTCCAGGGCGCGCCGGCCGACATAGCGGGCGAGGCGTCGCTGCGTCCGACGGGCGACGGCACGACCAGCGTCGGCTTCCAGGGCCACATCACCATCAACGTGCCGTTCCTCGGACGCAAGCTCGAGCAGCAGGCGGAGCCCTACGTGCTCGAAGCGCTCAACCAGCAGCAGATCGTCGGCAACGAGTGGCTCGCCCGCACCGCGGGTTGATGCGTCGACGAGTACGGCATGGACGCGAGGGCGGTCAGCTGGCTGCCTTCTCGTCCGTCCGCGCCTCCTTCTCGGCCGCCCGCCGCTTCTTGGCGGCGTCCACCGAGGCGCGAAGGGCTGCGACGAGGTCGACGACGTCCGCGTCCTTGCCCGTGACGGGCTCCTCGCCCTCCTCGAAGGGCACGCCGGCGAGCTTCGACTGGACGACCGCGTCCAGTGCCTCGCGGTAGGAGTCGGTGAAGTCCTCGGGTTTGAACTCGCCCTCCATCTGGGCGATGAACATCTCGGCCATCGCCACCTCGGCGTCCGTGGCCGTGATGTCCTGCGCCGGAGCGGCGAAATCATTGTCACGCACCTCGTCGGGCCACAGCATGGTGTGCAGGAGCAGCACATTCGCCGAGGGACGAATCAGCGCCAGCGATTCACGTGACCGCAGGGCGACCTTCACCACCGCCGACTTGCCGGTCTTGGCGAGGGCGTCCCGCAGCAGCACATAGGGCTTCGCGCCGGGTCCCTCAGCCTCCAGCACGTACGTCTTCTCGAAGTAGGTCGGGTCGATCGTTTCCTCGTCCACGAACTGGACGATGTCGACGGCCTTCGTCGATTTCAACGGCAGGTGCTCGAAGTCCTCCTTGTCGAGGATGGCCATGCGTCCGTCCGGCGCCTCGTACCCCTTGCCGATCTCGGCGAACGGCACTTCCTCACCGCACTTCTCGCAGACGCGCTTGTACTTGATCCGGCCGCCGTCCGCCGGGTGCACCTGGCGGAACGAGATGTCCTTCTCTTCGGTCGCGCCGTACAGCTTGACCGGAATCGTGATCAACCCGAACGAGATCGCGCCCTTCCACAGTGAACGGGGCATGCGTCAGTCCTCTCCATAGGCAGTCAGTTCGGTGGGCCCGTGCCAGAGCAATTCATGGGACGCCACGAGTTCCTGGACCGCGCCCACGTCCCAGGCGTCGTCCAGATCAAGCCCAGCCGCCGCCCGCGCGGCAGCGGTCACGTCGACGGACGCCTCGTCGGCGAACCACGACACGACCCAGCGGGGCTCAAGCCGGGCGAGGATGACGCCGCCGTTGGATGGATCATCGCCCAGGCCCACCTGGTCGGGCGGCACCTCGGCCACCAGGACGAGTCGGCGTCCATGCCGGGCCAGTCCGGCCACGGACGCCAGCACGAGTGCCGCGTACTCCGCGTCCTCATCCATGTCTGACGTGTAGCCGAGTGCGTCCACGAGTTCGCGCGTGACAGCGAATCCGGCGAGCGGCCCGGGCAGGGTGACCGACGCCGCCGTGCGTGCCTCGGGGGCCGACAGCGGCAGGAACACCAGGACGGGTTGCATGCGCCCACGATAGCCCGCTGAGCCGCCGAGGGCCCCTCGTCACAGCCCCGGGTTGTCCACAGGCCCCCTGTCGCGCAATGACGCTGATCCGCCACGCTGAGGTGCATGGATGTCACCATGACCGCGTCGCCCTGGTCGTTCCCCGCAGTCGATCCCCTGCTGCCCGACGGCCGGCTGCCCGACGTCCACGTCGGTGGCCCCAGAAGTCAGGGCCGGGTCGAGGAGTGTCTGCCCGATCCGGTCGCCTGGTCAGCCGCGAGGGCGATCCACGAGATCGGTCTGGGAACCAGGCCTGTGAGTCACCTCGTGGGACGCGCCACGGATCCCGTCCTGGCAAGGCTGACCCACCTCGCGTCCACGGGAACGCTCACGGACGCCCGACTGGTGGGCGTCCGCAGTCAGCGGCCCCTCGGTCAGGCCGGACACGTCGAGGTCGTGCTGTCGTTCCAGGCGACGCGGGGACGCAGGGTCATCGCCCTGCGCCTCGACCAGGCCCGCGGCTGGTGGCGCATCAGCGCCTTCCAGCCCCTCAGGCCTGCCCACCCAGCGCCGGTGTCAGACCTCCGGACGCCCGTGGCAGATCTTGAACTTCTTGCCTGACCCGCACGGGCAGGGCTGGTTGCGTCCGACGTTGGCGAAGGCCTGCTTGCCCGACGACGTGGGACGCGCAGTGGCCGCCTGGCCACTCTCGTCCGGGGCCGTGTAGGTGACCTCGCGAGCCGGACGCGCACCGAGGCCCTTGGCCTGAATCGATGGACGCGCAGGCGCGACCGGCTCGGGTTCCGGCTCGACCACCGGCTCGGCAGTCGCCTCTCCCACGAGGAGTCCTTCGATGGACGCGCTGGTGACGGCGCCCCCTCCGGGACCAGCGACGATCCCTACGGACGGCCGGGGCTGCACCTGCACCTCGAGGTTGAACAGGAAGCCGACGACCTCTTCCATGAAGCTCTCCATCATGGCCGCGAACATCTGGCCACCCTCACGCTGGTACTCGACCAGCGGGTCGCGCTGCGCCATCGAGCGCAACCCGATGCCTTCGCGCAGATAGTCCATCTCGTAGAGGTGTTCACGCCACTTGCGGTCGAGCACGGTGAGCAGCACCTGTCGCTCGAGCTCGCGCATGTTCTCCTCGCCCAACTCCTCCTCGCGGCGGTCGTACGCCGCGTGGGCATCGGCCAGGAAGTCGTCGACGATCTCCTGCGCGTCGTGGGTGCCCTCGTAGTCGGCGATGTTGAGCGACACCGGGTACAGCGTCGTCATCTGCGTCCAGAGGGTCTCGAGATCCCACTCCTCCGCGAAGCCCTCTGTGAAGGTCCGGACGCCGGCCTCGACCACCCGGTCGACCGTCTGCCGGAGTTCGGCCTCGACATCGTGGCCTTCGAGCACCTTGCGACGGTCGGCGTAGATCGCGTGCCGCTGGCGGTTCATCACGTCGTCGTACTTGAGGACGTTCTTGCGGATCTCGAAGTTCTGACCCTCGACCTGCTTCTGCGCACTCTCGATGGAGTTGGAGATCCAGCGGTGCTCCAGCGGAACGTCGTCCGGAACCTTGAGGGTGGCCATGGCGCGCTCGACCACTTCAGACTTGAACAGGCGCATCAGGTCGTCGCCCAACGAGAGGTAGAACCTGCTCTCACCGGGGTCGCCCTGGCGTCCCGAACGTCCACGGAGCTGGTTGTCGATGCGACGCGACTCGTGGCGCTCCGAGCCGATGACGTACAGGCCACCTGCCGCGACGACCTCGTTGTGCTCGTCCGCCACCTGCGACTCGACCTCGGCAAGCGCGGCCGGCCAGGCCGCCTCGTACTCGTCAGGGGTTTCGACCGGATCGAGGTCCATCTGGCGCAGATGCGCATCGGCGAGGAATTCGGCATTGCCACCGAGCATGATGTCGGTGCCTCGGCCGGCCATGTTGGTCGCCACGGTGACGGCGCCCTTGCGTCCGGCCAGTGCGACGATCGCAGCCTCACGCTCGTGCTGCTTCGCGTTCAGCACCTGGTGGGGAACACCTGCACGCTTGAGGAGACGCGAGATGACTTCGCTCTTCGCCACGGACGCGGTGCCCAGCAGGACGGGCTGGCCCTTCTCGTGGCGCTCGACGACGTCCTCGACGATGGAGTCGAACTTTGCCTCCTCGGTGCGGAAGATCAGGTCTTTCTGGTCGGCGCGGACCATCGGCTTGTTCGTCGGGATGACGATGACGCCCAGCCCGTAGATCTTCTGGAACTCGCTCTCCTCGGTCTTCGCCGTGCCGGTCATGCCCGAGAGCTTCGTGTACATGCGGAAGTAGTTCTGCAGCGTGATCGTCGCGAGCGTCTGGTACTCGGCCTTGATCTCGACGCCTTCCTTGGCCTCGAGCGCCTGGTGCAGACCCTCGTTGTACCGGCGTCCGATCAGGGTTCGACCGGTGTGCTCGTCGACGATGAGCACCTCACCGTCCATGACGACGTAGTCCTTGTCGAGCTTGAACAACTCCTTGGCCTTGATGGCGTTGTTGAGGTAGCCGATCAGCGGGGTGTTCACGCTCTCGTAGAGGTTGTCGATGCCCAGCCGGTCCTCGACGGTCTCGATGCCGTGGCTGAGCACCGAGACGGTGCGCTTCTTCTCGTCCACCTCGTAGTCGACGTCGCGTCGCAGTCGCGACACCAACCGGGCGAATTCGGGGTACCAGGTGTGGTCGTCCTCGGCCGGTCCCGAGATGATGAGCGGCGTCCGGGCCTCGTCGACGAGGATCGAGTCGACCTCGTCGACGATGCCGAAGTTGTGGCCGCGCTGCACGCAGTCGTCCAGTGACAGCGCCATGTTGTCGCGCAGGTAGTCGAACCCGAATTCGTTGTTCGTGCCGTAGGTGATGTCGGCGGCGTAGGCCTTCCGACGCTCGGCGGGCGTCATCTGCGACAGGATGACGCCGACGTCCATGCCGAGGAAGTGATGGACGCGTCCCATCTGCTCGGACTGGTACTTGGCGAGGTAGTCGTTCACGGTGACGACGTGGACCCCTAGCCCCGAGATCGCATTGAGATAGCTGGGCATGAGGGCGACGATGGTCTTGCCCTCACCGGTCTTCATCTCGGCGATGTTGCACTGGTGGAGCGCGGCGCCGCCCATCACCTGCACGTCGTAGGGACGCTTCGACAGGATGCGGCTGGTCGCCTCGCGAACCGTGGCGAAGGCCTCGGGCAGGAGGCTGTCGAGGCTCTCACCGTTCTCGTGACGCTGACGGAAGTCACCGGTCTGGGCACGCAACTCGTCGTCGCTCATCGCGACGAAGTCATCCTCGATGGAATTGACCTGTGCGGAAATCCTCTCCAGCTTCTTGAGGGTGCGTCCCTCGCCGACGCTGAGGAGTCGATCCATGAAACTCACGAGTGGGGTTCCTTTCCGGTGGGCCCACCCATCCTACGGGGTCGCACCGAGAGGGTACGAAACGTATCCGAAGGCCTCCGAGGTCGGTGACCACGAGTTCACGTTGATCGTTCCCTGGCCCCCGAAGAGGTCGATGGTGGTGACGGGCGCCTCCCAGCCACCATCTGCGGGATGAACGACCTTGAGGGTCACCGGCAGGTCGGCGGGGTGACCCAGCGTCCCCGTGGGGAACGAGATGTACACCGCCCACTCGTCGTCCGGCGAGAGGTGGGGGAACCAGTTGACCGCGTCGTCGTGGGTGAGCTGTTCGACGTCGCTGCCGTCACGGTGCATGCGTCCGATCTGGGCTGCTCCGGGCACGTCATTGAACTGCTCGGTGTTGAGGTAGATCCACTCTCCGTCAGGTGAGTACTCGCTGCCGTCCGACGGGCGTCCGGTGTTCGTCAGTTGGCGCACCTCGCCCGTCGTGAGATTCGTCGTGAACACCTCGGGAATGGTCGCTGTGGAGTTGTCTGCCGTCTGCTCGAATCGCAGCCCGATCCAGGCCAGTTCGTCACCGGCCGGGCTGACACCGTGCAGGAAGTGGAACCATCCGTCGCCGAAGCGGTCGTCCGTGGCTCTCGTCGCCGCTCCCCCGTCGATCGCAGCGCGGTACACGTGACCGTCCATGGCCGAGAGGTAGACATGGACGCCGTCGGGGTCGAGCACGTGGTCATTGTTGAGTTCGGGCACGTCGATGTCGAGGCTGGCCAGCACCCCCGTCGCCAGGTCGAATCGCCACAGCACCCCGTCACCGTTGAGCAGGAGGGCCGATCCGTCGATCGTCCAGTTGGGCGCCTCGAGCAGGACGTCGTCGGTGGTGAGCAGCAGCTGGTCGACCCACCCGTCGGGAGTGCGGGTGACGACATGGATCTGACGGGTCTGGCCGGGTTGCAGGCTGCGGGGCACGGGCACTCCTTTGTCTTGGTGTGGGTCTTCGTGGTGTGACGTGCTGATCGTGGTGTTGCCTCAGTCTGTCACCGCGGACGCCAGCTCGTCGGCCAGGTCGCCCCGCTCCTCGACAGAGATGTCCGACAGCCCGAGCCAGCCCGCGAGGGAGGCGAGCTCGTCGGCCAGCTCGCGAGCCACCAACCCGGGCGGACGCACCTCTGTTGGCTCGACCCACGCTGCCTTCACGCGCAGCACACCGGCGGAACGGTCGGCCTTGAGATCGACCCGAGCGGCGAAGGAGTCCCCGAGCAGGAAGGGGTAGACGTAGTAGCCGTAGTGGCGGTCAGCTTCGGGGACGTAGATTTCGATCCGGTAGCGCAGACCCAGAAGTTCTTCTGCGCGCTTGCGCTCGAAGATCAGTGAATCGAACGGACTGATGAGCGTCCGGGCGTGGATGGCGCGCGGCATGACCGCCTCGTGCCACACCCACGTCCGGCGTCCCCAGCCTCGAACTGGCGCCTCGACGAGCTCGCCGCTCATGACCAGTTCGGCCATGGCGGCCCTGGTCGGCGCCAGCTTGAGCCTGAAGTAGTCGGCGACGCAAGTTTCGGTCATCACGCCCAGGGCCGCGGCGGCGCGGCGGGCCAGCGTGACATGCGCCTCGTGGACGCCGGGTGTGTCCTCAGCCAGGATCGCACCGGGGATCACTCTCGACGGCAGGTCGTACACGCGCTCGAACTGCGCGTTGCGGTGGGCGGTGGTCACTTCTCCCGCCCAGAACTGCCACTCCAGGGCAACCTTGACCGCCGACCAGTTCCATCCCCAGTTGCCGCGATCGCGCACCTCATCGTGCTCGATGTCGCGGGCGGTGATGGGGCCTCGCTCGGCGACGTCCGCGAGCACCTGCTCGACGAGGCCCGGGTACTCACTCCGGACGCGCGCGAGACTTCGCCACGCCTCACCGGCCGCCGCCTCCATGCGCCACCGCAGTGACGGCTGCAGGCGGACGTCCAGCAGGCTGGCCGCGTGACCCCAGTACTCGAACAGCCTCCGGGGCGACTCGTGGGCGGCCCGCTGCAGGAGGGAGGTGTCGTACGCGCCCAGCCTCGAGTAGAGCGGCATGAGGTGGGCACGTGCGAGTACATTGATCGAGTCGATCTGGAGCTGGCCCAGTCTGTCGACCTGCCGCTGTACGTCGCGCATGGTGATCGGCCTGGCCGGACGCGGCTTCCCGAATCCTTGCGCGGCCAGACCGATCCGTCGTGCCTCGGACCCCGTCAGCTCACGTCGCACGAACCACCGACCCGGGGTGCGCCGAGGGCGTCGCTGAACCGTTCATCAGGAGACGTCGAGGTGGATCACTCCGTAGTCGTAGGCCTTGCGGCGGTAGACGACGCTCGGCGCGCCCGTGACGGCGTCCACGAACAGGAAGAAGTCGTGCCCGACGAGTTCCATCTCGTCGAGCGCCTGGACGAGGGTCAACGGAGTGGCCGGGAAGTTCTTCTCCTTGACGACGAGGGGTCCGTCGCCCACCACCTCGATGCCCGCGACAATGCGCTTCTCGGGGAACTCTTCCTGCTCCACCGCCCTGACGATCTCGGGCACCGCGCCGACGGGACGCAGACCGCGGTGCTTCTTGCGCCGGTCACCCGCCTTGCGCATCTGGCTCTTGAGCCTCTCGAAGGCACGCTCGAAGGCGAGGAGCTTGTCGTCACCGGTCGCGGTGGCACGGACCACGGGGCCCTTCCCGCGCAACGTGATCTGGGCCTCAATGGCACCTTCCGGACTCCCCTTGGCCTCGGTGGCGGTCAGTTCCACCTCGACGCGGATCACGCGCTCGTTGATCTTCTCGACGGACTCGATCCGCTCGATGATCTGGTCCTTCAGCGCGTCGCTGATCGTGCAGTGACGTCCGGTGACGATGGTCTCCATCTCAACCCTCCTGGTCGTGGTGCCTCGACATGGTCATGGCACGGACCCCTCCCGCGAAACGATGTCCGCAGGCAATCCGTGCCATGACCCCACGTTACCCACCCGCTGGTAGCGCGCGGGTGGTTGATCGAAAACGCGTGTGACCAGCCCATGTACCCCGGAGGGGGGCGTCTGGGGCCTTCATTCCGACCCTCGCGCGTGCCCGAGCAGTGGGGTCTGGGCCGCGCAGCAGGCCCCGAGAACGTACCGTCCCGACGCCTGCAGGGCACGCTGGGCTTCAGCCAGCGTCGCCCCCGTGGTGACCACGTCGTCGATGATCACGACCGGACGGGAGCCCCTGCGTCCCGCCATGGAACCCGCCTGGTTCGCCCAGCGCCCCCCGACACCCAGCTCGGCCTGATCACCTGCCAGCCGCTGCCTGACGAGGGCAAGTTCCAGGTGGGCGCGAGGTCCGCGTCCGCGATTCCAGCGCCGCACGACGGCTCGCGCGAGGGCCGTCCCATGGTCGTAACCCCGCTCACGTACCGTCCGGGGATCGGACGGGATGGGCACCACCGAGACATCCTGAACGCATCCGGACAGGAGTGCGTCCATCGCCGCGGCGATGGGATGGGCGAGGGTACCGACCAGCGCCCAGGCCCCGCGATCCTTGTGGTGCACGATGATGCCCTTCGCCTGCGGCGAGTAGTCCCACGTCGCCCACGTCACCGGGAAGTCGAGGCCTGGCGGCGGGGGCCTGAACACGGGGGACGCGCGACAACCCAGGAGTGCGCGACACTCGCCACAGACCCCCCAGCCGGGACGCCCACATCCCGCACAGGCCGCACCCACGAACAGGTCGCCGACACCGTCCAGCCATCGCATGCCTCCACTGTCTGGCGGCCCGGTCAGGATGCCCAGGGGATCCCGGCGATCTGTGGACAGCTGGCGCGCGTCCACAGGCCTGTGGGGCCGGGTTCAGTGGGCGTAGCCGATGGCCGTGACCTCGGCAGCCAGTTG
Organism: uncultured Propionibacteriaceae bacterium; assembly: GCA_937988865.1. GTDB lineage: Bacteria > Actinomycetota > Actinomycetes > Propionibacteriales > Propionibacteriaceae > CALKHV01. The sequence continues at coordinate 20,240 of CALKHV010000033.1, read as the reverse complement.
GCGCCACCGGTAGACGTTCTCGTAGCGCCACACGATGCCGCCCTCGGCCAGGATCAGGGCGGTGCGTCCGGTGGGCCGCGGTTGCGTGGCGAGGCCGATCGCGTCGACGTCGAACGGGCCGATCGTCTCGATGCTGCCGCCGTCGAGATCAGCCGAGTAGACCGAGAATGCGGTGTCGCCGGCCACCGAGCCCAGGAGGGTCAACGTCACCGGGTCGGTCCACCCGACGTCACCGAAGTCGACCACGGCACCCTGCGCACCGACGATGGGCACCACGCGCCAGCCGTCCACCACCCCGGCCCCTCGCTGCACCCTGAGCAGGCCCAACGCCGACGTTGCGCCGGTCCGGGCGACGACGGCAATCCGCGTCCCGTCGGGCGAGACGCTGAAGGCGTCGATCGATGCCTTCTCCAGACCGGCGGGGTGGAAGGTCGTGACCTTCCCGGACGCCTCGATCAGCACGAGGGCTGCACGTCCGGTCGCATCCTTCGTCGACACCCACACGCTGGCGTCGCGCATCACTTGCGGACGTCCCAGTCCGGTGCCCACATACCTGCGGACGGCGGCCGACGAGTCGGCCGCGCCGGTGAACAGCCGGGTGCGGTCGGCGTTGACGACAGCCACAGCCGCGCCGTCGTGGCCCAGCCCGAAGTCGCCCACGGTGTCGCCCCAGTCCGTCTTGCCGAACGCTCCCGACCAACCGATGAACTGGCCGTTGGCGTGTTCGTCCAGGCGTCCCAGGATTCCCTGGTTGACGACGAACGCGTCCGTGATGACCGGCTCCGCGACGATCTGGTGATCCCGGAAGTCGCTGAGCCGGATCACGCCCGCGTCGTCCTGGTTGGGCACGGCGAAGGGCTGGCCGTCGGACGTGAACGTGACCCCGTTGACCTCGGGGAAGCGGGCAAGCGTCCAGACGACCTGGGCAGCGAGTTGCGAGCGCTGGGAGTCGGGAAGGCCGGCGATCTGGCCCGTCAACGGCACGACGGCGACCCCGAGTCGATCGATGACCACTGCAGGGATCGTCATGGACGTCCCCGCCGGGATGGCGTTGAGCACGGCTGGACGCAGCCAGGCGGAGGGGCCGCGCAACAGGGCCTGCAGCGCCATGGTGGGGTTGGTATTGCCGGCCGGGAGGTAGACGACCTCGGGGGCCATGGTGGTGGCACGCGGACTGAGGAAGTACAGGAGGGTGGCCCGGAAGTAGCGCTCGAAGCTGCGCTGGCTGATCAGAAGGCCCTGGGGTGCGTCGCCGATCCGCCACTCCCCCTCACTCAGAGTCATCGAGAAGTTGTGCCGCAAGGTGGTGTTCTGCACGGCCACGTAGTGCCCATCGGACGTCACGGTGCCGACGACCGGCACGTCGACGATGGCAGACGTCGCCGTGGTGATCGGCCGGTGGCCCTCGGCCTCATAGACCGTGATGCCCTCGTCGGGGTTCCACTTCTCGGCAGCGTCAGGGGTGAGGAAGAGCTTCGCGGCGGGGTATCCGGCCTGGTAGGTGGCCATCGCCGAGAGGTACCCGGCGAGGACCTCGTCGGGGGTCGCCCCCACGCGTGGCGCGGCGGCGGCGATCTGGACGCCGGGCGCGACCGACGACTGGGCAGAGCGGGGGTACCGCTCGACCGGCCCGGACGCCGGCACCTCGCTGCAGCCCGCCATCGCAAGTACGAGGGCCACTACCCAGGCGAGACGCCTCATGACCGCCTCCCGTCGATGGGCTCCGCGGGCAGGGGCGAGCCTGTCAGGACGCCGTGGGCCTGACGGGGAATCGTGAGGCGGAAGTAGGCACCCCGCCCGGGGCGTCCCCAGGCCTGCAGCCAGCCGTTGTGGAGCCGGGCGTCCTCCAGCGAGATCGCGAGACCGAGGCCGGTGCCACCGATCGTCCGGTTGCGGCTCGGGTCGGCTCGCCAGAAGCGGTGGAACACCTGCTCGGCCTGACTCGGCTCGAACCCGACCCCGTGGTCGCGCACCGACACCGCCACGGCGAAATCGTCGACGGCGATCCGCACCTCGATCGGGCGCCCCTCGCCGTGCTCGATGGCGTTGGTGACCAGATTGCGGACGATTCGCTGGACGCGACGCGCGTCCACCTCGGCCAGCGCCGGGCCGCTGGCCGCGACCGTGAGCTGCGTGTCGGTGCGCCGGGCGAAGGCCCGGTTGGCCTCCACCTCCTCGGCGACGACCCGGGCGACGTCGACCTGGTCGAGCGTGAGGATGGCGGCTCCGGCATCGAAGCGCGAGATCTCGAGCAGGTCGGTCAGGAGGGATTCGAACCTGTCGAGTTGGGTGACCAGCAGTTCGGCGGTTCGGGCGGTGACGGGCGAGAATTCCTCTCGCGAATCGTGGAGCAGCTCGGCAGCCATGCGGACCGTTGTCAGGGGCGTCCGGAGCTCGTGGGAGACGTCGGAGACGAATCGCTGCTGCACGAGGGAGAGGTCCTCGAGCTGGCCGATCTGCAACTGCAATTCACTCGCCATGTTGTTCATCGACGTACCGAGGCTGGCGATGTCATCGGTCCCGTGCACCTCCAGGCGCTCGTCGAGGTGTCCGGACGCGATGCGGCTCGCGGCGATGCTCGCCTGCCTCACCGGGCGGGCGACCTGGCGTGAGACCAGGTAGGCGATGCCGGCCAGCGCCGCCAGCAGGATGACGCCCGTGGTGGCAGCGGCCCGGTTGAGCACCTGCATGGTCTCCACCTCCTGCCTCGCAGGGAAGATGAAGTAGACGGGATACGTCGCCGTGGTTCCGGGGGCGGCGAGCGTTCCACCGATGGCCAGGCCGGGAACGTCCCTGGACGCGTCGTCGTAGTGAACGGTCGTCGGGGTGAGGCTCAGCTCCCCACCGCCGTCGGCGGCGGTGCCCGCCACGGCGTCGATCAGGGACGCCGGGACAGTCGTCTCCTTGATGCCCGGCGAGAGGAAGCGCGACACCGGACCCTGGATCATCACGTGATACTGCCCCGGTTGGTTACCGACGTCGTCGGCGAGCTGGTTGAGGCGCTCGTACAGGCTGGAGGTGTGCAGGTCGGTCTCCAGCAGCTGCTCCTGCATGCGTCCGAGGGCATTGGACGCCTCGGTGAGCGACGACTGCTTCTTCCCCTCCATCACGCCAAGTGATGCCTGACGCAACAGCAGGAAGCCTCCCAGCAGGAGTACGAGGATCGAACCCATGAGGGTCAGGCTGATGACGCGCAGCGGCAGGGATGACCACCACAGGCGCCCGGGGGCTCCCCAACGAGAGTCCTGATCACTCATTCGCTTCGCGCCGCGCGGCGGCGGCGCCGGCCCGATAGCCCACGCCGCGCACGGTGACGACGATGTCGGGGTGTTCGGGGTCGGCCTCGATCTTCGACCGCAGTCGCTGGACGTGCACGTTGACCAGTCGCGTGTCGGCCGCGTGACGATAACCCCAGACCTCCTCCAGCAGCATCTCGCGACTGAACACGTGCTGGGGCTTGCGGGCCAGCGCCAGCAGCAGGTCGAATTCCAGCGGCGTCAGGGGGATCTCGGCCTCGCCGCGGAAGACCGCGTGGCTCATGGTGTTGATGACGAGGTCGCCGATCTCGAGGTCGTCCGAGAGTGCCTCGTTGAGTGGCGCGAGCCGCCTCAGCCGCGCCTTCAACCGGGCGACGAGCTCCTTCGCCTTGAACGGCTTCGACACGTAATCGTCCGCCCCGGCCTCGAGCCCGAGGACGACGTCGGTGGTGTCGGACTTGGCCGTCAGCATGACGATGGGGACGCCGGACTCCGCACGGATGTCGCGGCAGACGTCGATCCCGTTGGCCCCGGGAAGCATCAGGTCGAGCAGGACGAGGTCGGGACGGGACTCACGGAACGCGTCCATGGCGGCTCCGCCTGATCCGCACCACGCGGTCTCGAAACCCTCCTGTCGCAGGACGATCTGGAGCATCTCGGCGAGCGCGGCGTCGTCGTCGACCACCAGGATGCGGCTCCTGGTGGGGCGTGTCTGCTCGCCCATCGGTCTCCCCTCGCGACTGTCTGCCTGCCAGTGTAGTCAGGCCACTCGAAGGCCTGCGCGGTCAGCACGACGCTCGCCCGGGGCCGACCCGAAGCTCGGGTGACGTCGCTCAGTTGAGCTCGGCGTCCTCTGGCCAGGTCGAGAAGAACGACGTCGTCCCCCCTTGTCGACGCAGGACGCGACGCCAGAGCGTGGCAGGGTCGGCGCCGAAGATGTCGTCCTCACGCGCCGGCACCCGATGCCACATCCCGCGCAGGATCTCCCCCTCGAGCTGGCCGGGCGACCAGCCCGCATATCCGGCGAAGATGCGCAGGTCGGAGTAGGCGCCCGCCGCGATTTCAACAGGGGTGTCGAGGTGCAGGAGGCCGATATCGCCGTCCACCCGGCGCCAGCCGGGCGGCTCCTCGTTGCCGTTCAGCACCTTGGCCAGGCACACCGCGCCGTTGGGCGACATGGGGCCGCCCGAGAACAACACCTGGGGAGGGCAGACCAGTTCGCTCCACTGGGGAAGGACATCCTCCAGTTCGGCGTCTGCGATGCGGTTGATGATGACGCCGAGTGCGCCCGCCTCGTCGCAGTCCAGCAGGAGCACAACGCTCTGGTCGAAGACACCGTCGCTCACAGCGGTGCCGCTGACCAGCAGTTCACCGGCACGGGGTGGCTTCGCGAGGATCACGTAGCGATTCTGCCATCCACCGTCCAGAGCGGTGAGCGCCGCGCGAGAGCGACGCTTTGGCCGCGAGGTGTCCGCGGAACGCGAAAGACCCCCGTCACCGGTCTCCCGGTGCGGGGGTCATGCCAACAGGTGGCGTGGAGGTGGCGGGAATTGAACCCGCGTCCTCAAGAGGCGAACCAGGTCTTCTCCGGGCGCAGCTGACAAGTCGTTCTACTCGGCCCCTGCACTCACGTCAGCATGTTGCAGACAGGCCCAGCCCAATTTAAGTCCCGATCAGCCCATTGAGCTTGAGCTGATCAGCAAGCCTTCAGAATGAGGCCAGGAACCGGACGGAAGGCTACGTCCGGGCTGACCCTTCGGTCACTGCTCAGGCAGCGAGAGCGAAGTCAGTGCGATTTGCGTCGGCACTTATTGGTTTCCAAGGAACATTTACGAGTTGACCCTGGATTCTCGGCCCGCTTCTCCTGGGACTACCGTCCCAAGTCGAAACCAGTCACCCCCTGTTGAGTTGTCGCGATGTCTCCATCGCCGTGGGACGCGCAAACGGCCCAGTCCTTCAACAGTACCTCGTCGGTCGTTGTTCCCGCGAGCGGGTTTCAGCGCGTCAGGCTCCGCGTGGGCCCGTCACCCCTGAGGAGCCTGATGGGCACGACCTTGCTGATCAGCGGGTCGCTGGGCTCACCCTTCATGGCGCGGACGCCGCTCAGGACCGTGGTCAGCAGCCAGCCGAGCCACAGCAGCGGCAACACGACCTCACCCAGCCACACGTGGCCGAGAACGATCCCGATCACGGTGAGCACGATCGCCCACGAGACCTGCGCGTTGAAGGCCTTGGCGGCCTCCTTGCGGACGTGTGAGCCCTCGGACGCCAACGCGTACACGATCCCGGGCCCGACCATCCACGTCGCAAGCCCGGAGAAGTGGGTCAGGCCGGCCATCGTGCGTCCGGTGGTTCCGTTCCTCGACGGGTCGAAGACAGGGAGATAGGTCGGGTGATGACCGATGGCGGCGGTCGCGAGGGGTACCTGCACCAGACCCAGCAGCGACTGGTTGAGGTCGCGTCGCGTCCGGGCCTGGATGGCGAGCCCGATGCGGTGGTCGAACTCCTCCGACGTCAGTCGCCCCTCGGCGAACGCCTGCTGCAGGTAGTTCTCGGCCCGCTCCCGCTGTGCCTCGGTCACGAGGGTTGACAGGCTCGGGTGCTGGTGTTCGGGGGTGACGTACTGGGTCATGGTCCAAGTCTCATCACCGGGGGGCCATCGCACCATCAGGTGGGCCCCGGATCGGACCCCGATTCGGGTCAGCTCACCCGCATCAGGTCACAGACGAAGATCAGCGTCTCGCCGGGCCCGATCACTCCGCCCGCTCCCCGCTCGCCGTAGGCGAGTTGCGGAGGGATCACGAGCTTGCGGCGTCCACCGACCTTCATGCCACGGATGCCGTCGTCCCAGCCCTGGATGACACGCCCGGTGCCCAGGGGGAACTGCAAGGGGGCTCCGCGTCCGTAGGAGGCGTCGAACTCCTCGCCGGTCGACCAGGCCACACCGACGTAGTGCACCGACACCAGGTTGCCGGCGGTGGCCTCACGGCCGTCGCCCACGATGATGTCGGTGATCTCGAGTTCGGTCGGGGGTTGGCCTTCGGGGAAGTCAACCTCGGGACGCTGCATCTCAGTCATGCGGCACACCCTAGCGGTTCACCAACCACCGGCGCCGCCACCGCCACCACCACCACCGGAGAACCCGCCACCACCACCGAAGCTGGAACCGGCGCCGAAACCCGACCCCGAAGTACCCGCCGTGGGTGGCAACGGGGTGGACGCAGCGTCGATCCGGTGGATCGAGTCGTTGATGATGAAAAAGTTGAAACTGCCCCTGCCGTAGTACCAGGTGGGAGGTGCCGCCGACAGACGTCCCATGGCCACGAGGTCGGCGCAGATCTTCGCCCAGCGCTCGGCGAGATCGAAGACGATCGCCCAGGGCAGGTACTTGCTGAAGATGTCCTCGCCCTCCTCGAACCGGATCTGGTCGGCCTCGGCAGTCGACAGGTAGAGCCGGAAGCCTTCGATCTGGTCGGTCACCGCGCGTCCCAGAGCCGTGCGCTGGCCGCGTCGCATCTTGGCCCTCACGACCAACACCGTGACCACGATCGGGATCAGGGGAAGGATGGCCCAGGCGATGCCGCCGATCGATCCGCGGAAGAAGAAGAACCCGACCGCCATCATCCAGAAGAAGCCCATGCCGCCCGCCGTGCGACCCAGCGAAGGCACCTGGGTGAACCAGCGTCGCTGGGCCACCTGGTTCCTCACGGAGCGGACGAGCGCGTCGTGCGCGCCAACGATCGAACCTCGCGACGAGACGTCGATCTCGGTGCCGGGACGGTAACCGGCGAACAGGGTGGCCAGGAGGACCTGCTCGTGCGGACTCACGGCGCGGGTGGCATCCACTTCCCGGACGATCGCCGAGCCTCCCTCCGCGCGCATCTGGATCGCTCCGCGCACGGCCAGGTCGACCAGCGTGGCCGTCGTCTCACGGGTGTCCACACGACCATCGGCGAGCAGGCCGGCCTCGGCCACGGGGATGCGCGGCGGCGAGAAGGCCACGGGGATCTCGATGTCAGGGTCGCTGGGGCCTTCGTTGGCGGGTTGGCCCTGCCCGGGAACGACACCCGGGGGCACGCCGAGGTAGCGGCGATCGCGACCCTTGCGGCGGTAGTACGCGAGGCCCGCGAAGGGCGACACGACGAGACTCAGCGCACCCAGCCCCTGCCACAGCAGCTTCATCATGTTCGTGGCCGCGTCCGCCCGGGTTTCCAGGTGGGGCGCATTGTCGGTGACCATGCCGTCGGCGATCCTGGCCGCGATGGTGAAGACGTCGCCGGCGGGCTTCTGGTCCTGGGTGAAGAAGGCCTTTCCGCCGGTGACTTTCGCACTCGTGCAGGCCACGGCCTGCGAGGGCGGGCCGGAGTAGCAGTTGGCGTCCTGCACTCCCCCGGGCACCTCGACCGTGACCGAGATGTCCTTGACAAGGGGGGTTTCGCCCGAAACGGCGTCCCAGTAGAACTCGTCGTAACCCGAACTGTCGCGCATGCCCCCGGCGACGTCGTAGACGAGGGTGTAGGTGGCCGTGGGGGACGCCACGGTCTGGTTGGCCGAGCCGACGCGAACGGTGAGCCACTCGTTGCGACCCTCGGTGACGATCTTCTTCGTGAACATCGACGGGGCGTCCGGACTCGTCACCGACAGGTTCGAGACCGTGTAGATCGCATCGTCGTTGGTGCTCCCCCACGCCTCGCGGGTGACGAACGTCCGCTCGATGCCATGGCGTCCGGAGCTGCTGCCGAACCGGTAGACGAGGGTCTCCTCGACGTGGACCGCCCCGGACGGCTTCACGGTGTAGTGGATCGTCCAGGAGTCGAACTGGTCGGACGCGGCCGCAGCGAAGTCAGGTCGCATCGCACCGAGAAGACCGAGGGCCAGGGCCGCCAGGAGAACCAGCAGCCTGTGCCTCACCGACGCCTCCGGTCGGCCAGTTCACGCTCCGTGTCGCGCCGCATGTCGCGTTCCGCGATCGTCTGGCGTTTGTCCCAGTCCCGCTTGCCCGTCGCGACGGCGATCTCGACCTTTGCGTACCCGTCGGAGAAGTAGATGCTCAGCGGGATGATCGTGCGTCCGGAGTTGCCCACCTCGCGCTCGAGCTTGTCGATCTCGCGCCGGTTGAGCAGCAGCTTGCGCGTCCGCCGTGTCGCGTGATTCGTCCACGTTCCGAAGGCGTACTCGGGGATGTGGGCGTTGCGCAGCCACACCTCGCCGTCGTCCACGGTGGCGAATGCGTCCACGAGGGACGCACGACCGTTCCGCAACGACTTGACCTCTGTTCCCGTGAGCACCAACCCGGCCTCGAAGCGATCGCCCAGGTGGTAGTCGTGGGCCGCCTTCCGGTTCTGGGCCACGAGCTTGCGTCCCTTTTCGCGCGGCATGGGCACCCCCTCTTCCGTGAGCGCATCCACGCCCTGACATGACTTGTCCCGCACCCCACGATAACAACGTGGGGCACGGGACGCTCAGTCACTTTCGCTCGACGCGCGACGCCAGGCGCTCAGAACCACTTCAGGGGGTTCACGACCGAACCGTCGTCCCAGACCATCAGGTGCAGGTGGCAACCGGTCGAGTAGCCCGTGCTGCCGACGTAGCCGATGACCTGGCCCCGGCTGACGTGCTGACCGACGCCGACGATGTAGCGCGTTGCGTGGTTGTACCCCGTCGTGAGGTAGCTGCCGTTGACCAGCCCGTGGTCGATCATGAGGCGGTTGCCGTACCCGCCGTTGTAGTAGCGCTCCGCCACGACGCCGGAGCGGGCGGCGCGGATCGGCGTCCCACAGGAGGCCCCGTAGTCGACACCGTCGTGGAGCTTCCAGATGTGCAGGATCGGGTGGAAGCGCATGCCGTAGTAGCTGGTGATGTAGCCGCCGCTGACGGGGGCGCTGAACACCGAGCTCGACGAGGAGGACGAGCCGCTCGAGCCTGACGAGGACGAGCTTCCCGAAGAGGTGCTCGGACGCGTCGTGGCCGTGCTGCGCGAGGGTGTCTTGGTCGGCGTGGCGGACGATTCCTTGTCTGCGGCGGCCTTGTCTGCCGCGGCCTTGTCGGCAGCCGCCTTCTCTGCCGCGGCCTTCTTGGCTGCCGCCGCCTTCCTGGCCGCCGTCGCCTTGGCCGCTGCAACACGCTTGGCCTCGGCGATGCGCTTGGCTTCCGCTGCCTTGCGAGCGGCCTCCTTCGCCTTGGCGATGCGCTCGGCGATCCTCTTCTCGACGGCCCGCTGCTCCGACTCCAGCGACTGGTTGCGCTGTTGTTCGCCCGCCAGCTTCGACTCGACGGTGCTCTTGGCGGTCGCGTTCTGGGCCACCAGGCCCTCGACCTGGGTCTCGGCAGTCGTTGCGCGGACCTCGAGCTGCCTCGTCGCCGCGAGGTGCTCCTCGGCCTCGGCCTTGCGGATCTTGTTGGCCGCCTCGAGCGCGGTCAGCTTGTCGGCAGCCACCTGCAGCTGCATCTGCAACTCGCTGAGTCGGTCGAGCTCGTTCTGTGTCGAGGTGAACACGACGTCGGTGAACTGGGCGCGTTGCGCGATGTCGGCGGTGCCGAGTTCGGTCACCAGGGCGGCAATGCCCAGGAGACCGTTGCTCTGCTGGGCGTTCTCGACAACGGCAGAGCCTGCAAGCTTCACCTGGTGGTCGATGTTGGCCTGACCGACGGCCACCTCCTGGCGGGCCCGGTCGAGCAGGTACTGGGCGGCGCTGAGCTCAGCGGCCTTGCGCTCGTCCTCACGCTTGGCCGTCGCAACGTCCGACTGGGCCTGGGCCAGCTGGGCGCGGGCGTCCGCGAGGGCCACCTGGGACTGCTCGAGTGCGGCGGCCGCCTCATTGAGGTCCTGGCTGAACTCCTCGAGGTTCTGGTCGCTCTCGGAGAGCGCCGAAGCGATCGCGCGCTTCTGATCGGTCAGGTCGTCCGCGGAGGCCGGGGACGACAGGGTCAGGGCAAGCAGACAAGCCAGCGCCAGGGCCAGTGCGCCCTGCAGCGTCCGCATGGACGCATCGTGACGTCTGGTGGCCGCTGCGAGCTTCGGTGCGTCCAACCGGACGCGAGGAAGGCCGGAGTTCACGGGGTCCCCATTCCGTACCAACCAGACGTCGTCGATGGCGTCAGACGCGAAGGTACTTTCGTGTGGCAAACAGTGTGGGGATTATGGCCAGTGCCACACCCACTCCCGCAACCCCTGCCATGGCGATCCCCGCGTGGGACCAGTCGATCCAACGTAAAGCCTTGATCGAGACTTGAGCATTCCTGACGATGATGAAGTACATGCCGGCCGCCAGCGTTCCGCAGGCCAGAGCTGCCCCGACGACGCCGGCCACGAGGCTCTCGAGCAGGAACGGCAACATGATGTAGGAGTTGGACGCCCCCACGAGCCGCATGATCCCGAGTTCCCTGCGCCGGGCGAACGCGGCCATGCGAATGGTGTTGCCGATCTGCAGCGCGGCGGCCAGGAGCAACAACGCGCTCATGCCGAGCGTGGCCCACTTGAGGGCGTTCAACCAGTTGAAGACCGGGTCGAGGATCGTGTGCAGGTCCTGCACCGCCTGGACGCCGGGCAGTGTCTGGGCCTCCTCGACGACACCCTGGTAGTTCTTGGGGTCCTTCAGCTTGACCCGGTAGGAATCCTGCATCTGGTCCTGCGTGACGGTCTCGAGCAGCGCTGAATCCTTGTAGACCTTGCGGAACTCCTCGTAGGCCTGTTCCTTGGTCTCGTAGTAGACCTTCTCGACCTCGGGGTTCGCCTCCAACGTCGTGCGGACGAGGTCCTTCTGGGCCTGCGTGGCATCCTGACCGGCGTCACAATTGCCGCCCCCGAGGTCTTCCACGCACAGGAAGACGGAAATCTCGATCTTGTCGTACCACTTGTCCTTGATGAGATCGACCTGCTGCATGGTCATGAGGCCCGCCCCGAACAAGGTCAGCGAGACCCACATCGTGACGATGACCGCAATCGTCATCGACAGGTTGCGGCGCAGGCCCGACCAGGTTTCCCGGAATGTGTGACGCATTCGTGTGTCCTTCGCTGGATCCCGGCCGCCTCAGGCGGTGCCGTAGACGCCCTTGATCTGGTCGCGGACGACGTCGCCGCCCTCGAGCTGGATGACGCGACGACGCATCTGGTCGACGATCGTGGAGTCGTGCGTGGCAATGATGACCGTCGTGTCCGACCGGTTGATGCGATCGAGCAGCTTCATGATCCCCACGCTCGTGGCGGGGTCGAGATTGCCGGTCGGCTCATCTGCGATGAGGATCTTGGGACGGTTCACGAATGCGCGAGCGATGGCGACCCGCTGCTGCTCCCCGCCGGACAACTCCTCGGGCAGGCGTCCGCCCTTTCCCGTCAACCCGACCATCTCGAGCGTCTCGGGGACGAGCTGCTTGATCTCGCTGGTGGGACGTCCGATCACCTGCAGCGCAAAGGCGACATTCTCGTGGACGGTCTTGCCCGGCAACAGGCGGAAGTCCTGGAAGACGGTGCCGATCTGGCGGCGCAGTGCCGGAACCTTCCACTGGTGGAGCTTGCCCAGGTCCTTGCCGGCCACATAGATGGCGCCGCGAGTGGGTCGGTATTCCCGCAGGATGAGGCGGAGGAAGGTCGACTTTCCCGACCCTGACTGGCCGACGAGGAAGACGAACTCGCCCTTGTCGATCTGCACGTTGACATTGCGCAGCGCAGGTTTCGTCTGGCCGTCGTAGGTCTTCCAGACGTCTTCGAAAGTGATCACAGTGATTCCTCGCCGGGGTGGGGAAAAGGGGAAGGAGCCTGAGACGTGCTCAGCCCGACTCACTGAGAGTGTAGGTGACGCGTCCCAAGGTGGCTCCCCGCCACGCGGCCAGTCGGGCGGGCGGTGCGGGCTGACCCCCCCCGGGGGGGGCCCGGGTCAGGCAGACTGGCGACGCCAGCGGATTCCGGCGTCGATGAACCCGTCGAGGTCACCGTCGAAGACACCGTCGGTGTTGCCCACTTCGAAGTTCGTGCGGAGGTCCTTGACCATTTGGTAGGGGTGGAGCACGTAGGAGCGCATCTGCGACCCCCACGAATTGCCCCCGTCGCCCTTGAGTGCATTCATCTCGGCTTCACGGTCACGGCGCGCCTTCTCGAGCAGCCTCGACTGCAGGACGCGCAGGGCTGCCGCCTTGTTCTGCAATTGCGACTTCTCGTTCTGGCAGCTCACGACGATCCCGGTGGGAAGGTGCGTCAGGCGCACGGCAGAGTCGGTGGTGTTGACCGACTGGCCGCCCGGACCCGACGAGCGGAAGACGTCCACGCGGAGGTCGGCCTCGGGAATCTCGATGTGGTCGGTCTCCTCGGTCACCGGGAGCACCTCGACGCCGGCGAACGAGGTCTGTCGGCGTCCCTGGTTGTCGAAGGGCGAGATGCGGACCAGCCGGTGCGTCCCCTGTTCGACCGACAGGGTGCCGTAGGCAAAGGGCGCGTGCACGGTGAACGTCGCCGACTTGATGCCGGCCTCTTCGGCGTAGGAGGTGTCGTACACCTCGACCGGGTAGCCGTGGCGTTCGGCCCAGCGCAGGTACATGCGCAACAACATGGACGCGAAATCGGCGGCGTCGACGCCGCCGGCCTCGGAACGGATCGTGATGACGGCATCGCGCTCGTCGTAATCGCCGGAAAGCAGCGTCCGCACCTCGAGCGTCGAGATGTCGGCGGCCAGGCGCTTCACGTCACTTTCGGCCTCGGCGGCGGAGTCGGCGTCCCCTTCTTCTTCGGCCAACTCGATCAGCACCTGGACGTCGTCGAGGCGCGACCGCAAACCGAGGACGCGGGTGACGTCGGCCTGCAGGGAAGACAACCGGGATGTCACGCGCTGGGCGTTCTCCTGGTCGTTCCAGAGGTCGGGGGCCGCGACCTCTTCCTCCAGGACCGCGATCTGCGCCTGCTTGGCTGGGACGTCGACGACGGCCTCGATGGACGCCAACGAGCGCTCGAGGTCGGCGAGGGTCTGGGAGAGATCAGGGAGTGCCACGAGGTGACACTCTACCCGGACCCCACGACACGCCCGACGTGTCGGGCCGGGGGCCCGGGGCGCGGGAGGAATGGCGAGGACGCTTCGCGGGGCGTCATGGGAGGATGGGTCGCGACGACACGGAGGATGGAATGGGCACGCTGAAGGACCAGTTGAGGGCCGACCTCGTCATCGCCATGAAGGCGAAGGACGACGCGGCGAAGAGCAACCTGCGCATGGTGCTCGCAGCGATCGGCAACGAGGAGGTGGCCGGCGCCTCGGCACGTGAGCTCTCTGACGCCGAGGAGCTGGCGGTGGTCACGCGAGAGGTCAACAAGCGCAGGGACTCCGCCCAGGCGTACGCGGCGGGGAACCGCCCCGAACTCGCGGCGAAGGAGACGTCCGAGGCGGAGTTCCTGGCGGCGTACCTGCCCACTCGCCTCACGCCGGATGAGCTGAAGGCCCTTGTGGACGCCGAGGTGGCTGCGGCCGCCGCGGGCGGCGACGCGCCGACGATGAAGCAGATGGGTGTGATCATCAAGGCCGTGGGCGCGAAGGCGGCCGGGCGTGCGGACGGCGGCAGCATCGCCGCCCTGGTCAGGGCAGCCCTGGCCTGAGCGTCGACCGGGGACCCGGGCGTGCCTCAGGGAGCGGCGGGCAACGTCAGCGTGAAGGTTGCGCCCTGCCCTGGACCCGGGCTGGACGCGATCAGCGTCCCACCGTGGGCCTGGGCAATGGCCCGACTGATCGAGAGGCCCACCCCCGTGCCGGCGTCCGGGGCGCGGCGTGCAGGGTCTGCACGGTAGAAGCGTTCAAAGACATGTGACAGGTGCTCGGGAGCGATCCCGCCCCCGGTGTCCGCGACGACCAGACGCGCCGTCTGGCCCTCCTTCACGACCGTGACGACGACGGACCCCCCTTCCGGGGTGTGACGCAGGGCGTTGGCGAGGAGGTTGTCGAGCACCTGGCCGAGGCGGGCGGGGTCGGCGCGGACGGGCGCGGACGTCGTCCGCGCATCCAGACGGACGCCCACCTGGTCGTAGGCAGCCCGGGCGCCGGCCACGGCACCGGACGCGACAGTGGCGAGATCGACGGGCTCGGGACGCAGGTCCAGGCGTCCCTCTTCGGCCGCGGAGACGTCCCTGAGGTCCGTGGCCAACCGGGTGAGGCGATCGGCCTGCGTCCGGAGGGTGGCGAAGGTGGCCACGTCCGCCGCGACCACACCGTCCTCAAGACCCTCCAGGACGAGGTCGAGGGCGGCCAGAGGCGTCCGCATCTCGTGGGCCACGTCGGTCAACAGGCGTCGTCGGGTGGCCTCGGTCGTGGCGAGTCGATGGGCCATGTCGTTGAACGCGTCCGCGACGGCGTCGAGTTCGCGCCCGGTGTGTGGCATGTCGACGGGACGGTCGTAATCCCCGGACGCAACCCTCGACGCCCCGACCGAGAGGGCATCGAGCCCGCGTCCGAGGCGGCGCGTGACGACGAGGCTCACGACCATGGCAACGATGGTCGCGAGGACCAGACCGACCACGATGCTGGTGAGGCCGGCGGACGTGAAGGCCTCCTGTGCGTGGTCGAGGACCTCCGGCTGGTCACCGTGACCCGCCTCTCTCATGTGGGCGGCAAAGACAGTGGGAGCGATGATCTCGGCGACCAGGACCATGACAGCAGCCATCGCCAGGACCACGGCGAACTGGGCCACGACCAGTCGTCGCGACAGGGACCAGCGTTCCGGTTTCACGAACCCGCGCCCATCCGGTAGCCGACGCCGCGGACGGTCACAACGAAGCGGGCGCTGACGGGGTCGTCGCCGAGCTTCTTGCGCAGGTGCGCGATGTGCACGTCGACGAGGTGATCATCGCCACCCCACCCCTCCCCCCACACGGAGGTGAGGAGTTGGTCGCGCGACAGGGCGTGCCGGGGACGCCCGGAGAGCACCTGGAGCAGGTCGAACTCCGTCGGCGTGAGGTCGACGAGGGCGCCGTCGAGGCGGACCTCACGGGCGTCCGGATCGATCTCGAGGGCGCCGAAGGTACGCGTCCGGGTGGGCGTGGCCGCCACTCTGGGACGCCTGAGGACGACCTGGATGCGTGCGATGAGTTCGCGGGCACTGAAGGGCTTGGTCATGTAGTCGTCAGCTCCCACGGTGAGGCCGATGAGGGTGTCGACCTCGTCCGCGCGGGCCGTCAGCATGATCACGTAGCAGTCGCTGAAGGTGCGCAGACGACGGCACACCTCGACACCGTCCAGGCTTGGTAGACCCAGATCGAGGACGACGACGTCCGGGGACCACGACCGTGCCACCTCGAGTCCCTCGAGCCCGTCGCCCACTTCGAGGTGGTCCATGCCTGCCCGCTCGAGGTAGGTGCCCACCAGGCCGGCGAGAACGGGTTCGTCCTCGACGACGAGTACTCGTGGTCGTCCTGTCATGGGGCAAGTGTGCAGGGTCGCGCCGGCTCTGAGCGCTCGTCGGATCCCTGGCGGGGGAGCTTGACCAAAACTTGACCGAATCTGGACCAACCGCGTGGGGTGCGTCCGCGAGCGTGGTGATGCACGCACCGCTGACAAGGAGACACGATGACCACCACGCTGACGCGCCCTGCACCCGACCAGGTCGACGGACCGAAACCGGCCACACGCACCAGCACTCCCCTGCTGATCACCGTCGGACTGGCGGCGCTGCTGGCCGCCGCCGTCGGTCTCGCGGCGCCGTCCGCCGTGGTGGCGCCCGCCATGGCCGGCATGTCGATGACCCACTACATGGAGCTGTTGTCGGTCCGCCAGCCGTGGAACCTGCTGCTGTTCATGGGTGTGCCCGTGGTGCTCGCCGAGACACTGGCCATCACCGAACTGGCCATTCTCTTCGGACGCGCGCCGCGTTGGGTGCACACGCTGAGCCGATGGGCGGGTCTGGTTGCCGGCCCGGTGATGCTCGGCATCCTGCTGCACCTGCTGACGAACGCTGTCGCGCCCCTGACGACGAACGGCGCCTGGCGTGGTCCGATCGACGTCCTCGCGGTGATGGCGTACCTTCTCGGAGCGATCCCCATGATCGGCATCACGCTGGTGGAGCTGGGCCTCCTCGGCAAGGACGCCACCTCGGCCAGGCGCCTGCACGTGATCTTCGTGGCTGCGTTCCTCGTCGTGGCCCACGTGGCGATGATCGCCGGCATGCTCGACCCGACCGTCATGGGCTGGTCGGCGACCACCGGAGTGATGCCCACTGTGGAGCACACCACCCACCGTTGAGCCCGGCTCGGCTGGTTGGATGTGCTCATGCCCGACATCGGACCCCGCACCACCGGCTCGACCACCGAACAGCGGATCTTGATGACATCGATCGGCGTCAGTGCCGTGATCGCCGTTGTCGGCGTCGGGTGGGGATGGCTGGCCGGATCGCAGGCGATCCTGTTCGACGGGGCCTACACGGCACTCGGGCTGGTTCTCAGCTGGCTGTCACTCCGGGCGTCCCGCATCGTTGCTGCGGGGCCGACCACGGACTATCCATTCGGCCGTGAGTCGCTGGCTCCGCTGGTGATCATGATCCAGGGGCTCGCCCTGCTGGGCACCCTCGGCTATGCGATGGCGTCGTCGGTGTTGTCGATCGTGTCGGGCGGCAGCGACGTGGCGGCGGGATCGGGGATGCTGTACGGACTGCTCACACTCGCTGCGGCGGGCGGCACCTGGCTGTCTGTACGCGGCTACGGGAAGCATTCCGACCTGGTGAGGGCCGAGGCCACGCAGTGGCTGGCCGGAGCTGCGATGAGTCTTGGCATGGCACTCGCCTTCACGTTCGCGCTCGTCATCGACAACACAGGGTTGGAGTGGATGGCGCGGTATGTCGATCCGATGCTGGTGATCGTGGCCGGTCTGGCGTTGGTGCGGCTGCCCTTGGCGATGGTCCGTGAGACGGTCCGCGAGCTCCTTGAAGGTGCACCCGCGGAGTCGGTCCAGGCACCGATCCGCGCCATCGTGGAGCAGATCAGCGCCGAGGTCGGCCTCGACCAACCCAGGATCCGGATGGCAAAACTGGGCGCCAAGCTCTACCTCGAAGTCGACTACCTCGTCCCGGCCGGACGCCATGACACCGCCTTCGCCGACGAGGTCAGGCACGCGCTCACCCGCGAGCTCGCCCCCCAGCCCTTCGACATCTGGCTGAACGTCGACCTCAGTACTGACGCCACCTGGGCGCAGTAGGGCGGATGCGGACCCAGGGACGCCTCACGCCCGCCTCGGTCGCGCAGCCGCGAGCGTAAAATGGACCGCAGGGTCGCGCGTCCTCCAGGCCGCGTGAAGGACCCTCGGAGGTGCCATGGCACGTTCCAGCATCCTCGACCGGTTCCGTCCGGTCGGAGCGCCGGGCTCAGCCGGGCCCGCAGGGGTGCCGTCGGTGGACGAGCGTGGCCCTGCCGTTGAATTGATCCCCGTCTTCGCTGCCCTGGCTCTCGACGTCGAGTCGTCGCGCATGGTCGTCGAGGAGGCCACGTCAGATGCGGCCGCGATCGTGGCTCGCGCACGCGAACAGGCGTCCGCACTCGTCGCCCAGGCCCAGTTGGACGCGCGGGCAGCCCGCGCCGGTGAAGCGGCCCAGGTGGAGCGGTCAGCGGGCGACCAGGACCGTTCCCTTCTGGCCTCAGCACGGACGCAGGCCGACGACCTGGCCAGAACCGGCAGCGCGCAGCTTCCCGCCCTGGTCAGCAGTGTCATCGAACGTCTCGTCATCGAACGCCTCGTCACCGAACGTCTCGTCACCGAGAGGCTCGCGCCGTGAAGGCCGGCTGGGTGGCGGCGACCGTCCGTGCACGGAACCTCGCGCAACGACGGGTCGGGGCGGGGCGCTGCCACCAGTGCTCCACCACGGCCAACCTGTCGAGGGCCCTGACGCTGCTGACCGACAGCAGTTACTCCGAACCACTGACGGGCGTCACCACCCTGGCCGCCGCACAGCGGGCCACGCGGGAGACTCTGCTCTGGCAACTCCGGGTACTCGCCGGATGGCTGCCGCCCGGTGGTACAGGCCTGGTCCGCGCCGCCGCCGGAGCGTACGAGCGGGACAACATCGTCGCCCTGGCCAGGCAACTCGCCGGAGGTACAGCGGCACCTGCGCCCTACGACGTGGGCGGGCTGGCAACAGCGTGGCCGAGGCTCCGTGGCCAGACAACCGCACCGGGACTGGCCGAGGCCCTGCGACGCTCGCCCTGGGGGACGCCCGGAGCAGTCGACCCGGGCGGGCTCGGTGACGTACTCACCCTGGTGTGGCTCCGTCGGCTCGCCTCCGCCGCGCCCGCCGCCCAGGTGTGGACGCGGTCGGCCGGCGTCCTCCTCGCGTGCCGCCTGCGGCTGGTCGACGACGTCGCTCCTTCGGCGCGGGTCCTCTCCCTGATCCACCCGTGGCTCGGGCGGGAATGGGAGGGTGCGCAGAATCTGGCCGGCTTCCGCGCCGCCCTCCCGGGACCGGCCAGGACCATCCTCGAGGGCGTCGTCGACCCGTCCGACCTCTGGCGTGCCGAGGCCCGCCTGCGAGTCGAGGTGGAGGCCGACGGACTCCGGCTCCTGCGGCGACCGCTGCCCGGACCTGATGTCGTGCTGGGCGCGATCGCCGTCCTGGCGATCGACGGATGGCGGCTCCGGGCCGCACTGGCGGCGGCGGATGCCGGCACGGGTTCCAGCGAGGTGCTCGATGCGGTGGCGTAAGAGCTTCGCTCCGGCCCGGATGGAACGTGTGGCTGTGGTTGCCCCGATCGCACGGATGGACGCCGTCCTCCACGTCGTCGCTGCGCACGCCGCGGTCGAGTTCGACCTGCCCTACCCCTCAGGCGACGGGCCGGAAGAGTTCGACCGTGCGCGGGACGCTGCGATCGTCTCGGGGCCGCTGGCAGGCCTCGTCGGCTGGTCCCCGGCGCACACCCTGCGCGAGCTCGGCGAGGATCTGGCGCCACTCGGTGGCGGCGTCGTCCGACTGTCCCACCCATCCGGGGTCCAGCCCCCGACCCTGCTGCGTGCCACGGGTCCGGCGGCGACCTCACGCCTGCTCGTGGACACGTACGGGACGGTTCCGTACGCCGACCTCGACCCCTCGCGCCTGGCCGGTCTCGCCTACATCCTCATGTTCGGGATGATGTTCGGAGACGTGGGCCACGGTGCCCTGTTGGTGGTCGTCGGCCTGATGCTGCGCAACGGCTGGGTCAACCGCCTGTCCAGGCTCCACACCGCGTGGCGCTTCGTGGCCGGCGCCGGTCTCACGGCCATGTTCTTCGGGCTCCTGTACGGGGAGGCCTTCGGCCCGACGGGTCTGGTCCCCGTGCTCTGGCTCAACCCACTGGAGGAGCCGATTCCGCTGCTGCTCGCGGCAGTTCTCCTCGGGTCGGCGCTGCTGGCCGGCGCCTACGCCCTGGGGACGGTCAACCGCTTCCGCGAGGGCGGCTGGGGCCTGGCCCTGTACTCCCGCACTGGCGTCGCGGGATCCCTGCTCTTCCTCGGTGTCGCCCTGCTGGCGCTCGGTGTCACCACCGGACTCACCGGGCTGGTTGTCGCAGCCGCCGGCTTGGGTGCCGTGGCCGTGGCATTCCTCTCCGTCGGGTTGTACCTGGAGGCCGGCGGAGGCGGCGCCGGCATTGCCCAAGCCGTCATCGAGGTGTTCGACACCGTGATCCGTCTCGGCTCGAACATCGTCTCGTTCGCCCGGCTCGCCGCCTTCGGGCTCACCCACGCCGCCTTGCTGATGGTCGTCTGGAACGGCACAACGGCCTTGTGGGCGTCCGACTGGCGCGGAGCCGCCGCCATCGTGTTGTTCGTCGTGGGCAACCTCCTCACCTTCGCGCTCGAGGCCCTGGTCGCCGGGATCCAGGCCCTGCGTCTTGAGTACTACGAGCTGTTCTCGCGCATCTTCGACTCCGAGGGCCGTCCGTTCCGCGCCTGGTCCCCGGTCCCCGACCCCCCACAGCCGTCTGCCCCCTCCCCCCAGCCCGGCACCGCAACAAAGTGAAAGGCACCTCCCATGAATCCGTGGATCGAAAGCATCCCCGTC
>CALKHV010000032.1 GCA_937988865.1 uncultured Propionibacteriaceae bacterium | reverse complement strand
GGGGTGAGTAACGGGACTTGAACCCGCGACCGCCTGGACCACAACCAGGAGCTCTACCAACTGAGCTATACCCACCACGCCTATCCGGCGGAACCCGTTGCCGGGGGCCAGAACAGCTGGATCAGTCTAGCGTTTCGTCACCGGAGGGGGAAATCGGTTCGGCGTCCGCGGGACGGTTGCCGGTCAGCGTCCCCTGGTGGCGACGCGCGATCAGTTTCGCGGCCCCGGTGCTCGGACCGGGCGGTGGAACGAAGACCGCCTCGCGGTAGAACCGCAGTTCCTCGATCGACTCCTGGATGTCGGCGAGCGCGCGGTGGTTCCCGCCCTTCGCCGGCGACTGGTAGTAAGCCCTGGGGAACCAGCGGCGGGCGAGTTCCTTGATGCTCGAGACGTCGACGTTGCGATAGTGCACCCACGACTCCAGTTCGGGCATGTCACGCGCGAGGAACGCGCGATCGGTCCCGATGGTGTTGCCGGCGAGGGGTGCCCGACGTGCCGTCGGCACCCAAGCTTTGACGTAGTCGAGGACGCGCTGCTGTGCCTCGTCCATGGTGACCCCGGACGCCAGTTCGTCGAGCAGTCCCGACTTGGTGTGCATGTCACGCACGAAGTCGCCCATCTGCTCGAGGGCCCCGGTCGGGGGTGAGATGAGGACGTCGACCCCGTCGCCAAGGACGTCGAGGTTACCGTCGGTGACGAGCACGGCAACCTCGATCAGGGCGTCCGATGCCAGGTCGAGGCCGGTCATCTCGCAGTCGATCCACACGAGAAAATCATTCACGCCAGCCACCCTATTGCCTCCCGCGTGTCGGGCGTCCGGGGACGTGATGCGCCAGCCACCCGCCGCCCGCGAGCGCGATGAACCCGAGTGAGGCCACGGCCGTCGCGAGGGGGGCGAACGCCGTGATGGCGGTGATGACCAACGGCCCGACGGCGTTCCCGGTGTCGGAGAAGAGACGCCACACCGACAGGAACTGCGCGCGTCCCTCGGCCGGTGACGCGTCCGAGCCGAGGGTCATCACGATGCCTGAGGACAGTCCGTTGGCGACGCCGAGGAACGCCGCGACGGCGACGATCGACCACGGTGCATGGGCGAAGACGAGCAGGAGGAAACCCATCCCCATCGCGGTGATCGACGGAACTGAGCCCCACCAGCGTCCGAAGCGGTCGATCAGCACGCCTCCGGGAAGGAAGAGCAGGACGTCGAAGCCCATCGACACTGCGAAGATCAGCGACGTGGTCGCGGGCGAAATGCCGTGGGCATCGCACCACAAGGGCAGGATCGTCTGCCGCGCGGTGCGGACCAGCATGATGGCGAGGACGCCGACGCCCAGCGTGGCCAGCACCCGCCGGTGGTCGCGCACGACGGTGAGCAGCCCGACACGCCGGCGGACGACACCCGGGGACGCACGGTCGGGCAGGTCAGGGAGCGCGAGAGTGATCACGGCGGCGATGACGCTCGTGAGGGCTGCGAAGGCGAAGGCTGCGGACAATGACCAGCGTCCGATGATCCAGGCACCCGCCAGCGGGCCGACGAGGAAACCGATCCTGAACACCCCGCCCAGGCTCGACAACGCCCGCGCGCGAAATCGCAATGGAATGGCCTCGGTCAGGTACACCTGCCGGGCAAGGGCGAAGATCGCGCCGGCCATGCCCTGCACGGTCACCGCAGCTCCGAGCACGATGAGATTGTCGGTCCACCACATCACGGAGAGGGCAACGGCGTCGACCAGACAGGCGAGCACGATGGCCCACTTCTCACCCAGACGCTCCGCGATGGTGCCCGCTGGGAGGTCCGCGATGAGCTGGCCGATTCCCAGCAGGGCGGTGACGAAAGCAGCCTGACCGACCGTCGCGCCGAGGTCTCGCGCTGCGAGTGCGACGAGTGGAATCACCGCTCCGAAACCGATGGACGCCACCAGGGTCGGGCCGTACCCCGAGATGCCGATCCGTCGCCATTCCGCCCTGGTGAGGTTGGTGAGATCGGCGTCCGGCACCTCCACAGGCTACGCCCGAACCAGCTGGGTGGCCCTGCTCGCTAGACTCGTGGGACGGCCCCCGTAGCTCAGGGGATAGAGCAGCGGCCTTCTAATCCGTCGTGCGCAGGTTCGATTCCTGCCGGGGGCGCGGAATCGTTTGTCGGGGGAGGGCGACCTCCCCCGAACCCCCACCGAGTCCGCTCGGCGCACCGGCTCGCGCAAAGCGCTCGGCTGCCTCGCGGCAACGGACGAGGCGACCTCCCCCGAACCCCCACCGAGTCCGCTCGGCGCACCCGGACTGGTGTCAGCGGCCCCGGGTACTCTTGCCGCATGTCCACCGTCAGGCCGGAGCGCAGGGCTCGCCAGCTGTCGGGGCTGCCCCGTGTCGTCGACCACTCGCAGCCCCTCGCGAAGCGGCTGCTCAAGAGCCCGTGGACGTGGATCCTGCTCCTCCTGTTCGTTGCCTACGCCTATGCGCTCGTCGACATGTACCTGCTCCTGCACGAAGACCAGCAGCAGGGCGACATCACGATCCCCGGTGTCACGATGAGGATGGTCAAACGCGCCGCGGGGTACGCGTGGCCGACTGCCCTGGTCTGGTCGCTGATCTTCATGGCACTCGACCGGTTCAGGCCCCAGCGACTGCTGTGGTGGGTGGTGGCGTTCGGTTGGGGTGCCTGCATCTCGACCTGGGCCAGCCTCTACATCAACACCTGGGCCGGTGAACTTCTGATGGTGACCGGCGGGGGAGACCCGGGGGCGGGCTCGCGTCCGGCAGTGTTCGTGGCCCCGTTCGTCGAAGAGGCCGCGAAGGCGACCATCCTCTTCGCGCTGGCCGTACTGGTGCGTTACCGCATCGTCAGCATCCTGCAGTCCGTCGCCCTGGCCGGTCTCTCGGCCATCGGCTTCGCCTTCACCGAGAACATCGTCTACTACCTGCGCGCGATCACGTACTCGTCGGTCGTCATCCAGACCGGGGACGCCGAGGCCGCCATCCAGTCGCTGGTGCGCACCCGCGGCCTCTACACGTCGTTCGGCCATCCGCTGTTCACGACCATGACCGGTGTCGGCCTCGCGGTCGGCCTCCGCTCGCGCAGTAAGCTCGTGCGCATCATCGCCCCTGTGACCGGCTTCTGCCTCGCCGCGCTCGGGCACATGGCATTCAACGGCACCGCCTCCGTGGTGGGCGACCGGCGGCAACTGATGATCATGTATTTCATCGCACTCGGACTCGTGTTGAGTGTCGCCGGCTTCCTGCTCGGCAACGTGTTCAAGGAGGGTGTGCGCATCCGCGCGAGGCTCACCGACTTCGTCCGTATGGGATGGCTCAGCCCCCGCGATCCGATCGTGTTCAGCAGCGTCCGGCGTCGGTTCTGGATCGCGCTCGTCGCCCTCACCCGCGGCCCGGGCACGTTCCTCGCGACCCAGCGGATGCTGCGGTCGATGACCGAGTTGGCCTATCTGCGTGACTCGATGACCCGTGGTTTGATCGACGCGTCGGGCACCGAACGCGCGAAGGAACTCATCCTCCAACTCGACGGACTGCGTCCGCTTGCGATCTCCGACACAGTGGGTGCCCGCATCGAACTGCCTCGATTCTGGCGGCGTCCCGCTCTTTCGCCGGCTCCCGTCGACGCCCGGTGGGGTCCGCCGACGGCGTAAAGCTGCGTCGAGTGGCGGACGCGCGCGTCCGCCGGGTGCCAGAGTGGTCCACAGAAGTTGCGGCCAGCCGCCCGGCCTGACGAGAGGACACACGGTGAGCGCCACGAGACTGGCACAGGCACTGATCGAGCTGCGTGAGTCGCTGGCCCCCGTCCGTCTGCCGCTGCCCCTCCCCGGGGCTGCCGAGCAGATGACGTCCGCGCGTGACATGCGCGCCCAACTCGACGACTACATCCTCCCGCGGCTCGCGACCATCGATGCCCCCCTGCTCGCGGTGGTCGGCGGGTCGACCGGCGCCGGCAAGTCGACCCTCGTGAACTCCCTCATCGGACGCGTCGTCACCACCCCGGGAGTGATCCGTCCGACCACGAAGTCTCCTGTGCTGATCGTGCATCCCGACGACGTCCGGTGGTTCGACAACGACCGCATCCTTCCAGGCCTCGTCCGGTCCCGGGTCTCTTCCCAGGACTCACACTCCCTGCAGATCGTCGAGGAACCCACGCTCCCCAAGGGGCTCGCGATCCTGGACGCACCCGACATCGACTCGGTCAACGACAACAATCGCCGCCTCGCGGCCACCCTGCTGCAGGCGGCGGACCTCTGGTTGTTCGTGACATCGGCCGCCCGTTACGCCGACGCCGTCCCCTGGGACTTCCTCAAGGCGGCCGTCGACCGGCGCGCTGCCGTCGCCGTGGTGCTCAATCGCGTGCCCCCGGCCGCGATGACCGACGTGCCCCCGCACCTCGGCCAGATGATG
Organism: uncultured Propionibacteriaceae bacterium; assembly: GCA_937988865.1. Classification (GTDB taxonomy): domain Bacteria; phylum Actinomycetota; class Actinomycetes; order Propionibacteriales; family Propionibacteriaceae; genus CALKHV01. The sequence continues at coordinate 31,124 of CALKHV010000032.1, read as the reverse complement.
AGCGAACGTGGCCTGGCCGACTCGCCGTTGTTCGCCGTCCCCGAGACCGTCACTGATGCCGAAGGCCTCCTTCCGGACGCCGCGGTCTCGCCCATGCGGACGTGGCTCGCAACGCTCGCGTCCGACGCCACGACCCGTCAGGCCGTGGTGATGCAGACCCTCGACGGTGCCGTGGCTGCCCTCACCGCTCGCGCCCCCGCAGTTGCTGTCGCTGTTGATGAGCAGGCAGCAGCGCTCGAGGCCCTGCGCGACGACGCCGCGAAGAGCTACGCCGAGGCCGTGCGTTCCATCGCGGTGCAGTCGGCAGACGGGACGCTCCTTCGGGGCGAGGTGCTCGCCCGCTGGCACGACTTCGTCGGCACCGGCGAGTTCATGCGCGCCATGGAGGAGAAGATCTCCTGGCTGCGGGACCGGGTGTGGAGCGCCATCAAGGGTGCGCCGCCCGAGGCCGACCACGTGAAGGTCGCCGTGGAGTCGGGCCTCGAGGCACTCGTGCGCGAGGAGGGGGAGGCGGCGGCCGAGCGCGCAGAGGCGGCCTGGCGCGCGACCCCGGCGGGACGCGCCCTGCTCGACCGCCATGCAGGAGACCTGTCTCGTGCGTCCGATCGGTTCCCGACCGAGGTCGGACGCGCGATTCGCGAGTGGCAGGGCGACGTGATGGAACTCGTGGCCGGGGAGGGCATGGACAAACGATCCAGGGCCCGTTTCATGGCCCTCGGCGTCAACGGTGTCTCGGCCGCCCTCATGATCGTGGTGTTCGCCCACACGGGTGGCATCACGGGAGCCGAGGTGGGCATCGCGGGTGGCACGACGGTGGTGGCACAGCGACTCCTCGAAGCGGTCTTCGGGGACGGTGCCGTTCGCAAGCTGGCCGAGCAGGCCAAGGCCCAGTTGGACGCCCGCGTGCAGGCGCTCATGGCGGGTGAGCTTGTCCGCTTCGACGCGGCCCTCGAGTCGATGCAGACCGATACTGCTCAGGCGATCCGGATCCGCGAGGCGGCCAGGGGTGTGATGGGTGCGCGTGAAGGGGGCTACGAGCTTCCTCCGCAGTCCGAGGCGGCCGCCATCGGCGCGGGGCCGACCCGGTCGATCGAGGCCCCCGGGACGCGGGCGATCGGGCAGGGCGACGCGTCAAGGTCGGCCGGCTATTCGAGCGTGCAGTTCAACCAGGTCGGTGACGTCACCAGCGCCGAGGTCGTGGAGGCCGAGATCGTGGATGAGAGGAACCGCTGATGCCGATCTTCACGACGCGTCCCAATGTGGCCGACAAGGTGCGTGCACTCTCCGACGCGGCCGACCTCGCGTCCGGACGCAGTGACGACGACGTGGTGGCCGAAGCTCGTCGCATCGTCAACCAGACGGATCGCCGCCTCGCCTTCTCGGGAGACATCACGGTCATCGCCCTCGCCGGCGCCACCGGATCCGGCAAGTCGTCCCTGTTCAACGCCGTCTCGGGCACCAAGCTTGCTGAGCCCGGAGTGAGGCGTCCAACGACGAGCAAGGCGATGGCAGCATTCTGGGGGCACGAGGTGCCCAACGACCTGCTCGACTGGCTCGAGGTGCCTCGTCGTCATCTCGTGACCGGTGGGACGTCTGATCTCAACGGGCTCGTGCTGCTCGACCTGCCCGACCACGACTCCACCGAGGCGTCCCACCGCATGGAGGTCGACCGGCTCGTCAAGCTCGTCGACATGTTCGTGTGGGTGCTCGACCCGCAGAAGTACGCGGACGCCGCGCTCCATGATCGCTACCTCAAACCCATGGCCGCGCACGCCGAGGTCATGCTGATCGTCCTCAACCAGTCCGATCGCCTCGCCCCAGACGAACTCGACCGCTGCCTGAAAGACCTGCGCAAGCTCCTGGATTCCGAGGGCCTGCAGAAGGCCCACCTCCTTGCGATGTCGGCGCTGACGGGGGCCGGCGTCCCCGAACTGCGGGCACGCCTCGCACGGTCGATCAAGGACAAGGCCATGGCTGCGCGGCGGCTGGAGGCCGATGTCGACCAGATCGCCGCGGCCCTGCGAGCCGAGATCGGGGACGCGAAGACCAACGAGATCGACGGTGCCCGGATCCGTCACCTCAACAAGACTCTGGGTGAAGCCGCGGGAGTCCCCGTGGTCACCGAGGCAGTCCTCAAGGCGATGCGCAGGCGGGGGACGCTGGCCACCGGGTGGCCCGCCCTGTCGTGGATCGCACGCTTCAGGCCGGACCCGCTTCGGCGACTCCACCTCGACCGCCTGACGGCCACGCGCAAGAAGGTCATCGAACCCGGACGCGTCCAGCGAACCAGCCTGCCGACCACCAACGGCGTCCAGCGGGCGCGGGTCGACTCGGCCGTCCGCGCCGTGGCCGACGAGGCAGCGGCGGGTCTGCCGCGTGGGTGGGCTGACGCTGTTCGCACCGCTTCGAGGCAGGGCGAATCGACGCTGCCCGATCAACTCGACCGGGCGATCGCCACCACCGACCTCGCGATGGATCGCGGCCAGGGGTGGTGGAAGGTCATCACTGTGCTGCAGTGGCTGCTCATCGCCGGCGTGGTGACCGGTCTGGGGTGGCTGGCTGTGGACTTCGCCCTCGCGTACTTCCAGATGCCGCCGCTGCCTCGGGTGGCGCCCTGGCGCGACATCCCCCTGCCGTCCCTGCTGGCCATCGGAGGCACCCTCGCGGGCATCCTGCTCGCCCTGTTGAGCCGGATCTTCGTCGAGGTTGCAGCGCAGGGCAAGGCGGCGCGTGCCAGGAACGTGCTCGAGAAGTCGATCGGACGCGTGGCCCAGAGCCAGATCGCCCAGCCGGTCAACAGCGAGTTGAGCCGCTATGACGACGCCAGGGCCGCGATCGCCCGGGCCCGCTGAGTTCTCCACAGGCGGGACTCGGGGCGCCGTCGTCCACAGATGTGCGTCGGTGTGACAGATCTTCGGCGCGGATTCCCACACTCCCAGTGACACCCACTGGAAGGAATGGAAATGGAAGCCCTCTTGACCCTCACGGGCAACATCGGGACGAACATCGAGTACACCAGCGGCGAGAGCTGGGCCTTCGCCCGGTTCCGCGTCGCCACGACGCCGCGCATCTTCCGCAAGGGCGATTGGGGCGACGCCGAGACCTCGTGGACGGCCGTCAAGTGCACCAACCGGCTCGCCGAGAACGTCGCGAGCAGCTGCTCCAAGGGCGACCCGGTGATCATCACCGGACGGCTGCGAACGAGTTCGTGGATGGACGCCTCGGGTCAGCGCCACGAACGGATGGTGCTCGAGGCGACGTCCGTCGGGCACGACATGGCCCGGGGCACGACGGCGTTCACCCGCAACGAGCGGTTGCGTTCCGAGCCACCCGAGGAGCCCACCGACTGGACGGGCCTGGAGAACGAGGACGACTCCGTCGACGACCAGTCGGCCTGAGGCGTCCCGACGGTGGGGGAGGGTCACGCGTCGGCTGGCATAATCGTTGGCGCACGGCTGACCGCACGGGTCGGCCCTCCCCCTGTCGAAGGGCACACCCACATGGCTGAATTCATCTACACGATGCAGAACGTCCGCAAGGCGGTCGGCGACAAGGTCATCCTCGAGAACGTGACGTTGTCGTTCTTCCCGGACGCGAAGATCGGGGTCGTGGGCCCCAACGGCGCCGGCAAGTCCACCCTGCTCAAGCTGATGGCAGGCATCGAGAAGGCCAACAACGGCGAGGCCATGCTGGCCAAGGGCGCCACCGTCGGCATTCTGCTGCAGGAACCCCCGCTGACCGAGCACAAGACCGTGCTCGAGAACGTCGAGGAGGCAGTGGCCGAGACCAAGGCGATGCTTGCCCGTTTCGACGCGATCAGCGACAGCTTCTCAGACCCCGAAGCCGACTTCGACGCCCTGATGGATGAGATGGGCCACCTGCAGACCGAACTCGACCACCGTCAGGCGTGGGACATCGATGCCCAGCTGGCCCAGGCCATGGAAGCACTGGGGTGCCCGCCCGGTGACTCACCCGTCGACATCCTGTCGGGCGGCGAACGCCGCCGCGTCGCCCTGTGCAAGCTGTTGCTGCAGCAGCCCGACCTCCTGCTCCTGGACGAGCCGACCAACCACCTGGACGCCGAGAGCGTGAACTGGCTCGAAGGTCACCTGAAGAAGTACCCCGGCGCTGTCCTGGCCGTCACCCACGACCGGTATTTCCTCGACAACGTCGCCAGCTGGATCTGCGAGGTCGACCGCGGACGCCTCCACGGGTACGAGGGCAACTACACCGACTATCTGGAGTCCAAGCGCAAGCGCCTCCAGATCGAGGGCCAGAAGGACGCGAAGCGCGCGAAGATCCTCGAGAAGGAACTGGAGTGGGTGCGCTCGTCCCCGAAGGCCCGCCAGGCCAAGAGCAAGGCGCGCCTCGCGAAGTACGAAGAGATGGCGTCCGAGGCCGAGCGCAATCGCAAGATCGACACGTCCGAGATCAACATCCCGCCCGGCCCGCGACTGGGCAATGACGTGCTCGAGGCCCGCAAGCTCACCAAGGGTTTCGGCGACCGCGTGCTGATCAAGGACCTCTCGTTCACCCTTCCCCGCGCCGGGATCGTCGGCATCATCGGCCCCAACGGCGTCGGCAAGTCCACCCTCTTCAAGATGATCGTGGGCGAGGAGCAGCCCGACTCGGGCGATCTCAAGGTCGGTGGCACGGTCAAGACCTCCTACGTCGACCAGGGACGCTCGGGCCTGGATGCCAAGCGCAACGTGTGGGAGGTCGTCTCGGACGGCCTCGACCACATCAAGGTGGCCAACTTCGAGATGCCGTCGCGCGCGTACGTCGCGTCCTTCGGTTTCAAGGGCCCTGACCAGCAGAAGCCGAGCGGCGTGCTGTCCGGTGGCGAGCGCAACCGCCTGAACCTGGCGCTGACCCTCAAGATGGGGGGCAACCTTCTGCTGCTCGACGAGCCCACCAACGACCTCGACGTCGAGACGCTGCAGTCGCTGGAGGACGCCCTGCTCGACTTCCCGGGGTGCGCGGTCGTCATCTCCCACGACCGGTGGTTCCTCGACCGCGTCGCCACGCACATCCTTGCGTGGGAGGGCACGGACGCGGATGAGTCGGTGTGGAACTGGTTCGAGGGGAACTTCGCCGACTACGAGGAGAACAAGGTGGCCCGACTGGGCGTCGAGGCCGCACGTCCGCACGCCTCCAAGCACCGCCGTCTGACCCGGGGCTGACGCCACGCCGGTTACGGGTTCATCACGTTTTGGTCGAGGGCGTGGACGCCGCGTCGCCGACCAGCGCCAGGTGAAAAACTCTCAGCACCATGCCCGGCACGGGCGTCTCGGTTGACGCCGCCCCCCGTGTCCCGAGTGAAAGAAGGATTCATGACCCACCCCACGCTGCGCCGAGCCCTCGTGGTCGGTGCCGCCTTCCTCCTGGTCGCCGGCTGCGCCCAGACCAAGGAAGACTCCAACGACGCCGCTGCCGGACTGACCGTCGGAACCACCGACAAGGTCACGTCCATCGACCCGGCCGGCAGCTACGACAACGGCTCATTCTTCGTGATGAACCAGGTGTATCCCTTCCTGCTGAACAGCAAGCCGGGCGCCGCCGACACCACGCCCGAGTCGGACATCGCCGAGTCCGCGTCGTTCACGACGCCCACCGAGTACACCGTCAAGCTGAAGAGCGGCCTCAAGTTCGTCAACGGCCACGACCTGACCAGCTCTGACGTCAAGTTCAGCTTCGACCGCATGGTCGCGATCAAGGACCCCAACGGTCCTGCGTCCCTGCTCTACAACCTCGTCTCGACAGCTGCACCGGACGCGACCACCATCGTGTTCACCCTGAAGAACGCCAACGACCAGATCTGGCCCCAGATCCTCACCAGCCCCGCCGGCCCGATCGTGGACGAAGAGACCTTTCCGGCGGACGCGAAGATGGCCGATGACGCGATCGTTGCGGCGCACCCCTTCGCGGGGCCGTACGACATCACGAGCTACTCCCTGAACACGCTCGTGAGCTACAAGGCCTTCGACGGCTACCAGGGCCTGCTCGGCAAGCCCGCCACTGCGGGCGTCAACGTGAAGTACTACGCCGACGCCAACAACATGAAGCTGGACGTCGAACAGGGCAACATCGACGTCGCGCTCCGCAGCTTGTCGGCGACCGACATCGAGTCGCTCGCCAAGAACGACAAGGTCACGGTTCACGAAGGCCCCGGTGGGGAGATCCGCTACCTCGTGTTCAACATGGACGTCATGCCCTTCGGCGCCAAGACGGCCGAGAAGGACGCGGCCAAGGCCAAGGCTGTCCGCCAGGCGATCGCCAATCTGATCGACCGTGACGCCATCTCGACCTCGGTGTTCAAGAGCACCTACAGCCCGCTGTACAGCGTCGTTCCCGACGGCCAGGTGTCGGCCGGCACCCAGCTCAAGACCCTCTACGGCGACGGCAACGGCAAGCCCAGCCTCGACAAGGCGAAGGCTGTCCTTGAGGCCGCCGGGGTCACCACCCCGGTCACGCTGAAGCTGCAGTACAACCCCGACCACTACGGTCCCTCCTCGGGCGATGAGTATGCCGCTCTCAAGACCCAGATCGAGAATGGCGGACTCTTCACCGTCGACCTGCAGTCGACCGAGTGGGTGCAGTACTCCAAGCAGCGTTCCGCAGATGCCTATGGCATCTACCAGCTGGGTTGGTTCCCCGACTACTCCGACCCTGACAACTACCTTGCGCCGTTCTTCACCAAGGACAACTTCCTTGTGAACCACTACGACAACGCAGAGGTTCAATCCCTGATCTCGGCCGAAGCCACCGAGGGTGACGCGGCCAAGCGTCTCGAGATCCTGACCAAGATCCAGGACATCGTCGCGGACGAGCTCCCGACGCTGCCGATGCAGCAGGGCAAGCAGCTCGCCGTGGCGGGCAAGGACGTGAAGGGTGTCTCCGAGACACTCGACGCGTCGTTCAAGGTGCGACTGGGCACGATCAGCAAGTAGCGCACGATCCTCACGTAGTCGAATCACCCGTCGCAGGCCGGCCGTCGATCCAGACGGCCGGTCCTGCGATTCACGAACATCCAGGCGAGAAGGTCAGATGAACGACGTCGGCGAAGCCACGCAGGTCGTGACCAGGGACGCACAGCCGAGCGTCCCGGTCGAGGTGCAGTCGAGACGGCGCAAGGGCGGTCTCGGACGCTACCTCCTCACGCGGTTCCTGCTGATCTTTCCGACGATCCTCATCCTGATGACCGTCGTCTTCTTTCTCATGCGCATCACCGGTGATCCGATCACCGCCGCCCTGGGCGGACGCCTCACACCCGACCAACTCGCCCAACGCGTCCACGAGGCGGGCTACGACCGTCCGATCATCGTGCAGTACCTGGAGTACCTGGGCAACGTCCTCACCGGTGACTTCGGCACCACCTTCAGCGACAACCGCCCCGTGCTGACCGTCCTGACCACTTACGGATCGGCCACCGCCGAACTCGTCGGCTACGCCATCCTCGTCGCGCTGAGCCTGGGCATCCCCCTGGGGATGCTCGCGGCCTATCGTCGCGACAAGTGGCAGGACGCCGTGTTGCGGGTCCTCGCCATCCTCGGGTACGCCACGCCCGTCTTCTTCATCGGCCTCCTTCTCAAGCTCATCTTCTCGGTCACTCTGGGCTGGCTCCCGGTCGCCGGCCGGATCTCAACCGCGGGCGAGGTGAAGATGGGCACCATCGCGAACCCGTCACCTTTCTACCTGCTCGACGCGATCCGTCTGGGTGATGTCGAGCTGATCCTCGACGTCGTGTCGCACGCCGTGCTCCCCGCCGTCGCGCTCGGCCTGCTGACGGGCGGTATCTTCCTGCGCCTCGTCCGCACGAACCTCATCGGGACGCTCGAGCAGCAGTACATCGAGTCGGCGCGCAGTCGAGGCGTGGCCGAGACGAGGTTGGTGCGCAAGCACGCGCTGCGTCCGGCCCTGATCCCGGTGATCACTGTCATGGGCATGCAGATCGCGATGATGCTCGGCGGGGCCGTGCTCACCGAGACCACCTTCGAGTGGAAGGGGCTCGGGTTCATGCTCGCCCAGTACATGTCGAGTCGTGACTACGTTGCCGTGCAGGGCATCGTGATGATGCTCGCCGTGATCGTCGCGGTCAGCAACTTCGTCGTCGACGTGGTGGCCGCCCTCATCGACCCGCGAGTGAGGTACTGACATGACCGACATTCCCGTCATCGTTCACACCCCCGATGAGACCTGGTGGCAGCGACTGCCGGTCGTCGCGGACGTCCGCCGCTCCGTCGGCCTCCAGCGAGGCATGCTCATCACCGGACTTGTGCTCAGCGGAATCCTGCTCGTGACAGCCATCTTCGCCCCGTTGCTGGCCCCCTTCTCGTGGGCCCAGACCGCCGACGCCGCGGGATCGTTCGGGACCCAGCAGGCCCCGTCGTCCAGGAACCTGCTCGGTACGACCGTCAGCGGCTTCGACGTCCTGTCCCGCGTCATCTGGGGGACGCGCACCGCCGTGGCGGTCATCATCGCGGCCGTCATCGCGTCCCTGTTCCTCGGCGTCCTGCTCGGTCTCGTGTCGGGCTACATCGGGGGCTGGCTCGACCGCATCCTCGTCATGCTCGCCGACGCCATCTACGCCTTCCCGTCGCTCCTGCTGGCCATCGTCATGTCGATCGTCATCTCAGGGGGGCAGTCGAGTGCCTGGGGCGGCATCCTGTCGGCCGCCATCAGCATCACGGTGGTGTTCATCCCGCAGTACTTCCGCGTCATCCGCGCCGAGACGATCCGGCTCAAGGCCGAACCGTTCGTCGAGGCCGCCAAGGTCGTCGGTGCACCCCACTGGCGCATCATGTTCCGGCACATCTTCCGCAACGCCACCCGGACGCTGCCGTTGATCTTCACGCTCAACGCGTCCGAGGCGATCCTGACCCTCGCCGGGCTGGGCTTCATCGGCTTCGGCATCGAGCCGACCAGCGCCGCCGAGTGGGGCTACGACCTGAACCGCTCGATGGCCGACGTCACCTCGGGCATGTGGTGGACGGCCGTGTTCCCGGGCCTCGCCATCGTGCTCAGCGTCCTCGGGATCACCCTGGTGGGCGAGTCGATGAACGACTTGAACGACCCGAGACTGCGCACGCGCAGGGCCACCGGACGACGCAAGAAGGAGGTCTCGGCATGAGCGACATCGCAGTCCCCGGACGCGAACTGGCGCCGGCCCACCTGCGCGACTATTCAGGTGTGCCTCGTCTCGAGATCGACGATCTGGACGTGGCCTTCGCCACCGACCACGGAGACGTGGCCGCCGTCAACGGGGTCAGTCTCTACGTCGACCCTGGCGAGGTCCTTGCGATCGTGGGTGAGTCTGGCTCGGGCAAGACGGTGACCGCTCGCAGCATCCTCGGCCTGCTGCCTGAGACCGCCACAGCCAAGGGCGTCGTCCTGGTCTCGGGCACGAACGTGGTCGGTCTGTCGGGTGCGAAGATGCGGGCCATTCGTGGACGCGACGTGTCGATGGTCTTCCAGGAGCCCTCGAGCGCACTGAATCCGGTCTACCCCATCTGGTGGCAGATGGCCGAGGGCCTGCGCGCGCACAACCCGAAGCTGTCGAAGGCCGAGTTGCGTGAGCGCGCGGTGGAGAGCCTTCGGAAGGTCGGCATGCCCGACCCCGAGCACCGCATCGACCGTTACCCGCACGAGTTCTCGGGCGGTCAGAAGCAGCGCATCATGATCGCCATGGCGCTGGCCATGGGCGCCGAGCTGATCGTCGCGGACGAACCGACCACAGCGCTCGACGTGACGGTCCAGGCCGAAATCCTCCAGCTGATGCGTGACGTCCGTGACCAGTTCGGGACGTCCATCGTGCTCATCACGCACAACATGGGGGTCGTCGCCGACCTCGCCGACTCGGTGGCCGTCATGTACCAGGGACGCATCGTCGAGCGGAACTGGGCCACCGAACTGTTCGCGCGTCCCCAGCACGAGTACACCAAGGCGCTACTGGCTGCGGTGCCCCACGTGGGGCGCAACTCCGCGTCCGCGAAGTTGACCGAGGCCCAGCACGCCGAGCTCCTCGCCGGCGAGCCGGTGGTGGTCGCCACGGGTCTTGAGATCACCTATCCCGGACGCCTCGGCCTGCCGGCGTTCACGGCGGTCAGAGGCGTCGACTTCACGATCCACGCTGGGGAGGTGTTCGGCCTGGTGGGGGAGTCGGGTTCGGGCAAGACCACGATCGGACGCGCGATCGCCGGCCTCGAGCCGACCACCGGAGGTTCGCTCAAGGTGCTGGGTCACGAGATGCGCGGCATCCGGGAACGTGACTTCAAGCCCGTCCGGAAGCAGATCGGCTTTGTCTTCCAGGATCCGGCCACGAGCTTCAATCCCCAGCTCACGATCGGCGAGTGCATCCAGGAGCCCCTCGAGATCCATGCCCGCAACCTGTCGAGCGCCGATCGCAGGGCGAAGGTGTCCGCGATGCTGGAGGCCGTCGAACTGCCCGCGGCCTATGCCCGACGCTTCCCCCACGAGCTCTCCGGAGGGCAACGTCAGCGCGTGAGCCTGGCGCGAGCGCTCGTGCTCGACCCCAAGCTGCTGGTCGCGGACGAGCCGACGAGCGCTCTCGACGTGTCGGTGCAGGCCACCGTTCTCGAGTTGTTCAAGGAGTTGCAGCAGCGCCTCGGATTCTCGTGCCTGTTCATCAGTCACGACCTCGCTGTGGTCGACATGCTGGCCCACCGCATTGGCGTCCTCTACCAGGGTGAGCTACTGGAGGTCGCGACCGGGACGGAAGTGCTCTCGAACCCGAAGCACGACTACACGCGCAAGCTCGTCGCGTCCCTTCCGGTGCCCGACCCGGTCGAGCAGGCGCGACGACGGGCCGAATTCCACCGTGTGGCAGGCAACGACGTCGACTGAGCGCTGCTTCGTCCCGGTCACGCGTCGGACGCCGAGGATTCGACAGCCTTCGCGATCCGTTGCAGGCGGTGGTGCACCAACCGTTCGGCACTCTTGCCCTCCAAACGGTCGATCAGGCGTTCGGAGACATGCACGTCATGCACCTGCACCCGCAACGTCATCCTGGTGCCGCTGGCCTCCGGCTCGAATTCGTGGGTCAGGGTGTACCTGGCCGTGTCGCGGTGGACCCTCTTGGTCTCGCCCAGTGACATGGTCGGCTGCATCGCGATCTCGATACGACGATCCGGGACCGTCTCCACGTACTCGATGCGGTCGTCCTCCTCGAGGAGGCCGGACTTCAATGACTCAAGCGTACGCCGCGGGCGCCCCCTGCACCCGGGCCTCGAGGCGCTCCTTTCAGGGCAAACGGCGCGTGTCGAGCACGGCGTCCAGCAGCGCGTCCGCGACGTGACGCTTCGACCCGGCGGTTTCCGCGACGATCTCGTCGGCCGAGCCGAGGATGGTCAATCGGTTGTCCGGCGCCTCGAAGCCTTTCTCCCAGCCGACCTCGTTCACGGCGAGCAGGTCGACGCCCTTGCGGCTCCGCTTGCGACGACCACGCTCGAGGAGTTCGTCACCGCGAGCGGTCTCGGCCGCGAAGGCGACGATGGTCTGGCCGGGACGCCGACGGGACGCCAGACCGGCGACGATGTCCTCGTTCTCGACGAGGGTGAGGGTCGGCGGCGCGCCGGACTCCTTGGTCAGCTTGCCGTCCGAGATCTCAGCCACGCGGTAGTCCGCGACCGCCGCGGCCATGATGATGATGTCCGCGATGTCCGCGGCTCGCCGCATCACCGTCGAGAGGTCCGCGGCGGAGCCCACCTTCGTGATGTGAACCCCGGGCCGTTGGGCGTCGCGCAGGATGTCGCCGTCGATGTTGGCCGCGGCCAGCAGCACGTGGGCACCCCGCTCGGCGGCCGCGACGGCGAGCGCGACCCCCTGCCGTCCGCTTGAGCGGTTCCCGAGGTAGCGGACGGGATCAATGGGCTCACGCGTGCCGCCCGCCGACACGGCCACGGTGAGGCCGGCCAGATCGGCTCGCGTGGTGAGCAGCGCGAGCGCAGCTTCGTGGATCACCTCCGGCTCACTCATGCGTCCCGGGCCCGAGTCGCCGCCGGTGAGTGGGCCGTCGTCCGGCCCGACCACATGGACTCCGCGCGACCGCAGGGTCGCCACGTTCGCCCTGGTCGCGGGGTGATTCCACATCTCGGTGTGCATCGCAGGTGCGATCAACACGGGAGCGCTGGTGGCGAGGAGCGTCGTCCCGAGCAGGTCATCGGCCAGGCCGGCGGCCATGGTCGCGATGGTGTTGGCCGTCGCGGGCGCCACGACGACGAGGTTGGCCCGTTGCCCGAGCGCCACGTGCCGAACCTGGGGAACGTCGTCGTGCACCGACGTCGTGACCGGGTTCCTCGAGATCGCCTCCCAAGTGGGGCGTCCCACAAAGCGCAGGGCGTCCTCGGTCGGGACCACGTGCACCTCGTGCCCATCCCCGATGAACAACCGCACGAGGTGGACGACCTTGTAGGCGGCGATACCGCCCGTGACCCCAACGACGATGACCATGGGTGCGATTGTCCCATCGTGGACGTGGGTGAGTACCCTTCCTGATCATGTGCACCGTCGTGATCCGCGTCCCGGAGCCGGGCGCCGGCCCCGTCAGGGTGTTGGCCGTACGCGACGAGGACCCGCAGCGTCCGTGGCGTTCGTTGGGCGCCTGGTGGCCGGATCGGCCGGCGGTCCGCGGGGTTCTGGACGAGCTCGCGGGTGGCGCCTGGCTCGCCGTCGACGACTCGAATCTGGCAGTGCTGCTCAACCGCGCCGGTGGCGCTGAAGGGCCTGATGTGACCTCACGCGGTTCCCTCGTCCTGGACGCCCTCGCCGGGCGGGCCCTTCCTGATCCGCTGACCACACTGGGTTTCAACCTCGTGCAGGTCACCGCCGACGGCGTCCGCGTCACGTCATGGGAGGGCGGCGCCCCACGGGTCGTCGACCTGGCCCCCGGGACGCACATGATCGCGCACGACGACGTGGACGACCCGGCGACTGCGCGCGTCGCGGCCTGGCTCGACGCCTTCGCGTCCGCCCCCACCACCCCCGGCCCGGATGGCCGGTGGTGGGATGCCTGGCTGGCGGTCCTGGCGGCGTCCACCGGGGTGGGTCCCCTTGATGATCGCGCCATCATCCGCGACAACCGCGTCCACGGCTACCCGACGCTGTCGCTGCTCGTCAGCGTCGCGTCCGTGGGTCGGGGTGGCGTCGAGGTGGGCATGGCGACGCTCGACGACCCGGGACGCTGGAACGACCTCAGCCTCCAGTCTTCAGTGCGCCGGGTTCGGTAGCACTGGTCGCGCTGGCGCGACTGCTAGTGTTCGCCCACAGGTGGGGCCCTCTCGGGACTGTTGTCGCCTCCCCATCGGCAGCGGGGCCGCACAGGCGAATCGAGGACATCGTGAGTGACACCCCCCAGCGGGACCGGACGGCTCGTCTCCTCCGGATGGGGAGGGCAAGCTGGGCGTCCATCGGCGTCCTGGCCCTGCTCGTGATCCTGTCGACGGCACTGGGAGCCATCAGCGGGATCGTCGTGCCGTTGGTCATCGCCGTCATCCTGGGGGTGGTCCTGGAGCCCCTCGTCCTTCGACTCGAGGGCTGGGGCCTCAGCAGGCTCCTCGCCACTGTGGTGGGTCTGCTGGTGGCGATCGCGCTCGCTGCGTTGATGGTCGCTGTCGTGGTCCGTGGTTTCCTGAGTGAGTTGCCCCAGATCTACCGTCAGTTGTGGGCGGGCTGGGACTCGTTGGTGGCCTGGGGACGCACGCTCGACCTGGACCCGCTGCTCCTCGAGCGCATGAGGGGGAACGTCGAGCAGTACGCCCCGCGCGTCGCCCAGGGGTTGGTCGGCCTGGCGTCCGGTACCTTCTCGGGCGCGTTGGCGTTCGGGATGGGCACCTTCTTCTCGGTCTTCTTCCTCTTCTTCGTGCTCCGGGACGGACGCAACTTTCCTGGCTGGCTGGCGCGGATCGCCTCGTGGGACGCGGAGCTCACCGAAGACGTCGCCAGTGTCGTGCAGACGTCGCTGCGCGGCTACTTCAAGGGCGTTTCGATCACCACCCTGGTGACCGCGCCCATCCTCATGGTGCCGCTGCTGCTGCTGAGGGTGCCGTTGGCCGGCTCGATCTTCATCCTGTACTTCGTGCTGTCGTTCATCCCGTTCCTCGGCGCCTGGATCACGGGCGCGTTCGCGGTTCTGATCGCCTTCGGCTCGGGCGGAGCAAGCACCGCAGCGATCATCGCCGTCGTGTTCGTCATCTCCAACGGCACCATCCAGAGCGCGGTCAGTTCCTGGGCGCTCGGCTCAGCGCTGCGCATCCACCCCGTGGTCGTGCTGCTCGCCACGCTGATCGGCGGCACCGTCGCGGGTCTCATCGGCATGGTCCTTGCGCCGCCGCTGGTGGCAGCGACCATCCAGTCCGTCGCTGTGGTCAGGAAGGCGCGGTCGGCGTCGCCGTCCTCCCTGACCGGCTGATCAGCGTCCGTGGGCGGCCAGGAGTTGGGCGAGCGTCATCGAATCGCGGGCCTCGAGGTCTGAGACCTGCTTGCGGCAGCTGAATCCGTCCGCCAGCACGATCGCGTCCGGGTGGGCGTGCAGGGCCGGCAGGAGGTCGTGCTCGGCCACTTTGACGCTCACTTCGTAGTGCCCGCGCTCGACCCCGAAGTTCCCGGCGAGACCGCAACACCCTCCGAGTGTGATGACCTCAGCGCCCGTGCGCGCCAACAGGGCAGCGTCGGCCGCCCATCCCAGCACGGACGCATGGTGGCAATGGGGTTGGGCGATGATCGTGTGTCCGGTCAGGTCGGGCGCGTCCCACTCCTCGACCGTGCCCAGAAGTTCTGCCAGGGTGCGGATGGCCGAGGCGATCGTGGCGACCCGTGGTTCGTCCGGGAGCAGGTCGGCGGCGTCACTGCGCCACACCGCCAGACAACTGGGTTCCATGCCGACGATCGGGATACCCGCCTCGGCGATCGGGCCGAGAACCTCCACAGCACCCTGGAGTTGCCTTCGCGCACCGTCGAGTTGGCCGGTGGTGATCCAGGTGAGACCACAGCACGCCGTGTCCTCGATGACGAAGGGCTCGAACCCGCCGTCGGCCAGGGCCCACACCAGCGCCGGGAGTTGGGCGCCCTCGAAGGCGTGCGTGAACGAGTCGACCCAGATCGCGACCGGCGGACGCGTCCCGTCGACCTCCACCTCGGCGTCCGCGCCGCGACGGTAGTCACGGGCGGCCGAACCGAACGGTCTGAACTTCGGCATCGGACGTCGCTGGTCGACCCCGGCCGCCCAGCGGATGGCGTGCTTCAGGCCGGGTGTCTGCGTCCCCAGATTGGCCACGGCGCCGAGCCCCGGCACGGACGCGACCATGCGTCCCCAGCGTGGCAGCCAACCCATGGCGTAATGGGACGCCGGACGTACGCGACCCTTCAGGCTCTCGTAGAGGACGCGCGACTTGTAGGCGGCCATGTCGACCCCGGTCGGGCAGTCACGTGAGCAGCCCTTGCACGACAGGCAGAGGTCGAGGGCCTCGCGCACCTCGGGGGAGCGCCATCCCTGGGTGATGAGCGAGCCGTTCACCATCTCCTGCAGGACGCGCGCGCGTCCGCGGGTCGAGTCCTTCTCGTCCCGCGTCGCCTGGAAGCTGGGACACATCACTCCGCCACCGGAGGTCGAGTCGGCGAGGCACTTGCCGACACCCGAACACTGGTGCACCTCGCGCACGAACTCGGGATGGCTGGTGCGCAGGGGCGATCCGATGGTGGCGGCCACGCGGACGTCGGCGTCCACCGGTCGTGGATCGACGAGAACGCCCGGATTCAGGAGGTTGGACGGGTCGAACAGCGACTTGACCTGCCCGAACAGTGACAGGGCGGCCGGGGAGTACATCGCGGGGAGGAGTGCCGAGCGTGCCCGTCCATCGCCGTGCTCGCCCGACATCGAACCGCCGTGGCTCGCCACGAGAGCGGCTGCGTCCTCGACGAAGGCTCGATAGGTGCTCGTACCGCCGGCGCGCTCGAGCGGGAAGTCGATCCTGCAGTGGACGCAACCGTCGCCGAAATGTCCGTAAGGAAGCCCCTGCAGGCCGTACCGGTCGAGCAACGCGTCGAACTCGCGAAGGTAGGCCCCGAGCCTCTCGGGGGGAACAGCAGCATCCTCCCAGCCCGGATAAGCGGGGTTCTCGAGGCTGACACCGGCGAGGCCGGCGCCGTCCTCGCGGATCTTCCACAGCACCTTCGCGCGATCGGGATCGTCCACCACCCAACCCTCCAGGGCCCCGGACGCAGCGAGCATCGCGTCCGCGCGTCCACGCACCTCATCGGGATCGTCACCGACGACCTCGACGAACACCCAGCCGTCGCCGCGGGGGAGTGGTGGCACGGACGACTCCCCGCGCCGTCGCGCCACCACGTCGACGATGCGCCGGTCCATGCCCTCGACGGCGGTGGGGCGGAAGGGAAGGATCACAGGCATGGCGTCGGCCGCGTCGGCCATCGTCGGGTACCCCAGCGCGACCATCAGCGCGATCGGGGCGTCGGCGACGAGGCGGACCGTGGCCTGGACGATGATGCCCAGCGTCCCCTCGGTGCCCGCGAAGAAGCGGGCGACGTCGAACCCGCGCTCGGGCAGCAGGTGCTCCATCGAGTAGCCCGACACCTGGCGTCCGAAGCGTCCGAAGCCGGTGCGGATGGTCCCCAGGTTGGCGCCGACGAGGTCACGCAGGGCAGGCAGGGGGGACGCGAGGTCTGCGCCCCCCAGCGTCACGAGCTCACCGGTTCCGGTCAGGATCTCGAGGGCGATCACATTGTCGGAGGTGCGTCCGTAGCCCAGGGCGCGGGGACCGCACGCGTTGTTGCCGATCATCCCCCCGATGGTGCATCGGGTGTGGGTCGAGGGATCGGGTCCGAAACGCAGCCCGAACGGCTTCGCTGCGGCCTGCAGGGACGCCTGCACGACGCCCGGCTCGACGGTCGCGGTGCGGGCGTCCGCGTCAAGAGCGAGGATGGAGGTGAGGTGGCGTCCCACGTCGATGACGAGTCCGGTGCCCACTGCGTTGCCCGCGCAACTTGTCCCGGCCCCACGGGTGGTGACCGGAAGCCCGGCCGCGAGCGCCGCGCGGGCCACGACGATGAGTTCCTCGCGCGTCCGGGGACGTGCGACCACCTGGGGCACGACCCGGTAGAGCGACGCATCCGTCGAGTAGAGCGCCTTGGCGAGGGAGGACGTATCGACGCACGAGGCGTCATCCAGACTGGTCAGGAAGCTCTCGAGCGGGTCCACCCGATCAGTCTGCCACCGCGAGGACGGCCTCCATGGCGCGTCCGATGGCGGCGAAATCGCGCGGGTCGACCGCGTCCACAAAGATGCGGCGCACAGCGCGGACGTGACTGGGCGCTGCATCTTCGAGCAGGGCGAACCCGTCATCGGTGAGACTCGCATTGACGCCGCGCCCATCATCGGGCGCGCAGCACCGGGCGATGTAGCCGTCGCGCTCCATGCGCGTGATCGTGTGGGTCAGGCGTGAACGCGACTGGTGCACGAGATCGGCGAGCTCAGACATGCGCATGCTCCGCGCAGGAGCCTCAGACAGGCACACGAGGATCTCGTACTCACCCATGTCGAGGCCGCGGCCGCGGAGGTCGCGGTCGAGGTAGTCGTCGATCCGCGCCACGCCGAGGAGCCAGGCGCGCCATACCCTTTGCTGCTCGTCAGACAACCACGGCACGTCCGTCGATTCGGTCGCGGGATCACCGGGCTGGAATACGGGCAGAGAGGTCGTGGCCATGGTGCTTCAAGCATAACGTCCGCCATTATTGGATTTGCGGGCCCTCGTGTCAGTTCCCGACCAGTCGGCGTGCCACCCTTTGGCCGGTTCATCCACAGGCTCGGACGCCCGTCACCGATAGACTGTGCAATCGACCAAGAGGAGCACCCCCATGGCCACCACACAGGCTGAGATCCTGGCGCAGAGCGCCAACAACATCGGAGACATGCTCCGACGTCGCGTCCACCTGACTCCCCACGCCACTGCCTACCTCGTGCCCGACCGCGTCGACGGCCCCAACACGTGGACGCCCATGACGTGGACGCAGGCCCAGACCGCGGTCCACGAGTGCGCCGCCGGCTTCGTCGCGCTCGGGCTGGCCCTCGAGCAACGGGTGGCCATCGCGTCCAGCACGAGGATGGAGTGGATCCTCGCCGACCTCGGGATCGCCTGCGCAGGCGGGGCCACCACCACGGTGTACCCCAACACCCAGGTCGACGACGTCGTGTACATCCTGCAGGACTCGGCGTCCGTCGTCTTCGTCGCCGAGAACAGCGCTCAGGCGGCGAAGGTGCAGTCGGCGTCCGAACTCGACGACCAGATTCACCACATCATCCTGATCGACGACGACCGCAGGGGTGATCACCCTGATCCCCGCGTCCTGACCTGGTCGGAGTTCGTGGCCCTCGGACGCGCCCACCTCGCGGAACATCCCGACTCGGTCGAGCAGGCCATCGACGCAACGACGCGCGACCACCTCAGCACCCTGATCTACACCTCGGGCACCACCGGACGTCCGAAGGGGGTCGAACTCACCCACGAGGCCTGGGCATACGAGGGCGTCGCCATCGACGCGCTGGACATCCTGGAACTCGATGACGTGCAGTACCTGTGGCTCCCGCTGTCGCACGTCTTCGGCAAGTGCCTTGTCTCGATCCAGATCGCCATCGGCTTCGCGACCGCCGTCGATGGACGCCTGGACCGCATCATGGCCGGCCTCGGAGAAGTGCACCCCACCTTCATGTGTGGCGCGCCACGCATCTTCGAGAAGGTCCGCAACGCCGTGATGACATCGGCTCCGCGTGACGGCATCAAGGGTCGCCTCACCCGTTGGGCGTTCGCGGTCGGACGCGAGTCCCGCAGCTACCGCCTCGCCGGCCAACCCATGCCCCGCAGCCTCGCCGCCCGCTACAAGGTCGCCGACAAGATCGTCTTCTCCAAGCTCAAGGAGAAGATGGGCGGCAACATCAAGTTCTTCATCTCCGGTTCGGCCAAGTTGTCGAGCCAGGTTCAGGAGTGGTTCTACTCGGCCGGGATCATCGTCGTGGAGGGGTACGGCATGACCGAGACCTCCGCCGTCGCCTTCGTCAACGTCCCGACCAAGCCGCGCTTCGGCACCGTCGGACCGGTCATTCCGGGCATCGAGGCGAAGATCGCCGAGGACGGCGAACTGCTCCTCAAGGGGCCGACCATCACAGTCGGCTACCACAACTCGCCCGAGGCGAACGCCGAGTCCTACACCGACGGGTGGTTCCACACCGGCGACATCGGGTCCCTCGACGCCGACGGCTACCTGACGATCACCGACCGCAAGAAGGACCTCATGAAGACCTCGGGCGGCAAGTACGTCGCCCCGCAGAAGGTCGAATCGGCGATCTCGGCCAACATCCCGTACGTGAGTCAGGCCGTCGCACTGGGCGAGGGACGCAAGTACATCGTCGCCCTCGTCACGCTCGACCCCGTGAGCCTGGAGAAGTGGGCCGAACGTCGTGGCCACAAAGACCTCAGCTATGCGGAGCTGACGCAGCTGCCCGAGATCCACGCGTCCATCGGACGTTTCATGGACCGCGCCAACAGCCACCTCGAGCGCTGGGAGACGGTCAAGCGGTTCGCCATCCTCGACCACGAGCTGACCGTCGATGAGGGTGGGGTGACTCCCAACATGAAGGTGCGTCGCAACGTCATCGCCGCGACCTACGCCGACGCGGTCGACTCCCTGTACGACGACGAAGCGTCCGAGTGACCAGGAACACCTTCACCGCCCCGATCCGATGGGGCGACATGGACGCACAGGGGCACGTCAACAACGCCCTCTACGTCGACTACCTGCAGGAGGCGCGCGCGCAATTCCTGCTGGACGGCCCCAACCACCACATGCTTGGGGGTGGGGTCGTCGTGGTGGGCCACCAGATCGAGTACCTGCGTCCGATCTCGTACTCCGACCGGCCCATGGAGATCGAGTTGGCGGTGGCCGAGGTCGGGGCGGCACGGTTCGTCATCGGTTACGAGCTGCGTCACGACGGTGAGTTGTGCGCCCGTGCGACGACCATCCTGTGCCCGTTCGACTTCACCGCGGGGACGCCGAGGCGCATGACGCGGTCGGAGCGCGACCACTTCATGTCGGTGCAGCGTGACCTGCCGGCGATGCGTCCGCTGGAGGCTCCGGCACTGTCAGGACGCGGACATCATCACCCGCTGCAGGTGCGCTGGAGCGACCTCGACTCCTACGGCCATGTCAACAACGTCCGCTACTTCGACTACGTGCAGGAAGCCCGGATCGCCATGACGACCGAGGCCGACCCGGCCACGGCCCGACTCGGCATGACCTCGGACGCACCCCGGTACATGTGGCTCGTGGCCCGCCAGGACGTCGACTACCTCGTCCAGATGGACTACAGGCTGGAGCCGTACGACGTCGTGACCGCACCTGTGGGGCTGGGGAGTTCGTCGGCCGTCATCGCCTGCGAGATCACCGATCCGCTGGCCGGTGGAAAGGTCATGGCGCGAGCAAGGACCGTGCTGGTGTGTGCCGACCCCGGCGGACGTCCGATGGCGCTGCCCGACGAGACGCGAGCGGCCATGGAGCCGCTCATCGTGGACTGAAGCTCAGACCCCGAACTCCCCGGACGCGATCGCCTGGGCCTCTTCACGTTCGGTCAGGCCGACGTGGATCTGCAGGCAGTCGCCCTCTTCGGTGTGGGCGTAGAGCTGGATCGAATGGACGCCGTCCTGCCACACGCCGCCGAGCGGCTCGTCGGGGTCGGAGTACTCGACCGGATCACCGAACCGTTCGGCAAGCCCGGTGGCGAGCTGCGCGAACTCGGCCGTGAGGACCTCTTCGCCGGCGCCGGGGTGCAGGAACCAGCCGACGTCGACGAACTCGTCCTCGAAGCTCGACCAGGTGATCGCCGCATCGCCCCAGCCGGGCACGGCCGTGCCCCATTCAGGGTCGTCACCCAGCGCGCGGGTGGGGTGCAGGTTGTGCTCGGTGAACCAGGCGATGCGCTCGGCCTCGGTGGTGGGCCAGGTGGATGCGACCAGGGCGTCGATCGTGGCGAGGACGTGGTCGAGGGTGGGCTCCATGCGTCCATGGTGCCATGAGACGCATCAGTCAGGGAGTCGGGTGACGTCGACCGAGACTTTCAATGAACTGGACGCACCCTCGCTGTAGATCACGCCTTTCAGGGGGGCCACGTCGCGGTAGTCGCGTCCCCAGGCAGTCACGACGTAGCGGGAATCGGCCGCGCAGTCGTTCGTGGGGTCCAGATCGAGCCACGTCCCGTCCGGGAGCATCACGGCGAGCCACGCGTGGGTGGCGTCCGCGCCCTCGAGTTTGGGTTGGCCCGGCGGCGGCTGCGTCTCGAGGTAGCCACTCACGTAGCGGGCTGCGTAGCCCTGGGCGCGCAGGCAGCCGATGGCGAGCTGGGCGAAGTCCTGGCAGACGCCCGCCCGTGCATCCAGGAGTTCAGGCAGTGTCGTGTGGACGGTGGTCGCGCCGGGGGTGTAGCGGAACTCGGCGTGGATGAAGCTCACCAGGTGGTCGAGTGCGCGTCCGAGGGGGGCGTCGCTCGGGAAGGCCTCGGCGGCGAATCGCCGGACCGCGTCACCCTGGTCGACGAGCGCCGAGGGCAGGGTGAACGCGGCGCGCAGGGCGGTGTCGTAGGGGGCCGCGGCCGCTGCGGCCGCACCGTCGCCGACCGTCCAGCGGTCGAAGCGGGCCAGATCGGTCATGGGCGTGGCCACGTTGACGACGGCGTGCTTGGTGACGTCGAGCTGCCGGTGAGGAGTGTGGATCTCGAGGTAGTGGCTGTAGTTGCCGAAGAAGTCGACGTGCTCGAGGAGTGTGTTGGGCGTGGGCGTCACCTCGATCTGGTGCCGGATGACTCGCTGCGTCGGAGTGTCGCGTGGACGCAGGACAGCCCGGCCGTAGGAGGCCGTGACCTCTTCGTCATAGGTGTAGTCGGTGCGGTGTTTCACCTTGTAACGACGAGTTTGGTGGTTCTTCTCGGACGCAGCCCTCACAGTCCTTCCACCACCACGCGCGACCGCACCTGGTGCGTGAAGTGGGTGCTGTCGAGGAGCTGGGACAGGGCGCGGAGGCGCTTCTCGACGGCGGTCAGGGCCTCGACCAGACGCGCCCGTTCGCCGAGTGCGAGTTGGCGCGGGTCGAGCGAGCGCGTGAGGGTCACGAGTGACGCCGTGGCATCACCCAGTGACGACTCGGGCACGTACGCCAGGTCGGACTGCAGTCGGGTGAGCTGGTAGAGGACCGAGCGGGGGTTGGTGGGGTCGACCAGCAGCAGGTCGAGGGCGATCTCGAGTTCGTGGCGTCGTCCGCGTCCGTCGACCAGCCGGCGACGGTGGGAAATGATGCTGTCGGTCGTCCGGAGGGTGGCCTCGAGGGCGAACGCGTCCACTCTGGGACGCCGGGCCTGCCCCAGCATCGCGCGCAAGAGCCGCAGTGTCTCCTGGCTGCGTTCCATCCGGCGCCCTGCGTCGAAGAAGGCCCAGCTGGCATCGCGCACGAGTCCCTCGGCGCTCATCCCGGCCAGGGCGAGGAGCGACTCGACCACGCTCAGGAGAACCGGTTGAAGGCGCTCCTCGTCGGGGGGTGGGTCGGTGAGGTGACGCTCGAGTCGGCTGAGGACCATCCAGGTGTCGGACGACAGGAGGTCGCGCACCTCGCCCGCCGCCTGACCGGCACGACTGACCGCGTGATGGATCGTCCCGCGGCGGGCGGCGTCGAAGACGAGGCGGCGCAGGTGGCTCAGGGGTTCCCTGACGGCATCCGGTTGACCGTTGTCACTCGTCGACAACAGTCGCTCCCGGCGGACGGCAGTCAGGGTGTCGATCGCGTCCAGCACGACGGTCATGGCCTCGTGGCCGGCGGTTCCCGGGCGGTTGAGGTGGTCTTCGACGAGGTCGTCGGCCACGAGCAGCAGTCGCGCGGTGGCCTCCGCCCGTTCCGCGTAACGTCCGAACCAGTACAGGTCCTCGGCCGACCGGTTCGAGAGTGCGATCGCCAGCCCCCGGGGACGGGGTTCGGACGCTTCATCGGGAGTTGAAGGGCTCGAGGGGCTGGCGACGCGGATCGACGCGAACTCCTCGACGGCCTCCTTGACCCCCGCCGAGCCCAGGACCCAGAGGTCCTTGGCAATGGACTGTTCGAGCGTCCCCACGCCCGCCCGCTGGTCGTCGGATGCAGCCCTGGCGAGCCCGCCGGGCATGACGACGGGGCTTCCGGCTCCGCCGAGGGTGAAGGTCCGCACCACTGTCGGACGCTCCACCAGTCCGCGGGACGTCACGATCGGCGTGAGCCACGCAGGAACGACCTCCTGACCGGACCAGGCCCAGGGTTCGGCCTCGATGCGCCTGGAGAGCACATCGCGTTGCGACGCACTCAGCTCTGACCCCCGCAGCCTCGGACGCTCCCTGGTGGGGCCGAGGGGTGACAGCATCAACTCGGGCAGGTGGGCGAGCACGTGCGACAACGATGCGCGATCACCGCACCACCACGTCTGCGGAGCCTCGATCAGGGGATCGCTGTCGAGCAGGTCGCGCGAGATCCCTGACCAGAAGGCACCGAGTGCCGGATTCTCCAGGATGCCGGAGCCCAGGGGATTGACGACCGTCACCATGCCCCGGCGTGAGGCCTCCACCAGCCCCGGGACGCCGTTGGACGAGCGCGAGTCGAGGTCGAGCGGGTCACTGGCCCGAGCGTCCACGCGGCGCACCACGATGTCGAGGGGTTCGCGTCCGGCGGTGGTGCGCAGCCAGAGACGCCCGTCCGCCAGGACGAGGTCGTCCGCGCGGGCGAGGGGGAAGCCCAGGAGCATGGCGGTGAAGGCGTCGTCGAAAGCTGACTCTCCGTCGCCACCTTCACCGAGCAGGACGACGCGCGACACCTCGGACGTGCCGGAGGCCAGCGCCAGCAGGCGGCCACGCAAGCTGTCGAAGAAGCCGCGCAGTCGCCGCAGGTCGGCTGATCGGTGGGTGGCCGTGAGCGCCCTCGCCGTGACACGACGCACAGCCATGGCGTAGCCCGCACCGGTGGGGGCCTCCGTCCGGTCGCCGAGCACCGTCCACCGGCCATCGGACGCGCGGCCCAGGTCGGTAGCCGTGAGGACCAGTTCGTCGCGCGTCGGGATGCCGTCGGCCTGGGGGACGAACCCCGGGTGGCCGAGCACGAGTTCGGCGGGGATCGTGCCGCGCTCCAGAAGGTGTCGGGGGCCGTAGACATCGGCCAGGAGGAGTTCGAGCAGGTGGGCGCGCTGCGCGAGGCCGGCTTCCAGGGCCGACCACTCGACTGCGTCGAGCACCACCGGGAGCGGATCGACCTGAAGGCTGCGGGGCGCGCCTGAGGGCCGGCGTCCGACGACGATGCCGTCGTCCTCGACGTAGCGGCGAATGGTCGAGCGTCGACGCAGCGAGCCCGAGAGACCCCACTCGTCGACGGCGCGCTGGATGTCGGGCGGGAATGCCGGCCGCGACGTGGTGTCTGTGCCCATCGTGGTCAGCATACGCGGCAGCCCGGGCACCGGGACGCCCACGAGTTCAGCCCTGTTTCGTGGACGAAACACGTGTGTTACACGACGTGCCTAATGTGCGAGTGTGAGCCCGCTCTTTGACGACTATGCCGCCGCACCCGGCGCGTTCGACGAGATGTTCGTCGACCCCGCGTCCGGTGAGGTGCGTGAGGTCTACGCCCAACTGGAGGAGATCCTGCGCGGGTTGCCCGCCGACGAGGTGAGGTCGAGGGCGGAATACCTGCGGCGAACGTATTTCGACCAGGGTGTCACCTTCGACATCGGGGGTCTCGAGACGCCGTTCCCGCTCGACATCCTGCCCCGCATCCTGAAGGCGTCCGAGTGGACGCGCATCGAGCAGGGGGTCGCCCAGCGAGTCAGGGCGCTCGAGCGGTTCCTGGCCGACGTCTACGGTCAGGGCGAGGTCTTCGCCGACGGGGTGGTGCCCCGGCAGGTGGTCACCAGTTCACCCCACTTCCACCGGGTGGTCGCCGGGATCGAGCCGGCCAACGGCGTCCGTGTGCACGTGGCGGGCATCGACCTCGTCAGGGATGCCAAGGGCACGTTCCGCGTCCTGGAGGACAACGTCCGCGTCCCCTCGGGTGTGTCGTACGTGATGACCAACCGCCGGGCGATCACGTCGGCGCTGCCCGAGGTCGCCAATCGCCACAAGATCCTGCCCGTGCAGAACTACCCGTTGATGTTGCGGGAGGCGCTGGCGGCCGCAGCGCCACCCGGTGTCAGCGATCCGACGATCGTGGTCCTGACGCCCGGCGTCCACAACTCCGCCTACTTCGAGCACGCCCTGCTGGCCCGGATGATGGGCGTCGAACTCGTCGAGGGACGCGACCTCGTGTGCCGCAACGGACGCGTCTCCGTGCGCACCACGAAGGGTCTGTGGCCGGTGCACGTCATCTATCGACGGGTCGACGACGAGTTCCTCGACCCGACCCAGTTCCGCGGCGACTCCCTGTTGGGCAGCGCTGGTCTGTTGAACGCGGTGCGACGCAACAACGTCACGATCGCGAACGCCATCGGCAATGGAGTGGCCGACGACAAGCTCGTCTACACCTACGTGCCCGACCTGGTGCGCTACTACCTGTCCGAGGAACCGATCCTCCCCGGCGTCGACACCTGGCGTCTGGAGGAGCCGGACCATCGGGTAGAGGTGCTCGATCGACTGGCGGAACTCGTCGTCAAACCCGTGGATGGCTCGGGCGGCAAGGGAATCGTCATCGGTCCCGCGGCCACCCGGACCGAACTGGACGCGCTGCGTCAGCGGATCCTCGACGACCCTCGCGGCTGGATCGCCCAACCCGTCGTCCAGCTGTCGACCGTGCCCACGATGATCGACGGCACGTTCGCAGCGAGGCACGTGGATCTGCGTCCGTTCGCCGTCAACAACGGCGATGAGGTGAGGGTGCTGCCGGGCGGCCTGACCCGGGTCGCGCTCCCTGAAGGTGAGTTGATCGTGAACTCCTCCCAGGGCGGCGGGTCGAAGGACACGTGGGTGCTCACGGACGACCTGGACGTCCAGCCCCCGGCCCCACCGGTGTCGGCCCGCTTCGTGGCCCTGCCGCAGGGACAACAGGGTGTGCGGGCCATCCTCGCACCGCACGAGCAGCCGCAGCAGCAGCAACAGGCGCGGCGGCAGACAGGAGTGGAGGATTCGACATGCTGAGCCGGATCGCCGAGTCGCTGTACTGGATCGGACGCTACGTCCAGCGCGCCGAGAGCACCTGCCGCATCCTCGACGTGCACCTGCAACTCGTGGTGGAGGATCCGACCGTCGACGTGCACGACGCGGCCCAAACCCTCCTGGGCGTGATGGGTTACCCGAGCACCTCGGACTCGGTGAGCGACGAGATCGCCCAACTCCTGCTGCACGACCTCGCGTCCCCCTCGGTGGTGTCGGCGATCGCAGGTGCCCGCGAGGCAGCCCGTCGTGCCCGCGAGACGGTTCCCCCCGAGATGTGGGAGGCCATCAACACCACCTGGCACGCAGGTTCGGGCCCCTCGCTACGGCTCATGCGTCCGAGTTCGGCGCTCAACCTGCTTCGCGAACGGTGCGCGGTCATCAACGGCACCGCCGACAGCGCGATGAGCCACGACGAGGGGTGGCTCTTCCTCGAGTTGGGGCGGGGCCTGGAGCAGGTCGACATGACGGCCAGAACGATGATGCTCGCCGCGAGCACGCCGAACCGGCCCAGCGCGTGGACCAGTGCGCTGCGCGCCAGGGGTGCGCTCCACGCCTATCGCCGCACCTATGGCGCCGAGACCCTCGGACGCGACGCCGCAGGCTTCCTGCTGCTGGACGGGTTGTTCCCGGGCTCGGTGGTCCACTCCCTGCGGTCGGTCGAGGAGGCCCTCACCGCGCTCGAACCGGGCGTTGAGGGTGCGAGGGCCGAGGGGACGCCGGTGTGGCTGCTGGGCAAGGCCCGCGCCGAACTGGAGTACCAGCGCATGGATGAGGTGTTGTCGACGCTGCCCGAGCGACTGACCGCGCTGCAGCACCTCTGCGTCGACCTCGACGCCGCCATCTCGGAGCGCTACTTCGAGGGTGCCGCGTCACCCACCTGGAAGGGAGGAGCGCTGTGAGCCTCACGCTCCGCGTCGTGCACAGCACCGGCTACAGCTACCGGGGGGGCGCGTCCTCGTCGTACAACGAGGCCCGCATGACCCCGATGAACACGAGCGACCAGCAGGTGCTCCACTCCCGTGTCGAGGTGTCACCCTCGGCCTGGACGCACACCTTCACCGACTACTGGGGCACGGCCGTCACGGCCTTCGAACTCCATGAGCGCCACGAGCACCTGCGCCTCGTCTCGACGAGCGAGGTGATCATCGACCACCGTCCAGTGACGTGGGACAACGTCGGTTGGGACGCGTTCACGCGTCCCGAGGTCGTGAGCGAGCACGCCGAGTACCTCAACCTCGGACGCCTGGTCACCCCCGCCGACGAATTGGCGTCCATGGCTGCTGACCTGCGCGCGGCGGCCGCGCGTCCCAGTGACTTCGTCCTGCTGGCGCGCGACCTCGTGGTGTCCCGCGTCACGTACCTGCCCGGCGTGACCGATGTGCACTCGAGCGCCCGCGACGCGTGGGCCACCGGCGCCGGTGTGTGCCAGGACCTCACGCACGTGCTCATCGGTGCCCTGCGCAGCGGGGGAGTGCCGGCCCGGTACGTCTCCGGCTACCTCATGCCCGACACCGAGCAGGCAGCCGGCGAATCGTCCTCGGGCCAGTCGCACGCCTGGCTGGAGTACTGGGACGGCGGCTGGCGCGGCCTCGACCCCACCAACGAGGGGACCGTCGGGGACGACCACATCGTGGTGGGGCGGGGCCGCGACTACGCGGACGTGTCGCCGCTGCGGGGCCTGTTCGTCGGGGGCGAGACCTGCGACATGTTCGTCGAGGTCACGCTGACCCGGCTGCGCTGACGCCCACTGCTCGGGATGACGTGGTTCTGTCGGGTCAGTGGGTCGACTCGTAGGCTACCTCGGAGCGGTCGCCTGACCACTGGATGTGCCAGGTGCCGTCGTCGTCAATCCGGCGATAGGTGTGTGACCCGAACTGGTCCCGCAAGCCCTGGGTGAGCGCTGCGTTGACCCTGGGGGCACGCGCCATGTCGTAGTAGGCGAGCGCCGCCGAGAATCCGGGGATCGGGACGCCGGCCCGGGCCGCCACTGCGACGACCTCGCGCCAGCCGTCCTGGGAGTCCGCCAGTCCAGCTCTGATGGACGGGGCCTCCAGCAGCGTGACGAGGTTGTTGGCCGCGTACTCGTTGCTGATGCGGTCGAGCAGCTTCGCACGGATGATGCAGCCGTCACGCCAGATGCGCGCCACGCTTGCCACGTCGATCTCCCACCCGTACTCGGCAGCAGCCATGCGGATCTCGTCCAGGCCCTGCGCGTAGGCGATGACCTTGGACGCCCACAGCGCCTGCCGGATGGATTCGACGAATGCGTCGCGGTCGTCGACCGTCACGGTGCGGTCGGGGCCCGACAGGGCCGCCTGCGCGGCGGCGCGAAGCTCGGTGTGGCCCGACAGTGCGCGCGCGAAGACCGACTCGGCGATGGTGTTGACCGGCGTCCCGAGGTTCAGGGCCGACTGGACGGTCCAGGTCCCCGTACCCTTCATGCCGGCCTCGTCGACGATGACGTCGATGAGCGGCGCACCGGTGCGCGGATCGACCATGGCCAGGACCTCGGCCGTGATCTCGATCAGGAACGAGTCGAGGTCGCCGGTGTTCCAGGTCTGGAACACCTCGGAGGCTTCGGCCGCCGAGAATCCGGCGCCCTTGAGCAGTTCGTACGCCTCGCCGATGAACTGCATGTCGGCGTACTCGATGCCGTTGTGCACCATCTTCACGAAGTGCCCGGCGCCGTCGGTGCCGATCCAGGCGCAGCAGGGCTCACCTTCGTACTGGGCGGCGATCTTCTCCAGGATCGGACCGAGGGCCTCGTAGCTCTCCTTCGACCCGCCGGGCATCATGGCCGGACCCTCGAGTGCGCCCACCTCGCCGCCGGAGATCCCGCACCCCACGAAGTGCAGCTTGTGCTCGCGCAGCGCGGCCTCGCGGCGGCGCGTGTCCTCGAAGAAGGCGTTCCCGCCGTCGACCACGATGTCGCCCTCGTCGAGGAGCGGGACCAGGGAGTCGATCGTGGCGTCGGTGCCCGACCCGGCCTTCACCATGATGATGATGCGGCGAGGCTGTTCGAGCGACGCAACGAACTCTTCGAGCGTGTGGGCCGGGACGAAGTCGCCCTCACTCCCGTGCTCGGCCATGACGGCGTCCGTCTTCGATGTGGTGCGGTTGTAGACCGCGGTGCGGTAGCCCTTGTGGGCGAGGTTGCGGGCGAGGGACGACCCCATCACCGCCATGCCGATGACGCCCACCTGGGCGAGGTTGGTCGAGTTGTCAGTCATGTCAGCCGTTCTTTCTGTTCCAGGGGGAGGTGGTGGAGGTCCAGCGTCGACGCAAGAGGTGCGCGGACGACTTCGGTTGGCGATCACGGGTGAAGGCGCCCTTCTTGTTGCCGCCCACCCTCATGATCCCCGCCGTGGTGGCGAAGTCGGCGAAATTCCACATCTGCTCGCCGACCACGGCGTCGCAATTGTCGAACACGCGGTGCTGCGCCTCGAGGTAGTCGATCTGGTACTCCTCGCTCCAGGGTTGGCCAGGGAGTTGGTGCAGCCCCGGGTAGGTGTCGGCACCGTACTCGGTGATGATGATCGGCTTGCCTTCGGTCGACCATCCCTCCAACTCGGACGCGAAGGCGGCCTCGGCGCCGACGAGGTCGTCGTTGAAGACGTACCAACCGTAGTAGCGGTTGAGCATGATCAGGTCTGCGAACTGGCTGACCCGGCAGGCACCGTGGGGTGCCAGCATGACGTTGACGAAACCGACCGGACGCGACACGTCCGCCTGGCGTGCCACGTCGAACAGCGGACGGAAGTAGTCCTCGGCCCCCTCGGTCTCGCTCTCGGGCTCGTTCGCGATCGACCAGATGATCACCGACGGGTGGTTCTTGTCGCGGGCGATGAGGTCGCGGATGACCTGGGCGTGGACCTCCTGCGTGACGTCGTTGATCGTGTCGGGGGAGTAGGTGGTGTAGCCCTGGGCGCCCATGATCCCGCCGCCGAGACCCATGTTGAGGCCGACGGCGGGGGTTTCGTCGATGACGAGGATGCCCTGGGCGTCCGCATAGTCCATCACGCGTTCGGAATAGGGGTAGTGGGACGTCCGGAAGGAGTTGGCCCCGATCCAGCGCAGGCATTCGAAGTCGCGGATCATCATCGAGTCGATGTGCTGCTTGCCGACCGTGACGTGGTCCTCGTGCATGCCGAAGCCGGTGAGGTACACGGGCTGGCCGTTGACCAGGAGTTTCGTGCCGTCGATCGTGACAGTGCGGACGCCGACCGACTGGTGGTAGCTGTGGACCACGGTCTCACCGTCGAGCATTCGGAATTCGGCGTCATAGAGGTAGCCGTCGCCCGGCGCCCAGAAGTGGGCGTCCGGGATGTCGAGCGTCCCCTCGGCTCCGGTGGCGGTTGCGACGGTGAGCCCTGCTGCGTCCCGGACGACGACGTCCGTGACGAGGGCGCCGACCGCTTCGGTCGAGTAGGTGACGCGTCCGGTGGTGCCGTCGATGTCTGTGATGACCGTGACGTCGGTGAGGTGGGACTCGGGGCGCGCTGTCAGCCAGACGTCGCGGTGAATGCCGGCGTAGTTGAAGAAGTCGTGCCAGTAGCGCAGCTTGGGCCCGTGGGGGGAATCCTCGATGACGCCCGGCGGGATCGTCTGGAAGCTGAGCACGTTGTTCACGCGAACGGTGAGGCGGAACTCCTCACCAGGGGCGACCAGATCGGTGATGTCGGCTTCGAAGGGCAGGTAGCCGCCCTGGTGGGTGATGACCTCGGTGTCGTTCACGAACACCGTCCCGCGGTGCGTGGCCGACTCGAGGTGGACGCCGATGCGCTGCCCGGCCCAGCCGCGCGGCACGCGGACGACCGTCTGGTACCAGATGTCACCGAAGAACTCGCGGGTCTCGCGGTCGGTGGCGAGGTCGTTGAAGCTGGCCGGAACAGCCATCTGGCTGGC